>NZ_BPFI01000001.1:1425740-1782176 GCF_019972135.1 Sulfurovum sp. TSL1 | reverse complement strand
TGGGCTAACTCAGCCTAGGTCTCTGTGTTTGTGGACGCGTATTATAGCACCGAACATCTTTCATGTCAAGGGTTTTTCGCGAAATATGCTAAATTTCTTGAAAAATTTTTTTTACTTACATCATTATATATAAAATTGACCCTCTATGCCTAGTATTTATGTTTTGTATTTTATAATCCTAAGTTCAGTCAACACTCAAGGAATACGTATGCGCCTACTTTTTCTATTTCCTGCTCTATTCTTATTATCTGCCTGCATGGATACTGCTGAAGTGCCTACTTCAAGTGTAGAAGAAAAAAGTATAGCACAGATCCAAAGCAGTAAAACAGAGGCACAGAAAGCACAGGACGAGTACAAAAAGTTACAAGAAGAAAGAGCCAAAGAGTAAATGCTATTATTAACCTTAGATTAATCTCTGTGGACTATACTTTCTCATTAAATTTATAATTGAAGGAATATTATCATGGCTTTATATGATAGAGACTATACATCAGCAGAAGCTGGATACGTTCAAGAAGGCGCATCTGTAAGCTTTATGAAACAAACATATCAACTCTTGGCTGCGAGTATGATCGCTGCAGCTGCAGGTGCTTATGCAACGATGCCTTATGCTGAGACGATCATGCAATACAAGTGGTTCATTTTCGGTGCTGAGCTTTTAATACTGTTCTTTGGACTGAGTATGTCAAGAGGCAAAGCCGGACTGAACATGGCAATGCTTTTTGCATTTACTTTTTTAACCGGTGTTTCATTGGTACCACTTTTGGCTGCGCTGATCGGTGCTGGGAATGGTGCGGTGATCGGAAATGCATTCCTTATGACCTCTGTTCTTTTTGGTGCATTGAGTCTGTTTGCCATTAACAGCAAAACAGATTACTCAAGTTGGGGAAAACCGCTTTTTATCACACTGATCGTAGTGATCATTGCATCATTGGTCAATATGTTTATACTTCAAAGTCCTATGATGCATGTCATCATTACTGCAGGTATTTTGCTTCTGTTTAGTATCTTTACGATCTATGATACACAGAACATCGCAAATGGGGCCTATGACTCACCGGTAGATGCAGCGGTATCTCTTTACCTGGACTTCCTCAATATGTTTACAGCACTCCTCCAGCTTCTTGGTATCTTCGGAAGTGATGACTAGAGAAGAGACTTCGGAAAAGATTGCGCGTCTTATCGATGCCAATCTTAACCGACTGAAAGAGGGTATACGGGTGATAGAAGATATCAACCGTTATATCTATGATGATCAATCTTTAACTTCTTCCCTGAAACAACTGCGACATAAACTCCAGCCTGCCTATGACCAAAATCGTCTACAATACAGAGATATAGAGAACGATGTACAAAAAGAAAGTATCACTTCTGAATTGTCCCGTAGCAGTATCAATGACTTGATCATAGCAAACTTTTCAAGAGCACAGGAGTCTGCACGTGTCCTTGAAGAGAGCTTTAAACTGGTAGACCATACATTATCGGAACTCTTCAAAGAGGTTCGTTATGGCCTGTATGCGGTAGAAAAATCATTTTTTATGCAGAAGAATGTGATAGAGAAGTAGCTTTCACGAATAGAACTTCAAACTCCAGATAATCCAAAGGGTAATGTTTCATAAGTTCTTTGGTCTGTTTGTATGTCAGTTGCTTTTCTCCTCCGCTGACACCACTTTTTTTAATATAACTGAACATTTCGCGTACACTCTCAAAGTGCAATTTATACTTCTTTACTTCAAATGCAGCGTCATAGTATTTCTCTATCGTCTCTCTCAGCACAGATTCAGGGTAAATAGGTGAAGTGATCTGGGCTGTTTCATGCAACGTTTTAAACGTATGGGAGGTAAAAATGGCAAAATAGGCATGGGATGCCTTTTTTGAGATCTCAGAAAGCGTGAAATCCAGATCTTTACTCCATTGCAAAGCTGAAGAGGAGAGAAGAAGATTCCCTGGTGAACATGAAAGGTTCTCAAAAGTTCCAGGCTTGTTGAAGTCCGCACAAATTTTCTTGACCTTCTCTGATGAGGGGTGTATCTTCAGCATCTCTGGCGAAGAGTCCAGCGCGAGAAGCTGATCAAAGGAAAGATCATGGTTCAACAGGTTCTTATAGACCTCTCCACTACCACAGCCGATATCTATGATCGTCGTATAATGAGAGGGGGGAAGTTGTTCTACCAATGCTTTGGCAACCTCTGCCTGGATGACATTGTAGGTATCATACTCATGTGCAAAACGGGAGAACTCCTGAATAACAGTAGACACGGCTTCTCTCCTTTTGCACGAAATGATGCGCTTCATCACCATTTCAAACTTTTTTGGGTATAATCGCCGAAATTATACCCAAATTTCAATGGGCTATCCAATCACATAAAGAGGCATAGATGACATCAACACTTTTAATCGTACAAATCATACTTGCAATAGCGATCACGATCGCAGTACTGTTGCAAAAGAGTTCAAGCATAGGTCTTGGCGCATACAGTGGAAGCAATGAATCTGTATTTGGTGCAAAAGGACCGACTGGTTTTCTTGCAAAACTTACATTTACGCTTGCATTTGCATTTATCGTTAATACCTTAGTATTGGGATACCTGTATACCACAGCAAATACTGCATCTGTTGCAGACACTATCGTACCTGCAAATAATGCCGCTGTACCGGCAGTACCAACAGCACCGCAAAACACCACACCTTCTGCACCAGCTGCACCCGCTGCCAACTAACACCGTATAAAGAAGTTTTTCCTTCTTTATATACTCCTCTCGACCTACTCTCTAAATACATAACAAGGTAAAAAAGGGTAAAATTTCCCTAAATAATAGCTGAACCTTCTGATGACATCCTAGGCCTTTATCAGAAGATACAATAAGGAGATAGTTATGGTAAATGAGATTTTTGAACAAACAAAAGCAAATATGCAAAAGGGTATTGAAGCCCTTAAAAGAGACTTTTCTTCACTTAGAACGGGAAAAGTAACTACGGGTATCGTAGATAACATTAAAGTGGACTACTATGGAACAATGACAGCCCTCAACCAGGTAGGAAGTGTGATCGCGACAGATGCGACAACGATCAGTATTACGCCTTGGGAAAAAAATCTTCTTCCCGTGATCGAAAAAGCGATCCAGGAAGCAAACATCGGTGTGAATCCAAACAATGACGGGGACTTCATCAAACTCTTTTTCCCACCGATGACAAGCGAACAGAGACAAGAGATCGTTAAACAGGCCAAAGGTATGGTTGAACATGCAAAAATTGCTGTCAGAAATGTAAGAAAAGATGGTAATGACAAGATCAAAAAACTTGAGAAAGACAAAGAGATCAGTGAAGATGAATCTAAAAAAGCGCAAGAGCAGATCCAAAAGATCACAGATGAATATATTGCAAAGGTAGACGAAACATTCAAAGCTAAAGAAGCTGATATCCTTAAGGTTTAACTATGCAAAAAGCTTATGATGTAGAAAAAGCATATAAAGAGGCAAATGCTCTGCTTGAAGGGCACTTTCTTCTAGCAAGCGGCAATCACTCAAACAGATATCTTCAAAGTGCCAAAGTCCTTGAATACCCTAAAAAGGCCTCCTTGCTTACGGATGCGCTGGCAGAGATGATCCGATCACACGGTATTGAAGTGGATACAGTGTGTGCACCTGCTTTAGGCGGTGTACTTGCCGGTTATGAACTTGCACGTTCACTGGATGTACGTTCTATCTTTGTTGAAAAGAAAGAGGGAGGTATGGAACTGCGTCGTGGGTTTGAAGTAGCAAAGGGTGAGAAGATCATCATTTGTGAAGACATTATCACGACCGGCGGCTCTGCCCTGAAGGCGGCCAAGGCTATAGAAGCACTGGGTGGAGAAGTTGTTGCTTTCGCAGCACTGGCAAACAGAGGTTTTTGTAAACGTGTGGACAGTAATACTGAGGCGAAAGAAGCGTGCAGTCTTCCAAATGATGTCCCACTCTTTGCACTGGATGATTTTACTTTTGAAATGTTTTCTCCAGAAGAGTGTCCTATGTGTAAAAAGGGCAGTACTGCGATCAAACCGGGGAGTAAAGGGTAAACCTTTTGCCTTCATGGCTTCTCATTTCGGTTCCACCACTCTCATCGTGAATCGTTTCACGATGATCAAACGTTACTTACCCTCCAGACAACTGCACAACTCTCCACATCTATATCGCTCTTTCTTGGCTTAATGTTCACTGTCTCTATTTCACAGTTGTCTACACTGTATTTTTCCTGTAAAGCATCTATTTTATCTTCCATTTCAACTTCAAGTGCTTCTATCTCTTCTTCTATGGTTGCCATACGTTCTTCTGCTATACTCATCTCTCCGCGCTCTTTAAGGATCTTGCTTCCTTTACTGACAGCTCGGCCTATCTTTGTCGGATTGGAACGTCCGAACAGAGCACCAAGGACAGCGATGCCTGCATCTATCATGGATCCTGTCGAATCTGATGCCTCTTTTTCCACTCGCTCTTTGGCACGGGAAAGTCTTTCCAGAAGTGTTTTCTCTTTTCTGCTATAACGTACTTGAAGTTTCTCTATCTCCATCTCTTTTTGTTCATTCAGTCCATCTTGCAAACGCACCATAAAGTCAGCACGTGACTCATCTACCTTGGATTCCAGCCTGGGCGAGAGACAACGCAGCAGTTCCAAGGTGTGCTCGCGGTAAAGGGTCTCTTTCAGTTCTCTTACTGCTTTTGCCAATCTCTTGTCTTTTAAAACAATCTCAGGTAGAGGATGGAACTTCGCATTTGAAGGGGGTGTATGGGGAAACCTGTCAAATCCGAGCGTTTCCTCGACCGCATCCTCCCATGCAATACGCTGCTGTGTTTCATCCAATGCCAGATAAAGTTCGATCATTCTCTCACAATCGATACCTTTTCGTTGTTGGTAAAAATGTATTTTTACCTTGGCCCCCAATGTGGGAGAAAATATATTTTGTGCTGATGCATCAGGTTCGTAGTATTGGGGGATAGATGCATCGATCGTCTGATAACTTTCCAGCTGGGAGGTATGCTGAACTAGACTCTCTACACGTTGTGCTTCACTTTTCTGTATCGATTTTTGCCTCTGCATGAGCATAGAGATCTCATCTTTTTTGAGTGGCCCTTTCAAATAACACATCACCCAACGTGTACTGAAGAGCCTGATATCATCCAAATGCGCACTTTTAAGGAAGAAAGTTCTTTTTTTCAGATTGGCCAAGAGATGCTTGATCTCGTTCTTCTCAAAGTTTGAACCTACTTTTCCTCCAAGCCCATCGATCACTCTCTCTATGTCCTGTGTCGTTTGCAGTCTTCCGATGAACCAAGTGCCTATGTTTGAAAGCCCTTTATAGTCCAAATCTACAGGGTTTTGCGTACTCAGTACCACGCCTACACCAAAAGCCCTTGCCTGTTTGAGGAGAAGCAGCATAGGCTCTTTACTTGGCGGGTTCTTGGTAGGAGGAAAGAATCCAAAGATCTCATCCATATAGAGGAGTGTCTTCAGTGCAGAAGTACCGCTTAGACGGCGCATCCATGCAATGTATCTATTGAGCAGCAGGGTGACAAAGAACATACGCTCATCATCATTGAGGTGAGAGATAGAGAAAATGGCTACTTTGGCTTTGCCGTTTTCATCATACAACAGTTTTTGGATATCCAGACTCTCTCCCTGCAGCCAAAGTGAAAAACTTGGGCTAGCAAGCAGTGCATTGAATTTGGCAGCCAATTTGAAACGGTCATTTTGCAGATAAAAATCGTCCAGAGACAATACCCCTATCTTGCTAAATGATGGGTTAAGTATCTTTCCTATGATACTTTCTATACTGAGATCTTCCTCTTCGACCCATGATCTTGTGATGATCTGTGCGAGCAGGATATACTCTTTGGACTCCAAAGGGTCCGCATGTATACCCACCAAAGAGAGCAATGATGTGGTGGTACTTTTCAAATAGGAGGCAAAGGTATCGCTCTCTTCAAGTATCTCCGCCGGAGGTACTTCCAAAGAGCTCATAATGTTCACAGAGACACCGGCTGAACTGCCCGGGGTATAGATGGTTTTTTTTACCTCATGGAATTTTTGTACCCGTTCTACACTTTGTCCCCAACTCTCTATTCCCTCTTTCCACATAGTGCTTATCTTCTGGGCATACTCATGAGGATCGGTCTCTTTGGACTTTGCTTCATCTGCTACCCATGGCTCAAAAGAGGCAGCTGAAAAACTTGGATCGGTCAGGCACAGGTCTCCCATATCTCCTTTTGGATCTATGATGATGGAAGGAATATTGTCTATGGCGGCTTCTTCTATAAGGCCTACCCCCAATCCTGTCTTACCTGAGCCTGTCATTCCTATGATCGCTGCATGGGTGGTAAAGTTTTTGTTTTTCAGCAGTGTCAGGGCCTCTGTTGCCTCCATACTTTGCTTCTCTATCTCTTTCCCCAGATAAAACAGTCCTAACTTTTCATAGATCTCTTCCATGCCCAGATCCTTCCTGATAAAAATACTTACAGTCTATTTTAGCAAAAGTTCGTTGGATTATTCTGTAGAGGAGAAAAACAGATGCTATAGCGGTGTTGACGGAACCGTCGTTGCATTTTTGTCGGTAGGTGCCTTCTTTTTCTCAGGCTTGACAATGCCCTGTAACATAAAACTGATAGGCTCTTTTCCTTGCTGCTGTATCAGTACCAGGATCTTGTCTTTTTCATGGTAGAGATCAAAGAGCTCTATCCCTGTCATCACAGGATCAATTTCAACCCGTTCTTCTAAGCGCAGAGGTAAATGGTACCCGTTCCCTTCGATCCGTGCCAGTGTGTTGTCTTTTTTAAGCACGACCCAACAGACTTTCGCAGAAGGTAACGCATAGAGCGAGTTACGTGTCTCTCCGATGCAGACTCTGTTGAATTCATCTTTTGTGATCGTGATATTGCCATCGGAATTGATCATATCCATATACAGCACTTTGGTGACATTGGTGGTTTTTTTAGACCTTTCCAAATATTGGGCAAGTTGCTGATTGGAGTCCTGCATCATATCTACGGAAGAGAAAAGGGCTACGATCACGATGCCCATAAGGGCAATGGAGATAAGTACTTCTAAAAGGGTGAATGCTTTACGATGGATCATGGACCTTAGCCGTCCATAAGCCCGACACGGATCGCTTCTTCATAGCTGGTTTGCCCTTCTAACAGCATCGCTTTTAGCTTATCGGCGATGGTTTTCATCCCATCTCTCTTCATCGCTTCTCTGATCTGATGGTCATTGAAATCATCTTTCATCATCTTTTTGACCTTATCATCAATGATAAAAAGTTCTCCAATGGCCTGTCTGCCTTTATATCCTGTAAAATCACACGCTTTGCATCCTACGGCTTTAAAGAAGATCTTCTCTTCTGGTACACCTATCTCTTGTGTTATGGCAGGCGCTAGCTTGGTCTCTTCTTTACAGTGTTCACAGAGTTTACGTGTAAGCCTTTGGGCCAGTACACCCAACAGGGTAGAAGAGACAAGAAAGTTTGCTATCCCCATATCCATCAAACGGCTTAAGGCTGACGTTGCATCATTGGTATGCAGGGTGGAGAGAAGCAGGTGACCGGTCAATGCTGAACGCAGCGCAATTTCTGCAGTTTCGTTATCACGTATCTCCCCTACCATGATAATGTCCGGGTCTTGTCTCAAAATAGAACGTAACCCTGCGGCGAAGGTAAGCCCTACTTTGCTGTTTACCTGTATTTGGGAGATGTTGTCTGCATTGTACTCTACGGGATCTTCTACGGTAATGATATTCTTGTCCGGTGTGGCAATATGCTGCAGACAGGCATGCAGCGTGGTTGATTTACCTGAACCCGTAGGACCGGTTACCAGTATCATGCCATGGGCATGGTTGAGAAGTCTATAGAGGTCCTGCGTGATCTCATCTACAAAGCCTAAGGATTCAAGTGTCGGGATATGCTCTGTTTGGGCAAGGATCCGCATCACGATCCTTTCACCATGATAGGTAGGGAGTATGGAAACCCTTACATCAATGCTTTTTCCGGAGATCGCCAACTGAGTACGTCCATCCTGAGGTACTCTCTTTTCAGAGATATCCAGATTTGATATGACTTTGATACGGTTGATGACCAGATTCACGATACTTTTATCAAGATCAAGATGTTTTTTGAGCGCACCGTCTATACGTAAACGCACTTCACCCTTCTTGTCTCCGCTCTCAATGTGAATATCGCTTGCCCCTTTTTGGAGCGCTTGGAAAAAGAGTGAATTGACCAGCTTGATGATAGGTGCAGACTCTTCACTTGAAAGCAGGTCCTGGGAATTACGGATAAATTCAAGCAGATCAGACTCAACTTCTATGAGCTCTTCAGAAGTCGTTGCCATCTCATCAAAATCAGATCCTGTCTGGATCTCCAAAAATTTATTTTTTAACCGTTCAAAGCTCTCTGCATCCACGATGGTGACAGGATAGTCCAACGAGAGTTTTGATAGATAGTTGAGTGCATCGCCCAGTGTCTTTTCCTCAACGATACAGGTTTTGACCTCATCGATCATAGAAAAGAGCAAAGCGTGCTTGATCGCGAGCTTGTGGTTGATCTCTTCTTCCCAGAGAGGGTCAAGGTTTACATCCTTAAGACGGGGAAACTGCATCATACTTCCTCTAAGATACTTAAATTACTTTTAGGTTTTCTCTGGATCCTTCTGCTTGCAGGGACAATGGCCTCTTCAGCAGAGATACCTGTTTTTTCTTCCAGTGCTTCATTGAAGAAAGTATTATATCTGTCCTGTACCTCTTCGAGTTCAGCCAGCATACTTTTCAACTTCTGGAGGTCACCACTTTCTCTTACAATATACGGGGTGAGATAGATCACGACATTCTGTTCCTGCTCTATATCTGAAGTATGCTTGAACAACTCTCCTAAAACAGGAATGTCTCCCAGCAGTGGCACTTTAGAGATCCCTTTACCGCCTGTTCTCTTGATCAATCCGCCCAGAATGATCATTTCG
This sequence comes from Sulfurovum sp. TSL1, assembly GCF_019972135.1. Classification (NCBI taxonomy): domain Bacteria; kingdom Pseudomonadati; phylum Campylobacterota; class Epsilonproteobacteria; order Campylobacterales; family Sulfurovaceae; genus Sulfurovum; species Sulfurovum sp. TSL1. Next base: position 1,773,198 of record NZ_BPFI01000001.1, on the reverse strand, counting down.
CCGTTGTTCACGATCGCATTGGTCTTCACGGTTCTTTTTGTCGTCGTTGGCCTGTCTGCCATTTGCGCCGAAGAAGGATCGATATCTTCCAGTATGGTCTCCACCTCCAACGTGACTTTGTTGTTGCTCGAGAGTCGTGGTTTCACTTTAAGACTCAGGCCGATATCTTCTCTTGAATAGTTGTTGACCACATTGGAGACACCTGTCGTGGACTGCTGTGCCTGGGTCAAGATGGACATCGTCTGACCGACATAGATCTCGGCTTCTTTGTTATTGGTACAAAGCACAGAGGGCTCGCTCAGGATACGTGCTGCACCATTGTTTTCCAAAAGGTCAAGCGTAGCACCCAAAGCAAAAACCTTGTCCACTGCATCAAACGAGAAAGCGGGTTCATTAGAGTAGATCGGATTCCCATTCGGATCAAACCCTTCAAAGTTGTTTGTATTCGCATTCAAAAAGCTCAAAAGTGCCGGAGAGATTTGCAGTGCAGAAGCTCCCATATTCCCTGCCAGCGTATAGAGACCGTTGGACGTAATAGCCCCGCCATTAAATCCGTATTTAAATCCTACCTGCTGTGCCATATTGCTGTCAACCTCAACGATCTTCGCTTTGACATACACCTGTACTTTAGGGATATCAATCCTATTTATCGTGTCCCTGATGTTCTTCATCTGTTCCGCTGTAGCAAGCAGGACCAGTGCATTTCTTTCGATATCAGAAACGACCATCGCCTTACTTGGCGGCTCTGCACCTTTTACCGGTGTCTTCATCGACACATCATTCATCTGTGAGATCAGCTTGCTCATGATCTTCTCCATCTCCTCGACATTGGAGTTTTTGAGTCTGATGACATACATCTTCTGTGTGGTGCTCTCTCCCTGAATGTCGAGCTGCTTGATATACTTGATCATACGGTTGTTATTCTTCGGCTGCCCTACCAGTATGATCGAATTGGTCGCATCATCTTTAAAGATATCAACGGTTTCACTCTCGATCGTTTGAGGGAAGATTTTCTTCGACATATTTTGCGCATTTGCAAAAACATCTTTGACCAAAGAGTTTTTCAGTTTGATCACCACTGATTTTTTTTCACCTGTTGTTTCGACAGCATTGATCACTTTAGCAATCGATTCCAATACTCTTGGGGTCGCAGTAATGGCCAAGACATTATTTTCTTTAAAAGAGATCACTTTTGCACTTCTGTCCAAAAGTGGTTTGATCTTTGCACGAAGTACCGCTGCATTGGTGTTCCTTAACGGGAACATCACCGTTTTCATCGTCTCCCCCTTGATAGAGCTGCTTACCTCAAGCCCCTCTCCTGCTGCATCCGTGCCTTTGACCACCTTATAATACTCACCCTGGTCTATGATCGTTAAACCTTTACCTCCGAGTATAGAGTTCGCCAAAGAGAAGAGTGCACTTTTTTTAACGGGCTGGGTGGAGACAAAGTTGATCTTTCCTGTGGGCTCTGCCTCGATCAAAATATTCTTTTGTGTGATTTTGGAGACCATCTCGATGAAGTCCTTTACACTCAGGTCACGAAAGTTTATATCTACCGTCTCTTCTTCCGCATATGACCCTACAGACAATACCAACAATATACTCAATACAATTTTAGTTAACTTCATATTCTAGCTCCATTTCTTCTTTACCTCTTTGAATAACCAATGTCAGGTTATTGATATTTGCAATATTTTTGTACACATCAAACGCAGCATTGTAACTGTCTATCTTTTGACCGTTGATCGATTTGATGACATCACCTCTTTGGATCCCGAGCTTCGCAAAAGGTGATCCTTTTCTAATAAAGGAGATACTGAAACCTTCTAGTTCCTTCCCTTTTTTGATCTCCTTGATACCGATGTTCTTATAAATATCATCCATATTTTTTGCATAGTGATCCAGCAGTGAGCGATCTACGATCTTGTGATCACCCGCATCTATCACTTCACCTTCAACTTGATCTGCAGAAGAGGCTGAAGCCGCAGAAGGCTGAGTACTTTTGATGCTCTCTTCCCCTTTTCTGCTGACGATCAGATTGATCTGATAGGTTTTTGCATCTTTGCTGAAGACCGCATAATTGCTCCCTGCCCCTTCGAGTACGAATCCATTGATCGCTTCACCTTTGGCTAGCACTTTTGTTGCACGTTTGTATTCTACCGTCACAACAGTGGCATCCGAAGCATTATAAATAGCCAAAAGTTTGATATCTTGAATGCTTCCTGCGGTTTGTACAGGTCTCTTCGTCACAGGTGCCGCTGCATCGCTGGGGCTTAACTTGACCCTATAGTAAAGGGGTTTGGCTCCTCTCTCTTCACTATGGTCGACTCCCATGGTCGGCAGCCATAGCAATTCAACCGCAAACCAGGCCATTTTGATCACAAGCACTAAAATCAACAGCGACCAGAGCCCCTTTACTGCTTCAGGTTTAAAAAGATGTTTCATAGAACCATCCTTTTTCAGATTTTTTCAACTGAGGCTTTAACATCTCTATGTCCTTACTCTCATTAAAATCCAAATGTACCGTACGTGCATTCAGATCGATTTCCCCTGTCATCCCGCCAAAAGAACCCTCTGCATCTACAGAGACCTTCAGAGGAGAGAGGATAGAATGCGAAAGCAGTGCTTTTTGTGTCTCTTGCGGTACCATCCTTTTTAAAGAATCATCCACATGGAGTCCCTGCAGTTCCAGGCTGCTGTAGAAAAGTAACGTACACAGATCCATCTCTTCAATGGTTGCCACAGGGATACCTTTAAAGTATACTGTGACCTGATGCAGATTCAAAGAAAAAAGCCCTTCCTCTATCTTCTCTTCATTGAGTTCTATCTCTTGCTCGGAAAGTGCCTCTTCCAGCTTATAGTAAAATTCCTGCTTAGGCATCAGTACCAGTATGGCAAACCAGGCCACTATCAATACGATACCACTCTTTTTTACCATTTGCATTTGAACTCCACATCATAAGATGAAGCGACTTTTTGTATCTTCAGCTTTTGTATCTCTACAGGAAGATTCAAGATCTTGGTCACTAAAGTATTTAACTCGTCCGCCGTTAAATTTTTATAGCTTGCTGTCACTTTTTTGTTTTGATCGCTCCATGTTACCTTGGAAGAGGGAACAAGCGTCTGAAGCTTCTCTACTTTTTTGCCGGTTCTCGTATCGTCCCATATCTTCTTCAGGGAGATGACCTCTTGGATCTCTGCTACAGAGTGTTTTGCTGCGGCAAGGCTTTGGGCCTGCGAGGAGACCTGTGCCGTTTTATACCCATAGGCCCCCAGCATAAAGACAAATGCAACCAGTGCGATCAACTCATTCTGATATCTTTTCCAGGTCATAGTGTACCTTCTATCTTCAGATCATGACTCCCTGAAACGGCCGAAGTTTTCAGATTGTTCTTGCTTGCCAACAGGGTAAGACGTTTTGCGACCTGGGCATCTTTACAGGTAAAGTGTATTTTGTAGCTCTTGGCATCTATCTCCAAGGAAGAGAGTGTCACCCCTTTAAAGATCATCCCTGATACCATTTTAACGATCTCCCGCTTTTTTCGTTCCGCTGTATCGATCGCTTTATATTTGGTCATGATGCTCTCTCGTGTATAGGTGCTCTGCAGAGCCGGATAGGCTGAAAGCAGCTCCTGCATCTTGGCCTCCCCGGCTTGTGAATCATCACTGTAACGACTCCCCTCAACAAAGAACATCAGCGCAAAAAGTATAAATATGGCTGCAAGCCTCGAGGCTTGCTTCAGGCTCAGTACCGAACCGTATGCGCCAGAAAGTACGATACCTTTTTTAGGCGTAAAACGATTGTCGAAGACCTGTGAAGAAGCGTGCTCATCCGCAAGAGCCCCTCTTGGAACGACCACGACCATACCGTCCAGAGAGACTAGCGCATCATCTTCTCCAAGTAAAAGAGGTGTCTCGAAAAGGTCGACGGATTGCTGGGCAAAAAAGAGTTTGGAAACGTGTTCCAAGGCAAAGCCTTTACTCTCTAAAAATGCCGCGATCTTCTCTAGATCATAAGCAAGGAAGACCCACGCTTCATCTTCTTTCCATACCATATACTCATAATCGCCTGCTTCAAGCAGGCCCTCAAAGAGTGATGGTGCGATCTTCTTTGCCTGATATGCGTAACGCAGAGGCAATACTTCTTTTTTAAGCGTGTAGAACTGTGGCGGCAACATGACATTCACAGCCTCTGTCAACGAGACAGGCTTCATAGAAGGATGTACAAGAAGTAACTCTTTATTGTTTCCCATAAAATTCAAAATATTTTGCCTCTCCCTGAATATATTCAAATCTAAATCCGTACTGCTCGTCCGCCATCGCATAGCGTACCGAGCATTCTGCCGCTTCTAAAAATGTTTCACCCGCAAGAATACTTTTTCTTTTCTCATACTCTCCGCCATTTTCACGTACAAAGTTTTCCAGCGTGCCTTTGTCCACAAGCGATGTCAACTCTTCAAGCGACGTCCACTCTTTCACCGTTGATACATCCATATCAAACAGATAGGCGAGGAGCTCCGGGGAACTGTACTCTGCATCTATTTTATCTGCTTCAGGAGAAAAACTAAAATATTTTCTCCATGGCACAGCTCCTATCTCGGGATCATCTACCTCAAATTGGTAACGGCTGATGATATCTGAGAACTGCTTGTAAGATATAATACCGTTTTTTTGGTGAAGCCTGCTTTGCTCTTTTTGTACCCATCTATTTTCCCCGCCTATCTCTTCAAGCAGCATCTCCTGCAATCTTCCCGGGTCCTGTATGTTATACTCTTGGGCAATCGTTTCAAAAAGCTCTTGTGCTACGGAACTATAGGCTGTTTTTTGTGCACTGCTGTCCAATCCAAGCCAGTTGATATTCACCCCTTTATACAAGGGGTCACACTGCAACTGCAGTGAAAACCCACCTTCTGGCGCCTGCAAGGGTAATGCCGTACTATATAATACAGAAAATAGGGGTTTTTTATTTTTAAACCCCTGAAATATATTTGTTATATCTTTATAGTATATATCTGCCTGTATCAGTGCGTTTGTATCGCTGGCATCCTGCCTGACCTCCTCAAAATAACTCAAAAGCACGGTGGTCAACGCGATGATAACGGCCAGGACCGACAAAGTGATCAGGAGGGCAAACCCCTGTCTATGCTTAACACTGTTTTGGGCAGGCTGTATTTTATCCATCTAAAAGCTCGATTAAAGTAAAATTTGTAGAACTGAGTCAAAATATTATACCGAAGCAAACTAAAGGACATATATGAAAAAAAACATGACGCTAAGAGCCGGTTTCTCTCTGATAGAACTACTCATCGTGATCGTTATTCTTGGAGGACTTGTTGCTGTTGTGGCACCAGGACTTATGGATGCTGCAGATGAGGCCAAAAGAGATACAGTCTGTTTAAAAATGAACGATCTGGGAAAGAGACTCGACATGTTCAAACTTGATAACGGGACCTACCCTGAAACAGAAGAGGGGTTTGAAGCACTGTTAAGCAACCCGGATCCGGATAAATACCCTAATTACCGTGCAAAACCCTACCTCAAGGAGATGCCTAAAGACTCATGGAAAACACCTTTTGTCTATATCAAGAAAGGAGAAGGGTTCGAACTCATCTCCTTTGCTGCGGACAGAAAAGAGGGTGGAGAAGAGAGCAATAGAGATATTCTCTTCAGTGAATGTAACAAATAAGCTCTCTTTATGCCCACTATCCAGAGATATAACACGAGCAAAGGATTCTCTCTTCTAGAGCTTCTCATTGTTATTCTCATTATCTCCATGGTCTATTTTCTTGGTTTTGAGGGGGTTGAAATAGGGGAACAAAAACCAAAAGCGCTCACTCCCCTGAATCTTAAATCCAATATACGCTCATCCGAGCTCTTTAGGGGAGAGGGTACCCTTCTCTGTATCGATGAGTGTCGTGCCTGTTACTTCAGACCGGATCTCTCCTCCCCGTTTGAGGCGTATACAAGTCCTATAGACCTCACCAATATACAAGCCTATACACTTGACAGCTATGATGCACTGACCCGTGTCGAATATGGGCGCTACCAAGATCAGGAGATCTGTCTGGTCATGGATTTTTTCAAGAATGGAAGCTCCACACAGCTCATTTTAAAAAATGAGGAGGGAAGCTATTTTCTTCCTGCATTTTTTGGAGATCCTCAACGCTTTTCTACCCCCGAAGAAGCAAAAGAGTATTGGTTGAGGAACACGACTTTGGCATCCGACAGCGGAGCGTTCTATTGAAACGGTTACGTCCCGCGTTTACCATTATTGAGATCCTGATCTCTGTGATCATCCTCTCACTGGCCATCGTCCCTGTACTCAAAGTGCATACGGACAACCGTGAACAGATCGTCTACATTTCGGAAAGGAACAAACGCGCTTTACAGGATTCTCTCTACTTAGACACTGCTATTTTTCAGCAACATAAAGAGACAAAGAGTGCTTATGAGATACTGGCAGGCTCTTTCAAGATAGACGAGCTCAAAAGCCGTGAGATATTGAAAAAGAACAGTAGGGAGATATATATCCCTGAAGAGGTCAGGATCACCCCTCTGCCTGAGCAGGGAGGACCTACAGCCATCATCAATGAAGTGATGCTCAAAGGTAAACACTCTTCCAGATATTATCATTTTACATTAGATGCCTTTCAATAATGTGTCACACCCCGTTTCTCTTTTCCTATAGCAAGATACAGCTAAAAAAGTTATAATACCTATAATCTACTGCAAGGACATAGACGCGTATGCTTTTTAAGTACAAAGGTTTTGACAAAACAGGGAAAAAGGTCAAAGGTACTGTTACGGCAAGTTCTGAGGAAGAAGCAGGACAAAAACTGCGTACACAACATATCTATTATGAAGGGCTTACACCGACCAAAGAGTTTTCGCTTGAAGCCTTTGCCAAACGTCAAATGCCAGGAGAACTGCTGAGTACGTTTTCCAAGGAACTCTCCTCTTATCTCAAATCAGGCATGACCATACTGACTGCCGTCAAGCTTCTTGAGAACCAGCATGAAGGCGAAAAGAAATACGTCTCTTTTCTGAATTCCGTGAAAACCATGATCGATGAAGGGAAGTCTCTTTACCATGCGCTCAATACCCAAAAGGTCTATGCACTGCCCGAGTTCTTTCTTCAAAGTCTCAATGTTGCAGGCCAAGGGGGGAAAATGGTCGAGGTCCTAACCAACATGGGCAATTTTTTCTCTGCGCAGAACAAGGTCAAAAAACAGGTCAAAGGCGCGATGGTATATCCTGCCATCATTTTTATCGTTGCCATAGGAATGACCTCTTTTCTCATCGCTTTTGTGGTACCGAAGATCACAGGTATTTTTGAAGACACCGGTCAGGAACTTCCTCCGATCACGCAATTTGTGCTTGGGCTGAGTGATTTTTTGACCGCTCACTATATTGCTATCATCGTGGTGAGCCTCTCTGTGATCCTCATATTTAAAATTGCGTATGCCAAAATAGAGACCTTTCACCGTATCATTGATGCAATGCTGCTGAAGATACCTGTTCTGGGACCGCTGATCCAAAACCATGAACTGGGGAGGTTTTCGTACATTCTCTCACTCATGCTCAGCTCAGGTGTAGCCTATGCCCAAGCCGTACAGCTTGCCAAGGCGACCTTTGCAAATCATGGCTTGCGTGACCTGTTTGAAAAAGCATCCGTGAAAGTGCTTGAAGGGAATAAACTCTCCAATGCCCTTCAAATGTCAAAAGGCATCAAACTCAAACGCAATTTTATGCAATCTTTGGCCCTGGGAGAAGAGTCCAGTGAAGTCGCACAGATCCTTGACAATACCTCTGCACTCTATGCCGAAGAGAATGAAGACAAACTCAAACTGCTTCTCAGTCTGCTTGAACCGTTTATGATGCTCTTTATCGGTGTGGTTGTAGGGGTCATCGTCTCAGCGATGCTTCTACCTATCTTTACGATGACACAAGGATTACAATAACATGGTGAATATAAAAAAAATCATACCCTTCATACTACTGATCACACTCAGCAGGCTTCATGCCGATACGGCAGGGGGAGAGATCTCTCTTGGGTTTTTCAACCATCAGCCAAACGGCAACGCCTCTTATAAAGGAAATGCTGCAGACATTGAAGAGACTCTGGGCTTCAGCGAAGCACAAGATACCTTTTTAAAAGCCTATTGGGAACATCCTTTGCCTCTCATCCCCAATATCAAATTGGGATATACCACACTTTCACATGAGGGAAGCAGCAGTGTCAATGACTTCACATGGGGAGATCATACCTATAACAGTACGATAGAGAGCAGCCTGTCACTTGACATGACCGATATCACACTCTATTATGAATTGCTTGATAATTGGGCCGAAACGGATGCCGGGCTTACCCTCAGATATATCTCCGGGAATATGGGTGTGCGCAGCAATGTAAGCAGTGATGTTGCAGACTTTTCAACCTGGATACCGATGCTCTACGGTAAAGTACGTTTTACTCTGCCTGTCACGGATCTCTCTTTTCAGCTTGAAGCCAATGCCATCAGCTACTGGGATATCACCGCGTATGATTATGAACTCTCTGCCCGTTATACCCTGGCTATGGGACTGGGTCTGGAAGCCGGGTATAAAGCATCTCATCTGGAGAGTGATGAATTGGTCAGTGGGTTTGATGCGAACGTGGACTTCTCTGGTCCCTATGCCGCTGTGATTTGGGATTTTTAATGGCTAAACAGCGTTTTAGAGAGATCAAACAGGGGAAGCTCCAAGCACAGACACCCAAAGTGAAATCTTCATCAAACCAGAATGGATACGCATCCGCAGGGTTGAAAGTCAAAGCTTTTTTGACCGATGCTTTTATGCTGCTGATGCCTATTATGTATATTGTCTTTTATCTTGTAATGGATGGCAGGGAGGATTTTGCTGAACATAAAACAGTGGGCTGGATCTATATACTCGTCCCTCTGGTCGTCCTGCAGACACTTTTTATGTATAAGACGGGACAGACACCCGGGTATCGTGCCTATAATATGACGCTCATTGATGAACATACCAAAAAGAAACCCTCGTTTTTTATCATCCTCTTTAGAAATCTGGCTGCAATCCTTTCTCTGTTCACCTTTTTGGGTTGGGCACTGATGTTTTTTAGGAAAGACAATAAGACACTGCATGACCTCTTGTCTGCAACGGCTGTTGTCAACAAAAAATGAAACCGCTCAATACATTTTTTTCACCGCTTTTAGGGGCTTACTACTTTTTTTACTTTGCCCTTGTCGGTATCTATGTCATCTTCCTGCCAAAAGTGTTGCTGGACCTGGGATATACCCCTATGGAAGTAGGTATCATTTTTTCAGCTGCCCCTTTCATGCGCTTTTTGCTCCCTTTTGTGTTTCGGCATTTCCTCTCCCTGAGTCCCAAGGTCTATCAATTTTCCTTGTTCTTTACCTTTGTGGGTACCCTGCTTTTTTTGGCCACCGTACAGAATTTTTGGGTCTATCTTGCAGCGAACCTTCTTTTTGGCGCTGCGATGGGGATCTCTCTTCCTTATGTTGAGACCATTGCTCTGGCTTCTCTGTCAAGAGACATTTACGGTAAAGTACGCTTATGGGGCTCTCTTGGGTTTATGGGGATTGCTTTGTGGCTGGGGAAAGTACTTGATTCACCTTATGAAGCACTCTATTACTTAAGTGCCGTAGCATTTTTAACCCTTCTTTTTGGTGCTATGCTCACTAGATATGATACGGTCTCCCACTCTACCCCGCAGGAAGATGCCTCATTTTCACTTACACAGTATTGGGCATTTTGGGTTTCTATCTTTTTAATGCAAGTGGGGTTTGGCGGTTTCTATAACTTTTTTACCATCTACGAGACCGCGCATGGTGTCTCACTTGAAATGACAAGTTGGATGTGGAGTTTCGGCGTGATCTGTGAAATTTTTATGTACTATTTTCAGGGCCCTCTTCTGCAAAGGAACCTGCTTCGTATCCTGCAGTTCGCTACACTGGTCACGGCATTCAGATGGATGATACTCTATCTTTTTCCGGACTCGATCCTCTTGACCTTTGCCTCGCAATCCCTGCATGCCATCGGTTTTGCACTCTACCATACCGCAGCCATCACCTATGTCTTTTCACTCTACACCCAGAAAAAACTTGCACAACAGTTTTTTCTGGGTATCGCATTCGGACTAGGGGGTTCAGTCGGGGCTGTACTCTCCGGTCAGGTCTACGGAACATATCTTTTCTTGGTCGAGTCTCTCATCACCTTTATGGCGTTTGCCGTCTTGCTGATCCATCAAAAACGTAAAGAGAGTGTCAGCGTATGACAAAAACGACCTATGCCGTTATCTTTGCCGGAGGGAAAAGTTCCCGTATGGGTGAGGACAAGGCTCTACTGCCTTTTGCCACCTACCCTACGCTGGCTGAATTTCAACAGTCTAAACTCAGTAGCCTGTTCGACGAAGTCTATATCTCGGCGAAAGAGAATAAATTCGATTTTGACTGCAGGGTGATCCAGGACAGCTATACGGAAAGCTCTCCGCTTGTAGGACTGATCTCCGTGTTTGAAACGTTAAAAGCAGAAGAGGTTTTTATTTTAAGTGTGGATGCACCCTTTGTCAACAAAGAGACCATAGAGAAACTTTTGGCACAGGAAGAAAGCGGATGCGATGCGATCGTTGCACAAAGTCCCAGTGGTGTACAACCTCTTTGTGGACTCTATAAAAGGTCTATCCTACCTTTGGCCTATATGCAACTGGAAAAAGAGAACCATAGATTGGGTGATCTGCTGCACCTTGCCCATACCCTCTTTGTAGCATTTGATGAAGATGCACCGTTTACAAACCTGAACCATCCCGAAGAGTATCAACAAGCCCTTAAGCGTTTTGAAAACCGTTGATACCTAGGCTTTTTGCCCCTCTATCATCTGCATCATCAGTTTTCGGGAGAAGAAGACAAACTTTTCAAACAGTGAACTGTGATACTTGTCCTTATGATAGATCATCAGGAAATCTCTTTTGCACTCAAAGTTTTCTACAGGAATTTTACACAGTTTCCCTTCCTCGAGTTCATTTTTCACCGAGATCTTAGAGATACAGGTCAGACATTCGCCGTTCATCAGAATACTTTTAATAGACTCCGTATGTCCAAGTTCAAGGAAAATATTTAAATTGTCCACTTTCTCTTTAATATACCCCAGGAAGACCTCTCTTGTACCTGATCCCTCTTCTCTAAGGACCCATCTTTTTTGTTCCAGTTCATCTATCGTACATGGTTTACAAAGCTCCTTATTTGCTGTGACAACCACCAGTTCATCCACCCCTATTTTCTCTTTGACGATCTCTGAACCCGGAACAAGCCCTTCAACAAAACCTATATCGATCGTCCCCTCTTTGATCATATCTGCGATCTCTTTGGTATTCCCCTCTTTGAGCGTGATCTTCACATCGGGATAAGAACTCATATAACTGCAGATAATGGCAGGCATCAAATAGTCTACGATCGTGGTACTTGCTCCTACCCTGATCATCCCCTTGTTCTCTGAATTCTTAAATTCATACTCAATGTCTGAAAGCTTTTTAAAAATAGGGTCAATCTCTTTATAAAAGGCACGTCCCACTTCATTCAGCACCAGTTTTTTATTGATCCGGTCAAACACAGGACGGCCCAAAATATTTTCTAATTCTTTAATGGACATGGAGATCGCTGATTGACTGAGCTTCATATCTTTAGCCACATTCGTCAGATGTCCAGAGACCACAACATTGAGGAAGATCTCCATTTGTCTAAGTGTTAATTTCATATTTTTTCTCTTCTTTAGAATTGATTTTTAGCATTAATTACAAAATAGTTTGTAAATTATATCAAAATTATAGTAGAATTCTGAGAATGTTATCAATAATTTTGAATTAAAGGATATTTATGCCATTTTCTCCACAAAATCGTAAGGGTACGATGAGCGGTATTATATTTGTTGCTATCTTTGCAGCAGCTGCAACATTTATCTCAGATTTTCCTGCTGTCCAAGCATTGGGTATCTCACCGCTTGTTATCGGTATCGTTATAGGTATTTTTTATGCCAATACTCTACATAACCAGACGCCGGAAGCATGGCAGGGGGGGATCACTTTTTCAGGGAAAAAGATCCTTCGTTTTGCGATCGTATTCTATGGTTTCCGACTGACGTTCCAAGAGATCATCGATGTAGGATTGGCAGGATTTCTCGTTTCACTTATCATGCTGGCTTCTACCTTTGTCCTGGGTACATGGCTAGGACACAAGATCTTCGGTATGGAGAAAGATACCTCTATGCTCACTGCTTCAGGAGCATCGGTATGTGGTGCAGCAGCTGTACTTGCTACTGAGCCTGTACTCAAATCTGAAGAGTACAAAGCAGCCATCGCGGTATCGATGGTTGTTCTTTTTGGTACGATCTCAATGTTCCTCTACCCTGTACTCTACACAGCGATCATTGAACCTGCTGCCGGATTCCTTCATATGACAGCAAAAGAGTTTGGTATCTATGTAGGCGGTACGATCCACGAAGTGGCCCAGGTGGTTGCCGTGCCTGCTTCCGTACCTGGTGCACCCAAGGAGATGGCGGATGCTGCTGTGATTGTTAAGATGACCAGGGTCATTATGATCGCTCCGATGCTGATCATTCTTGGTATCTACCTAAGCTATAGTGCCAAACAAGAGGGTGGTGCTGGTGAAAAAGTGAAACTTGTGATTCCTTGGTTTGCGGTTTACTTTATCGGTGTGGCAGGCTTTAACTCACTTCACCTTGTACCTACAGATATCGTAAGTATTATCAATGAGATCGATACTTTCCTACTGACGATGGCGATGACCGCGCTTGGTATGGGAACACGTTTTGCGAAGTTCAAAGGACTTGGACTCGCACCTGTCTATACGGCTTCAGCTATGTTCGCATGGCTGGTTATCGGTGGATTTATCATTACTAAAGCAGTTTGTTCGGTATTTTAATACCGAACGGATCGATCCTTTTCTATCTCCTTCTTCTATAACTGAGCGCCTCAAGCATATCAGATCTCTCTATCCTCTCATGTCCATTCAGATCAGCGATGGTACGCCCTACTTTTTTGATCGAGGCAATAGAGCGGTGGGAGAGTGCAAAACGCTGTATGGCACCCTCTAATATCCCTAAAGCCTCACTATGCACAGTGCAGTACGCTTCGATCTCCTCTTCACGCAATTTGCCATTGAGGCGTTCCTGTCCACGTATTTTTTGCATCTTAAATGCTTTAAGCACCTCCTGGTGCATATGGGCCGAACTGATGTCTCCTTTATCGTCGCTGCTGACTTCCTGCATCACAACAAAAAGATCTATCCTGTCCAAAAACGGATCGGAAAGTTTGTTTTGATAGCGTTTGATCTCCAGTTCTGAACACCTGCAGGTTTTACTCTTAGAGAGCAGATTCCCGCATGGACAAGGATTTTGCGCTGCCACGAACATGATATCGGCTTCATATTCTATCTTGGCATTGACCCTTGCTATATGTACTTTTCTGTCCTGCAAAGGCTCTCTAAGGGCTTCAAGGACTGCTTTGGAAAAATGGGGAAGTTCATCAAAGAAGAGTATCCCTTTATGTGCAAGAGCTACCTCTCCTATCTTGGCTACAGATGAGCCTCCCCCGAAAATAGATGCAGAAGTGGCAGTGTGGTGAGGAGACCGTATAGGGCGCAGGGCTGAAAAGCTTGGTGTCACACCGTCTAAAAACTGATGTTTGGCAATGGAGAGTATCTCCTCTTCAAAGAGCGGAGGCAGGATATCTTTGAGACGTTTGGCTATCATGCTCTTTCCGCATCCCGGATTCCCTTCCATCAAAAAGTTATGCATTCCGGCTGCCGCAATGAGCGAAGCTCTCTTGGCTATGGATTGTCCTTTGACATCACTAAAATCACTCTCATACTTTTTTTCGTAATAATACGATCTCTCTTTCAGTATAAAGTTTTCAGATTTGTAGGAAAATGCCTGTACATTGGCTTTGAAATTTTTGTGCTTCAATATCTCAATCGCCTCGTTCAATGAATCCACAGCGATAAAATCTACTCCGGAGATATGACTCAAGTAGGGAATAGACTCTTTAGGGACAATAGCCCGCTTGACCAAGCCCTGTTCTTTCAGGGACAAGACCAGCGGAAAAAGCATGGAACTTGTTTTCACCTTTCCATCCAATCCGAGTTCACCAAAGACAAAAAGTCCCTCCTCCTCTACTGCCGTTTTATGCATAGCAATAAGCAATGCCATGGCCAGATCCAAGTGTGTACCTGATTTCTTTAGATCCGAAGGACTCAAATTGATCGTAATTTTCAGCGGAGGGAAAACAAAATCATTGGTAAGCAGTGCAGACTTTGTTCTCTCTTTGGCTTCTTGAATATCACTGCTGGCCAAACCTACCACCGTAAATCCAGGAAGTCCCTTAGTAAATGTCGCTTCCACTTCTATGACCTGTGCATTCACACCTTCAAGTGTCGCACAGGTCAACCTGTTCACTATAGACTCTTTTTTAGGTTTTTGTTTACTTTGAATCTGTTGTTTTTGGGGTGGAGTACCACTATTGGTTTTTGCATTCATAGGGTTATGATGCACTAAATTCGAAAAAATAATTAAAAATATGTCAAATTGTAATATAATTTGATTCACATACATACAAAGGAAGTCTATGGAGTATATTGAGCAAGCATTGACGCGTGCGGAGAAAAGTAACTATAAAAGTGATACTATGTTTTTTCAGGCATTGAAAGAAGTGCTGGATACGATACAGCCACTGCTAGATAAACATCCCGAATATCTCCATCAAAATATCATAGACCGTATCATGGTTCCCAACAGAGAGATCCACTTTAAAATAGAATGGATGGACGATGACAATATCATCCATGTCAATAACGGGTACAGAATTCAATTTAACAATGCCTTAGGCCCTTACAAAGGCGGCGTACGTTTTCATCCTTCGGTCAATCCCGATATCCTGAAATTCCTTGCTTTTGAGCAGATCTTTAAAAATGCGATCACCGGGCTTCATATAGGGGGAGCAAAGGGTGGTGCTGATTTTGATCCTAAAGGCAAAAGCGATAAAGAGATCATGAAGTTCTGTCAAGCCTTTATGTCTGCTTTTTATAACAGCATCGGTGCAGATATCGATATCCTGGGTGGAGACATAGGTGTAGGGGCCAGAGAAGTGGGCTATCTTTTCGGGCAGTACAAACAGCTCACCAACTCTTATGACAGCATCATCACATCTAAACCCCTTTCTCTGGGCGGTAGTTTGGGACGCACCGAGGCAACAGGCTATGGACTGATCTATTTCACACAGACCCTTCTGGAGGATATGGGAGAAACACTCAAAGGAAAGATCTGTACGATCAGCGGCAGCGGTAATGTTGCTATCCATGCGATAGAAAAACTGTATGAGATCGGTGCCATTCCCGTCACTTGTTCGGATTCCAAGGGTGCTATCCATGATAGTAACGGTATAGATCTGGAACTTTTAAAAAAAATAAAGCTGGAGAGAAGGGCTTCACTGGAATATTATGCATTGGAGAGAAAAAAAGCCACGTATGTGAAAAGAGAAAGCTATACGGAGGGGAGTAGTTTTGTATGGAACATCCCATGTTTTGCAGCATTTCCCTGTGCTACACAAAATGAATTGGGTGAAAGTTCTGCAAGATTACTCATAGAGAATGATGTAAAGATCGTTTCAGAAGGTGCAAATATGCCTACAACACCTGAAGCTATCGCACTTTTTGAGAAGCACAACATTCTTTTTGGCCCAGCCAAAGCAGCCAATGCCGGCGGTGTGGCTGTCTCTGTCTTGGAGATGAGCCAAAACAGTTCACTTAATTATCTTTCCTTTGAAAAAGTAGATCAAAGATTGCAAGATATTATGTCAAATATCTACAGTGACCTCAAGCAAACATGCGATGAGTATGATCTCGACATGGATCTTATCTCTGCTGCGAATATCTTAGGGTTTCAACGTGTGGCAGATGCGATGATCATGCAGGGAGTGTAAAAGAGAGGCACAGATACTCTGGTCTTGGCTTACGCCTCTTTGAGTCTTCGTCTCCACTCTTTTTCGAATTTCTTTCTTTTCATATAAGAGAGTTTTTCAATAAATACTTTGCCATCCAAATGATCTATCTCATGTTGTATGGCGATCGCAAGAAAATCATCATCTTCTATCACATGCTTCGTACCATTTCTGTCAAGATATGCTACTTTCACATGTTTTGCACGCTCAACTTCTTCATAGATACCCGGTACAGAGAGGCATCCTTCCTGAAATTTTTCTGAACCGTCTTTTTCAAGGATCACAGGATTGATCATCTCCAGTGTATTCTCTTTAGGCTGGTCATGTTCTCCGTCTGCACCCTCTAAAGGAACGTTGATGATCAGTGCCCGTATATCCACACCGACCTGAATGGCTGCGAGGCCTACCCCGTTACGGGCACGCATCGTATCATACATGTCATCCAGAAGATCATGTAATGCACCATTAAAAGACTCTACCTCTTTTGAGACAAGTTTGAGCCTTTTATCCGGATATACTACTATTTCTCTAACCATACACTGTCTCTATTAGGTAAAACTTTTTGTGAGTACTTTGTCTATAAGCCCGTATTCCAATGCTTCTCTGGCTGACATAAAGTTGTCTCTCTCCGTATCTTTTTCAATACGTTTGGTTGTTTTACCAGTCTGCTCTGCCAAGATCTCGTTGAGTGTGTCTTTGAGTCTTTGTATCTCTTGTGCCTGTATCTGGATATCTGTTGACTGTCCTTGTGCACCGCCTGAAGGCTGGTGGATCATAATACGTGCATGCGGCAGCGCATAGCGTTTACCCTTTGTCCCGGAGGAAAGCAAGAAAGCACCCATAGATGCCGCCTGGCCGATACAGATCGTGACAATGTCCGGCTTGATGTAGTTCATTGTATCGAACATTGAAAGTCCGGAAGTGATCACACCCCCTGGAGAGTTAATGTACAAATAAATATCTTTATCCGGATCCTGTGCTTCAAGAAAAAGAAGTTGTGCCACCACAGTGGAAGCCACTTGATCATTGACCTCTCCGCTTAGCATAATGATACGGTCTTTAAGTAACCGTGAATAGATATCGTAGGATCTTTCACCTCTACCGGTCTGTTCTACAACGTATGGAATATAACTCATCTTTTTCCTTTAATAATATATAGTTAAATAGATTTTTTATCCACTCAACTATACACTCTATAGGTTAACAGAGCAAATAGCAACATATGTTGCTATTTATCTGCCTGTATTACTTGTCTAAACCTAACATCTTACCAAAGAGTTTGTCTTCGATCATACCCATTTTCACAGCAGGGAGAAGATTGTTTTCCTGGTAGTATTTGATCACTTGTTGTGGATCTTGGCCGCTCATCATCGCTTCATAGTAAATAGCCTGTGATACTTCTTGGTCATCTACAGATACACCTTCTTTTTTAGCCAGTGCATCTACAATAAATGTCGCTTTCACAGATGCGACTGCATCCGCTCTTACTTCCTCACGAAGTGCTTCAACTTTTTCTGGATTCTCTTTATAAGAGTTCAACTCCTCTTCGCTCATTTCTCTGGCTCTTCCATTGACCTTTGCATCGATCTCCTGTTCAACGATATTGTTCGGCAGTGCAAAGTCAAACTTCTCTACCAATGCTTCAACCAATTTCGGTTTAAGATCTTCATTATAGAGTTTTGAGATCTCTGTTGATTCGATCTGTGTTCTCACTCTGTCAGTCAGCATTTCAAGTGTTGCATTCTCTTCACCTTGAAGCAGTTTTTGTGCAAGCTCATCATTAAGCTCTGCAGGCACCTGCTCTTGAATTTCGTGAAGTTTTACTTTGAATTCTGCTTCTTTACCTGCAAGGTCAGATGATTGATACTCTTCAGGGAAAGTCACTGTGATCGTTTTCTCTTCATCATATTTCATACCGATGATCTGCTCTTCGAATCCTGGGATGAATTGTCCAGACCCGATCTTAAGGCTGAATTTCTCAGCCTTACCACCGTCAAATGCTACACCGTCAACAAAACCTTCAAAGTCGATCACTACCATGTCACCGTCTTTTACCATACGTTTTCTTTTGATCTTTTCATAAGGCGCTTGCTGTGCTGCGATCTCATTCAATTTTTCTTCAACAGCCTTGTCTGATGCCGTTGGTTTTTCAAAGGCTGGAAGCACATCCATATGACCTTCTGCTTCAAATACCGGTCTGGTAGAGATCTCTACCTCAACATCGATACCGGCATCTGTTTTGTCATACTTTTTAAAGGTAGGCTGGCCGATCATATCGGCAGGGTTGATGTCCGCTTCTTTCATACCCGCATCAATAAGCTCTCTGAGTACTTCACCTTCGGCATCCTGAGCAAGTTTGTCCCCATGCAGCTTTTTCACTACGTGTGCAGGTACTTTACCTTTTCTGAATCCATCTACTTTCATTTCTTTACCAGCTTGAACAGCCATCTTGTTAATGTTCTCTTCAACAGCACTGTTTTCTATAGTACCGCTAACGATAATATTTGCGTCGTCTACTTTATTTACTGTAACTTTCACTACATTCCTTTATATATAATTACGTGATTTTATCGAAATAATGTTGAAATACCAATAAGCATTAAAATCATAGGGGAAAAAAGGGGTTGATAAAACAGCTCTCCAGCACAACGCTGAAGAGCCAAAAAGTCATATTATCTATAGGTTCTTTTGATATCTTTTTCTATATTGCCCGGGGCAGAAGCTATTCTCATAAACTCTGTCATACTTAAAAGAGGCAGAGAGACCGCCAAATAATATTTAGGGTCCAGCATCACCGCTTTGCCCTCTTTGATCATACTTCTGTACGGCAATATATGTGCATTATGCGCCGCATCGATCTTAAGCAGAAAGTTATTGGTTCTGCTTCTTAGGTTGTGTCCGACCAATGTTGAACCATCAGGAAGTTTAAGGCTGTAAGCTACATATTTATTCCCGTTGAGCTTTGTTTCCAGTTCTTCACCCTCAGCTACTTCGATCGTATCTTCAACATGGGCCATACCCATCATAAACTGGTAATGGGGAAGTTTCGAAAGCTTAAACTCATCTTCTACCGTATAAAGGTCGCCCAGTGCTTTTTGAAGAGACTTCAATGTTCCGGCAAACTGACCATAAGTATACTTGTCCTGAAGGTATGCAGCACCAAAGTAGGATGGATTCTGTACACGTACTTCTTTTTCATTTACAAGCACATTGAGTGTTGCCAGCCAGGTGTTTGTAGCTTTGAGCTCTTCATTGGTCACCGTGATCACCGTTGCACCTTTGATCGGCGTAGTCGTAGCCAAAACAGAAAAACCGTTGGCTTTCAGCTTTGACACTACCTCATCCGCACCCTGTGCTTTGGCGGCATAATACGTGCTTAACACTTCCGGTGCAGGTGCACTGATATCGAGTTTAGTTCCTTGCGCACTTGCCTGTACCCCCACAAATACCCATAAGAACGCCCATGCCATTTTGGTAAATTTCATCTATATCCTTTTCATTCTCTTTAATTTAACTTGTTGCTTGATCTGACTTGTTGCTTGCAACCGCTAGTCTTTACCAAGGGTTACCACTTCAAAGCCCATCTCTTTGAAAGTTTCAACTACTTCTGCATCGATCGCCCTCATGTGGTCAATACGTTTTTGGTCTTTAAAGTCGAGTGCATTGATCCAGTTATCTACGCTTGCATATCCTACGTGAAGTTCATTGGTTCCTTTAGGCACATAGAAATAGACTGAACATGGTGCGAACATACCTGCTTGAGGCATACCCCTGTTAAAAATAGCATTTGAGAATTCAAAGTGACAAAGCATAGAGACCCAGTACGCATCGTATTTGTCAAATGCCAGTTCCATATCTGCATATTCAAATTTAAAATCAATGAATCCGGCAATGACAAAATGATGTTGAGAGAAACGTCCGTCATGGTCCATGACAAAATCTTCAACAAATGTTTCCATATCATCTGTTCTTTCAAACTTTTTCACCATTCTTGTCAATCCGATTTTCGGTAGTGGCTTCGTATGTTCAAATCTTTTGGTTTTTGTAGGCTTCATCTCTTTTTCCACCAGTGCATCAAAAGAACCTACCATATCTGTAAATGCTTTTCTTGTCTCTGCATCTTTCTCACCGATGATATCCAGCATAGTATCCGGAGCAAGGTGTCCATACCAGGTGTTGTTATCCTCTTTATCAAGTGTTTTGTATCCAAAGAAGTTAAAAGGGGCATAGGCGCCAAAATCCGGGTTTTCAAGCAAAAGCGGTCTCAATGCCTCTATATTTACAAGACCATAGAAAGAGATCATCTCCAGTGTCTTCTCATTGAACATATTTTGCCAATGCACCTCTATATTTCTGTTAGCTTGTACCACAGAATAACCAATGGTATTGATCTTTTTGATCAACGCATCCAACTGGGCTCCTTGATTCCCTTCATTTCCCCAAAGTTCTGCAGTTAACTTTGTCTCTGTCGTGTTGGAATGCACATCCGCCTTTGCCAGTCCAACAAGCATCAAAAATGCCAGTATCATTTTCTTTAATTTCATACGTCTTCCTTATCGTGTTCAATAGAATCTCTTATGGTAATAAAAGTTGTATTAATATGTGGTTAACCATAAAATAAACGCTACTTCATAAAAATTTTTGCTTGTATGCTCTTAGATATGATTTTCTTCATCTTGATGCTGAGCGTGCAAGCAACACATGCTATAATCCCATCCATGTATAGAAAAACCCACCAAACCATCCAAGACTGGTACCTAGAAAACGGACGATTGGACCTGCCCTGGCGTAATACAGATGAAGCGTATTATATCTACCTCTCGGAAGTGATGCTTCAGCAGACACAGGTCAAAACCGTATTGGAGAGATACTACATCCCATTTATTGAACGTTTTCCTACGCTTAAAAATCTGGCTGAAGCACCTCTGGATGATGTATTGAAAATGTGGGAAGGGCTTGGATACTACAATCGTGCCAAAAATTTACACAGGACCGCCACACTTGTAGAGACTCTGCCAAGCAATATAGAGGAGCTCATCAAACTTCCAGGTATCGGCAAAAATACAGCCCATGCTCTTGCTGCCTTTGCCTTTAACCAGCCTGTTCCTATCATGGAAGCCAACGTAAAACGTATACTTTGCCGTCTGCACAGGCTCATCACACCCACTGAGAAAAGACTCTGGGAGATCGCTTATGACCTGGTAGACAAAGTCAATCCCTTTGACTACAACCAGGCAATGATGGATATAGGGGCAACGGTCTGTCTGCCCAGAAACCCAAAATGTGGGGCCTGTCCTCTTAGCGACATCTGTAAAGGAAAAGAAGACCCCGAACGCTATCCTGCAAAAAAGAAACGTGTGGTACCGACCAGAGAACAAAACATTCTTGTCCGTATCTATGAGGGTAAACTCTCACTGACACAAAGAGAAGGCAAGTTCCTGCATGGTCTCTGGGGCTTTGAATCTGTGGAGATCCCGGAGTGTGCCTCTGAGTATCTGGGAGAAGTCACCCATGCCTATACGCACTTTAAGCTCAACTGTAAAGTCTATCTCTATTATGAGAATGCTCCTGAACAAACTGACTATTTTAGTGAAGATGAGATACAAAAACTCGCGATCTCCAAAGTAGATGAGAAAATAGTCAATCTATATAACAGTTTTCTAAAATACGACTAGCCGTATGAGCCTTACTGCTGACAAGCAACTAAATTGCAGTGCAAGTGAGGCACTAAATGCCGAATCGTAAGTAGTCACAGTGACAAAATAGTTTTTGAGCTTTGTTCAAAAGCATTCCGATGGATAATAGAAGATTGTTAAATTGTTTTTAGCTACAATGTGAAAAATATCTGATTAGGCATAATGATGAATAAAGAAGAAGAATTTGAACAGGCTGTGACCAAAGTCCTTGAACTTTTGGGAGAAGACCCTACACGTGAAGGCTTACTTAAAACACCCAGCCGTGTTGCCAAAGCACTCCAGTTCCTTACAGAAGGGTATCAACAAGACCCCAAGGAGATACTGAATCAAGCACTGTTCAGTACAAGCAATGATGAGATGGTACTGGTACGTGATATAGAATTTTACTCCATGTGTGAACATCACATGCTTCCTATTATAGGACGTGCCCATGTAGCATACATACCTGATGGCAAAGTAGTGGGTCTCTCAAAAATACCCCGCATCGTCAATGTCTATGCCAGACGTCTGCAGATACAAGAGCAGATGACCGAACAGATCGCGGATGCTATTTCTGAGACGATCAAACCTAAAGGGGTTGCCGTAGTCGTACATGCACGCCATATGTGCATGGAGATGAGAGGAGTGCAAAAGATCAATTCCACCACAGTCAGTTCTGCGTTGCGAGGCCTCTTTAAAAGTGATGAACGTACCAGAAATGAATTTTATAATCTTATCAATACACCCACCCCTTCAAATTTTTAAACCAAACGGACATTGTCCGTATTTGGGTCTTATCACTGACAGATACATGCTATCATATATACGCTACCTTTCAAACTACGCTGATAGAGCTCAACTAAAAACCCTATAAATCAGAGTAAAACGCTCCTCTTTAATTTAAAATTTATCTTAATTTAAGAATAACAGCGTATCATGCGTAAAACTAATTAGGACTAAAATAGTCTTAATTAAAATGAATATCATTACAAATAAAATTGAATGGATGTGTTCCATTCAAAGGAGAAACGAATGAAGGTCTATTTAGACAATAATGCAACAACGATCGTTGACCCCCAGGTCTTCGCTGAGATGGAACCTTATTTTGTACAAAAGTACGGTAATCCAAACTCGTTACATATATTTGCAAGTGACACACACCCTGGTATCAAAGCCGGTATGGAAAGGATCTATGCAGGTATCAATTCTCCTAGAGAGGATTCTGTTATCATCACTTCTTGTGCAACTGAGAGTAACAACTGGGTACTCAAAAGTATCTATTTCGATCAGATATTGACAGGTAAAAAGAACCACATTATCGTCTCTGAAGTGGAACACCCTTCTGTCATTGCCACTGCAAGATTTTTAGAGAACATGGGATGCAAGGTCACGTATCTTCCTATCAACAGTGAAGGACTCATAGAAGCCCAGAGTGTAGAAGAGAGCATTACGGATAAAACGGCACTTGTATCGGTCATGTGGGCGAACAACGAAACTGGTGCTATCTTCCCGGTAGAAGAGATAGGTGCTATCTGTAAAAAACACAATGTACCTTTTCATACGGATGCCGTACAGGCTATAGGAAAAATACCTGTAGATGTACAGTCATTCAATGTAGACTACCTTACATTCTCGGCGCATAAGTTCCATGGACCTAAAGGCGTAGGTGCCCTCTATATGAAAAAAGGCAAAGAGCTTATGCCGCTGCTTCATGGCGGTTCACAAATGGGTGGATACCGTTCAGGTACGCTTAATGTACCTGGGATCGTAGGTATGGGTAAAGCAATGGAGCAGGCGATCGATGCGCTTGACTATGAAATGTCGGAGATCAGAAAGATGAGAGACCATTTTGAAGATGAACTCCTCAAAATAGAAGATACATTCGTCGTCACACCAAGAGAAAAAAGAACACCAAACACCATCCTCATTTCATTCAGAGGTATCGAAGGTGAATCGATGTTATGGGATCTCAGCCGTGCAGGTATCGGTGCAAGTACGGGTTCTGCCTGTGCGAGTGAAGACCTCGAGGCAAACTCGGTCATGGAAGCTATAGGTGCAGCAGAAGATTTGGCACATACGGCTATCCGTTTTTCACTGAGCCGCTACACCACGCAGGATGAGTTGGACTACACACTCAAAGTGGTCAAAGCAGCCGTGATAAGACTGAGAGGAATCTCAAGTTCATACGCATATGCACCAGCCGGTCATGAGAGCGGATTAGACGCTCATCATCATTAATAGAAAAAATTTAATAAAGGATATATTATGGGTATAGATAGTTTAGTAGGCGGTACCATCTGGGATGAGTACAGCAATAAAGTAACAGATTTAATGAACAACCCGCAAAACATGGGTGAGATCACTGAAGAAGAAGCCAAAGCAATGGGTGCCAGACTCATCGTTGCTGACTTCGGTGCAGAGAGCTGTGGCGATGCCGTAAGACTCTACTGGGCAGTGGATCCTGAAACAGACAGGATTCTTTTGTCTAAATTCAAAAGTTTCGGTTGTGGTACAGCGATCGCCTCTTCTGACACGATGGCTGAGCTTTGTAAAGGTAAGACGGTTGATGAAGCAGTAAAGATCACGAATATTGACGTGGAAAAAGCCATGCGTGATGAACCGGATACCCCGGCAGTACCACCGCAAAAAATGCACTGTTCGGTCATGGCTTATGATGTGATCAAAAAAGCTGCTGCACAGTACAAAGGTGTGGATATAGACAGCTTTGAACAAGAAGTGATCGTATGTGAATGTGCACGCGTCACCCTCTCTACACTCAAAGAGGTGATCCGTCTCAATGAGCTTACCACAGTTGAACAGATCACAGATTACACCAAAGCGGGTGCATTTTGTAAATCATGTATCAAACCTGGCGGACACGAAGAAAAAGATGTCTATCTTGTAGACCTGTTAGAAGAGTATGAAAAGGAAAAAATGGCGGCGGGTGCAACACTCGGTAATGAAGGTGCTACTGCTGATTTTGCTAAAATGACTATCGTTCAGCGTATCAAAGCGGTGGATAAAGTAGTTGATGAAAATATCAGACAAATGCTTGTGATGGATGGCGGCGACATGGAGATCCTTGACATCAAAGAGAACGGTGTGAACTTTGACATTTACATCCGTTATTTAGGTGCATGTTCTGGTTGTGCAAGTTCAAGTACAGGTACGCTTTTCGCCATAGAGAACATTTTAAAAGAAAAACTGGACGAAAACATCAGGGTTTTACCTATATAAACATATATTAACACCAGAGTATTTCCTCTGGTGTCTCTCTTCTCACACAACCCATCAACTTTAAATCCCATCCTATCATACAGTACGCTCCACGCATACCATTCACTTTTTTAGGCATCTCTTCTTTGAATCTACACAAAGTGCACACTAAAAATATATAGTAGAGTTTAGTTGATGCGCAAGAAAGGATGATGATGCAGATCAGCCATAAAGATATCACACCGGAATTACTTTTCAATCAAAGAAGAAGTTTTCTAAAGCTGGGGGCTGCTTCCATGATAGCTTCATCCGCACTGATCGAACTTATGGCAAAAGAGGATCTTCCCCTCCCTGACCTTATATTTAAAAAAGATCCAAATAGAGATCATTTGGAATTGAATAGTTTTAAAGAGATCACATCTTATAACAATTTTTATGAATTTACCACCAGTAAAAAAGGAGTTAAAGCTTTAGCCAAACAGATGAACACGGAAGGATGGAAGATCACCATAGATGGACTGGTCGAAAAACCGCTTACTTTGGATGTGAAGGAACTTACGAAGAGATATCCTTTGGAAGAGAGGATCTACAGATTTAGATGCGTTGAGGGGTGGGCAATGGTCGTACCGTGGGTAGGATTTGAACTACGAAAGCTCATACAAGATGTCAAGCCTTTGAAACGTGCAAAATATGTTCAATTTTGGACAAAATACGATGAAGCAATGTTTCCTGATCAAAAAAGAGGTCTCTTTGCTACGATCACGTATCCTTATACCGAAGGATTAAGAATGGATGAGGCAATGCACCCTTTGACCCTTTTGGCCGTTGGTCTTTACGGTAAAACCTTAGAAAACCAAAATGGTGCACCTATCCGTTTGGTCGTACCCTGGAAATACGGTTTTAAATCCATTAAATCCATAGACAGGATCTCATTGATAGAGAAACAACCCCTCAATACCTGGCAGAAAGAAAACCCAAGAGAGTTCGGATTCTATGCCAATGTCAATCCTGAGGTTGACCACCCAAGATGGTCACAAAAAACAGAACGTGTACTGGGTAAATTTGTGAAACAAAGAACCCTGCTCTTCAATGGGTATGAAAAAGAAGTGGGCTACATGTATAAAGATATGGATCTGAGAAAAGAGATATGATAAGAGGTCTCATCTTTGTGCTTTTGCTAATACCTTTTATCTATCTGGTATTAGAGCTTTTCATTTTTCAAACGGCCATTGATCCCATAAAATATATCTATACAATTACAGGGGCTACAGCCATTACACTGTTATTCTTTACCACAACCCTCTCTTTATGGTTCAAAAAACTTATCAGATACAGAAGAATGATAGGTCTGTTTGGTTTTTTTTATGCTTTTTTGCATCTGTGTAATTTTTTTATTTTAGATATGGATGGAAACCTTCTTTTTGCCTTTAAAGAGACGCTCGACAAACCTTTTATCTATCTTGGTATGATCTCTTTTTTACTTTTATTGTTCATGGCAGCGACTTCGACAAAACGACTTTTCAGGAAATACGGTAAATACCATAAAGTGCTCTATATCGTTCTTGTTCTGACCACGATCCATTTCGTCATGGCACAAAAATCCCTATCTGTCTCACAATACGGATATTTAACTGTGATTTTTGTTATTGCCCTGTTTAAAATCAAAAAAATTTTACAAGTAAAAAAGACTCAATGACAGATATGAACCTTATCAACCATCAGCTGCAAAGTCACTTTTCCCCTAAAATGATTTTCAGTGACTGTGTAGACGATATCTGCCTGGGAACCTGTTTCAAAGACTTCCCGTGTCTTGAATTTCACACCCTGCATCACGATACCGTCCTGAGCAAAAGAAAAACGTAAGTGTTCTCCCTCTTTACCCATAGTGTCTGCCTGAAGGATCTCCACATTGGTGCTGATAAACTTTGGTGTAGTATTTCCCTGTCCGTAAGGTTCATACTTTTTCATGAGGGATGTCAACTCAAAAGAGATAGCAGCAAAATGCAAGTTTCCAACTATTTCTGGATCCATCTCCTCTTTGAGATAACCTCCTTCAGTAAAGTTCTTCTCTACTTCCGCTCTGAAGGATTCTAAACTCTCTTCTTTTAAAGAGAGCCCGATGGCTGCCTGATGCCCTCCGAACTTCTCAAGATGCATTCTAGCACTGTTAACGATGGCAAAGAGATCACATGTGCCAAAACTTCTACCACTCCCCTTGAGTAAGCCCTCTTCATTTTGGGTAAGTATGATGCAAGGTTTTTCGCATGCCCGTGCCACCCTTGCAGCTACGATACCTACCACCCCTTCATGCCACGAATCACCGACTACAATGGCCACTTCATCATCATGTTCAACTTGTGCCATGGCTTTTTGTGTAATGGTATGTTCCGTAGTTTTTCTAAGCGTATTAAATGCTATGAGCCGTTCGAGTCTTACTCTGGCATCATAGATATTGGTCGAAGTTAAAAAAGCCACGGCGTAAGAAGCATCATCCATCCGTCCAGCGCTGTTCAGTAAAGGTGCAAGAAAAAATCCTATATCTTCAGATGTGATCGTCTCTTTTTGACTGTGTTCGAGAAAAGCTCTGATGGCAGGGCGTTGACTCTTATTGAGTGCTTGTATCCCCGAAAGGACCATCGCCCGGTTAATATGTTTTAGCGGCATCATATCTGCAATAATAGCGATAGAGACCAATTCCATATAGGCCATCATATCAATTTTGATATTGAGCGCATTTTTGAGTGAAGCAATAAGATACCACGCAATTTGGGCACCGCACACATCTTCATAAGGGAAGGTACATGATCCTTGTTTTTGATTGATGATCGCATAGGCTTCGGGCACTTCGGGTGCCAACAGGTGGTGATCTGTAATAATGAGATCTATGCCCTCTTCTTTACATAGTTTGGCTGCATACACAGCAGAGATGCCGTTATCCACTGTCAATGCCAGATCCGTGCCAACGATACGAGGTATGATATTGGCAGAGAGCCCATACCCGTCTCTAAAACGGTTAGGTATGATCCACTCTACAGGATACTCGATTTCATCGAAAAAAAGCTTCATCAAAGTCGTAGAAGTGACACCATCTACATCATAGTCGCCGATAATGGTTATTTTTTCTCTGTTTTGAATGGCAGAAACGATACGTTCAGTCGCTCTGTCCATATCTTTAAACAGGGAGGGTTGGGGAAGGTCCCGCAAAGAGAGGAAACCCTCTTCAAAGCGCATGTTTAAAAGTGTTTCTAATTTTGTAAGCGTTAAGTCCCGGACCATCTATTTTTTATGTTGCATGGCTGCAGTCACAAAAGCCAGAATAGATGGATTGGCATTTTGAAGCCTGGAAGTAAATTCCGGATGGAACTGCACACCCAGGAACCAAGGATGATCTTTCACCTCTACCGCTTCTATCAATCCGTCAGATTCACCTGTGATCTCCATACCTTTTGCTTCTAATGCTTCTCTATATTTAGGATTTGCCTCATAGCGGTGTCTATGTCTTTCATAAATGATTTTAGAATCATAGGCGGCTCTAAGATTTGAACCCTCTTTCGTCTCACATTCATATTCACCAAGACGCATGGTCCCACCCATAGGAGATGTGGTCGTTCTTACCTGTTTTGAACCGCTCGCATCTATGAATTCATCGATAAGATAGATAATAGGGTTTGGGGTATTTTCATCAAATTCCACTGAAGTTGCATCTTTTATACCGAGGACATGTCTGGCAAATTCTATCATAGCCAGTTGCATTCCAAGACAGATACCTAAAAACGGTACTTTATTTTCTCTTGCATACTGGATGGCCTGGATCTTACCTTCCACACCGCGTCCGCCAAAACCGCCCGCGACCAAAATACCGTCACAGTCACTCAAATATTTTTGGACACCGTCATCTTCAATTTTCTCACTGTCCACCCATTTGATCTCTACTTTCGTATCAAGATGAGCACCTGCATGAATGAGGGCTTCGGTTAAAGATTTGTAAGACTCTTTAAGATCCAGATATTTACCTACGAATGCGATCTTCAAACTGTCACTAGGCAGGATGATCTTGTGTACCAGATCTCTCCATTTATCCATGTTGGGGTTACAGTTTTCAAGATCCAACTGTTTACAGATAGGTGTCAGTATATCCTGATCCAAAAAATTCAAAGGTACCTGATAAATCGTAGGTGCATCCGCAGCAACGATCACTGAATCCTCATCTACATCACAAGAGTAGGCTATTTTACGTTTAATTTCAGTTGAAACAGGTACTTCAGCACGAAGCACGAGCATGTGCGGTGCAATACCTATGCGTCTAAGTTCCTGTACAGAGTGCTGTGTCGGTTTTGTTTTCAGTTCTCCGGCAGCTTTGATATAAGGTAAAAGCGTGACATGGATGTTCATCACCTGACTTTTACCAAATTCATGTTTCATTTGTCTGATCGTCTCCAAAAACGGTAAACCTTCGATATCACCCGTCGTACCACCCAGTTCCACGATGAGAATATCTTTGTTTTCACCTGCCTTGACGATACGATCTTTAATCTCATTGACAATATGGGGAACCACTTGGATCGTTTTACCGAGATACTTACCTTTACGTTCATTTTCAATCACTGTTTTATAGACAAGACCTGTGGTAAAGTTATTGTTCTGTGTCAACGATGTATCTAAAAATCGTTCATAATGACCCAGGTCAAGATCTGTTTCTGCACCATCTTTGGTCACAAAGACTTCACCGTGTTCCAAAGGTGACATGGTACCAGGATCCACATTGATATAGGGATCGAGTTTCAATACGCCTACACGTTGTCCTGTATGTTTCAATAATGTACCTATACTTGCAGCAGTAATACCTTTTCCCAAAGATGAAAGTACACCACCCGTAACAAAAATATATTTTGTTTTATTTTCACTCATATAACGCTTTTCCTTTTATGCCACGATCGGCATGATGATTGTAATAAAATTATCGTCTTTGACGATAAACGGCAGTGACGGTTCATTGAATTCAATAGTAAACTCATTTTTATTGACTTGTGAGATAAAGTCCAAGATATATTTACTGTTGAATGAAAGTTCAAATTTATCGTTTAAACCAGTGTTGAGTTCCAATTCTGTTTTTGCTTCTACATTATCGGCACTCAATGAATTAAAAATAATGGTATCAGATAAAAGTGTCATTTTTATCTCTTGTGAGATCGTAGTGATCATTTTGATCGCATCGACCATCTCTTTTTTTGGAAGTGTGATCTGGTGCTTGGTCGTAGCCGGGATGATACGTTGATAATCCGGGAATTTTCCATTGATCAATCTTGTATAGAAATAGTAATTTTCATTTGAAATAATAAGATTGGTTTCATCAAAGAAGATATCGATTTGATCTAAAAAAAGTTTTTGAATTTCTAAAATAGCTTTTTTAGGCACAATTAAAGAGAGCGTTTCAGTATTAGTACCTGGAATGGTAGCAATGGCCAATCTTCTGGTATCCGTACCTACCAAATCCGTACCGTCATTTTTTATATTGATCAAAGCACCATTGAGTTCAAATTTTGGATTGTTTGTATCAATTGCAGGAGAGATCTTTTTAAGATTTTGAATCAAATTGAGAGAATCCAGAGAAATTTGAGGTTTATCATTTATAGTTGGGAATAACGGATAAGAGTTGGCATCAAATGTAGGAAGTTTAAATTTAGAATGTTTTTGTTTGATAATCAGTGTATTGTCTAAGATTTCTAAAGTAATATCATCATCTTTAAGTATACGAATAATATCCAGAAGTTTTTTACCGTGTGCAGTAAATGATCCTTCTGCTTCTATACTAATATTATCAGTAACAATCTGTAAACCTATTTCAGAATCTGTAGCCTTAACAATACATTTATTGTCTTGTGTGGCAAACAATATATGTGAAGTAATTTGACTTGCATCTTTTTTTTCTAAAAAAGGCTGTAAATTAATGAGTATAGATTCTATAATTTGTTTTTGTGCTCTTATCTTCATTGACTCTCCTTATTTTTAATAAAAGTAGTAGATAGTAGTAGTGTGACATGAATATGTGAAAAACTACTTTATTGCTTGTGTGACCGTTGTTTAAGCGAATGTCAAACTTTTTTTAAACATTCACATTTATTCACTTTTAAAATTATATCTTTTTTTTATTCAAGTTTTCTATGATGAAATATTGTTTAGAGCGGCTCACTTTGCGTATGTGTATTTACTTTGTTTGAGAGCTCCTCCAAAATGACTTTAAAATTTTCATCACTTTCTATGATCTCGTTGATTTTTTTCATCGCATGTGATATGGCTGTATGGTCTTTCATTCCAAAATATACAGCAATCTGAGGCATAGAGTTCGGTGTAAGATTTCTGGCCAAATAGATCGCAATTCTTCTTGCATTGACCACATTTTTGGTACGTTTTTTCGATTTCATATCAGAAGGTTTGATATTGAGCTCTTTTGAAATGATCTTTACGATTTCATCGATCGTAATATTCTCTTTTTTCTCTTTGAGCTGATCTTTGATGGCGTTTTGTGCGAAATCAAGGGTAATTTCCTGGTTCAGCATAGACGACAGCGCGTTCAGTTTAATAATGGTCCCTTCAATCTCACGTATATTGTCACCCATATGTGTAGCGATGTAATTGACGATCTCATTATCAAGTGTGATACCGTCAAGTTCACATTTTTTTTGAATGATGGCAATTTTGGTCTCCAGTCCAGGTGGTTGTATATCTGCCATAAGTCCCATTTCAAAACGGGTTCGCAGTCTGTCGACAAGTCCGGCGATCTTATTGGGTTGTCTGTCTGAAGTGATCACGATCTGTTTATTATTGTTATAGAGTTCATTAAACGTGTGAAAAAACTCTTCTTGGGTCTGTTCTTTTCTGCTTAGGAACTGTATATCATCGATAAGCAGAAGGTCACACTCTCTGAACTTGTCTCTAAATCTGTCCATAGTCTGTGAACGCAGATGTGAAGTAAAAGAGTTCATGAATTGTTCCAGTGTCGTATAGATGACCGTTTTACCCAGATCTATATGATAATTACCTATGGCTTGGAGAAGATGGGTCTTACCCAGTCCTACACCACCGTAGAGGAAAAGAGGGTTATAGAGTTTACCGGGCTTTTCTGCGACGGATTTTGCAGTCGTATAGGCAAATTGGTTGGAGTCTCCTACAATAAAACTATCAAAGGTCAAAGAGGGATTGAGATAGGTACTTTTCGAATGACTTTTTTCGCTGGTATGTTTTGCAGCGGGTGCAGCATGTTGATCTTTTTGTTTACCTACGGTGATCTCTATTTCCGGTTTTATTTCGTTCTGCAATTCAAAAAGATGCATCAGTTTATCCGTATATTTACTTTTGATCCATTTTGCAACGATCATATTGGGAGCATTAAAATAGGCAATATTACTTCGGGAACGTTTGGTATCATAGGTAAGGTTTTTAATATATCGTTCATATTCTACTTCTGTGATCTCTTTTTTCAGTTCAAAAAGTACTTTTTGTCCTATATTCATCCGTTCATGCCTTTGATATTTTTAAATGTGTGAATAAATTTTCACGGTTTTTGAGAGTTAAAATTCTCAATGTGAATAACTTACAACATTTTAGCCAATTTAAGCTAAAATAGCGTTATTAAACAGAGTTGAATAATTTTATTCACTATGTGAACAAAGGTGTGAATGAATATTTTAGGAATAGACCCCGGAAGCCGTAATTTAGGGTACTGTATCATATTTTGGGACGGGAAAAGTTTTTCACTTGTTGAAGCAGGCTTACTGAAAATCAAAGCAAAAGAGTTACAGGAACAGATCGTCGAGCTTGCAGAGGGAATAGACATCATTTTAAAGGCGCATAAAGTAGATGAAGTGGCCATTGAAGATATCTTTTTTGCCTATAATCCCAAGTCGGTTCTAAAGCTTGCACAGTTCAGGGGGGCCCTCTCATTAAAGATACTGCAAGAGATAGGTTATTTCTATGAATATACCCCGTTACAGGTCAAAAAAGCGGTCACAGGCAACGGAAAAGCAGATAAGGAACAGGTTGCCTTTATGGTAAAAAGACTCTTTGGTATCAAAAAGGAGATAAAGCCTTTGGATATCACTGATGCCATGGCTATCGCCTTGACGCATCTCCAAAGGGTAAAACTGCGAAAGAAATCTAGTTAGAAAGCGGTTTTGCGTTTTTCTTTACAGAGATCATACGTTTTTTAGGTACTGTAAATGTAGACTTTTTATTGCCCACGACTGATTCTTCAATGATCTTATCATAGAGATAGATATCATTTTTAAAATAAGCCAACCCATCCTCTTCATACACCGTAAAATAAACCATATGTATAGGTACAGTTTGTTTGAGTCCGATAGTCGTTGGTTTGTTACTTTCAAGTATTTCCTCGATCTCACTCTGTGAATAACTCTTTCTTACGTGTTCGAGCAATAAGGATACAAGATCAAAAGGTTTCTCCAGACGCATACAGCCCGAACTATAGATCTTATAACGTCGTGAAAGCAGTGATTTATTATCCGTATCATGCAGATATACATCGTATTTGTTGGGGAACATGAACTTCACTCTTCCCAGAGCATTATTGTCACCCGGGAACTGTACAAAACGGTAAGGTACACGTTCTTCACTTTTTTCATAAGGGTCGAGCATCTCTGGTGTGACCTGTATCTCTTTTTTACCCTGAAATGCATGAATATTGTTCTCTTCCAGATACATAGGATTTTCTCTAAGTACAGGGATCAGATCCCGTTTTACCAGATTATCGGTAATGGTCCATGTGGGGTTGAGTACCATATAACGTATGGCATTGGAGAAAAGGGGTGTCGGTCTGTCTATACGCCCTACTACGATACCTTTTTTCATGATCATTTCATGGTCTTTGTAGTACCGAAGATTAAAATCAGGGATATTCACTTCGATATACTCATCTTCAAATTGTTTCGGATAGAGTTTCGTTTTATCCAAATTGGTAATAATGGCCTGTATATTACTTTTTGCAGGAAGATTAAGATAGTAGGTCGTTGTTCTGTCCACGATACCGCTTACTTTGATCAAATAACGCTTTTGGTAGGTCATGACAGCCTTTTTAAGTGCTTCATCAAATTTACTGTCAATAGGCGCATTTTTAGGGTAATCTCCAGTGATCTGCAGTCGTTTCTTTATCTCTTCAACACGACTGGAACGGTCACCCAGTTTCAACGTTTCATTACTGTATTTGATCTTCGGAAATTTATCCATCCTGCGATAATCGTTAAGAAGTTTGACCAGTTGTCTGTATCGTTTTTCCATCGGGAGAAGCGTAGTCAGATACTCATAAATAGTGTCATTTTCTATGGCAGAGATCAGTTCGTCAAGATCCGGAAATGCTTTAGGCTCCATTTCCCATCGGGCTGCGATATCATCACTTTTTTTAAGGCTGTTCAGTTTCTCCTGCACAAGGTTCCAGTCTACATCACCCTGAACAATAAATCTTACCAAACGCACAAATGAGCTGGTAAGTACTAGGTCAAGTTTTGCATAGGTAGAGGCCTGTTTTGCCTGGCTGATCTCTCCATTGTCAAGCTGATAAAAGAGATGTTTGATGGATCTTTGATCAAATGATTTATTTTTATAGTTAAAAAGAGGGTCATTGAGCGCTTGTATCAGATGACTTGTTCTTATCCTGTTTTTATCACCGATCCATAGAGGCTTATCCCCGGTTTGGGCATAGATATCTTGGATGATAGATCTGTTTTGGCCGGTGATAC
This sequence comes from Sulfurovum sp. TSL1, assembly GCF_019972135.1. Classification (NCBI taxonomy): domain Bacteria; kingdom Pseudomonadati; phylum Campylobacterota; class Epsilonproteobacteria; order Campylobacterales; family Sulfurovaceae; genus Sulfurovum; species Sulfurovum sp. TSL1. Next base: position 1,738,528 of record NZ_BPFI01000001.1, on the reverse strand, counting down.
GTGTCTGGACGCCTTTTTGGATATGGGCAGCGATGTTCTCCATGGAAAGTATTTCCCCATGAAGAGGATTCAGTGTCAATAGTAAAAATATCAGTAGTGTTGAAAAACGCAAAAAAGTGCTCCAAAATTTATAGTATAAAGTATTTTATGAAAACGTATTATAGTGAAATTTAGTGTAAGTTCAATTGTAGCAGGAAAGGGTAAATGGGTAAGCGTTTTATAGGGCTAAGCCTTAAGGCTTAGCTCCATTTTAGAATGTATAGGTAAATCCTACATTGATAGAATCAGCCAGAACATCTTGGTTTAGCAATGCACCATCAAATCCTGTGTCATCATAGAGGTTTGTATAATCTACGAAGACACCTATATTCTCAAGCACTTCATAGCTGGCACCTAGCCCCCACTGAAAACCAGATTCAGATAGGCTTTGTGCACCATCATAATCCACTTGCCCGTACCCAAGCAATCCGTAAAGTGTAATTCCGCCTATTGGATACATAGGTTTAAGATAGATGGCAGTGTTTTCAAGACAATCGGTAAGTCCAGAGTATCTACCTTCTACACCGATATATTGGTTAAAGTTGTACCCTGCCAGTAAAAGTACTGCGTCGCCATCTGCCTCGGCATTATTATCCGGATCCAAATTCATATAGGAATAGCCTAAACCTACATAAAATGAACCTGTAGATTCTTCTACCATTGGAGTCTCTACTACTGGCTCAACCGGTGCGATATCTCCACCCGCTGTTGCGAATGCACTCATTGTCAAAAACGCTACTAATGAAAGATTTAATTTTTTCATTTTATACTCCTTGTATTATTGAAATGTCATTAAAATATATTATATTATAATATAATATTAAATGTCAATTAATTTTTGAAATATATCTCTAGAAAAGAATCTTTAGAGGTTTATTTATCTTTATAATTCTTATCGATGAGTTTCAGATATTTTACAGGGGTGACTGCTTTCATTGCCTCAGCCAGCCATTGTATCTGGAACCATGCTGCACCGGAATCCCTGAGGTCAAAATAGTTCTTGAGACTTCTGATGTTAAAGGTGACCACCATGTCCACTTTCCAGTTATCTGTGACAATGTGCTTAAAGCCATCTCCCACATTTCTTTTTTTCTTTCCGTTTTCCAATGCTTTAAAAAGTGCAGCAGCATCGCCCTTGTTTTCTTCGATGAAAGGAATAGAAGATTTTGCTACAGCAGTGTGTATGAAATCAGTGTCTCTTTGATATTGAAAATGTAATTTGTCATAGATAGCTCTGATCTCGATGTGTAAATATTCTCTGTCTGTAATGACGAAGAGGTTTAAAGCGAGAAGTGTTTCAAAAAAGAAGGCAAAACCGTCTTCTTCCTCAATGGAAGCCACAAAAGCATTGATAACGCTTGACATCGTGTAGCGTGTACTTCTCACAGAGATCGCCTGGAGTCTATGTCTTGCATGCTCCTGAAGTACCCCTCGTGAAGTTCCTTGTATCAAATAACTCAAAGTCGCATGTTCGATGATGGAGTGATGGTGATGTACCCAGGCAAGGTTAGAGAGCAGATCTGAATCATCGATGTTATTGATGGCTTCCGTATCCAGATCGAGCATTGCATGCTTCACACATGCGTTTTCACTGTTTTCAAAACTGTCATAACATGTTCTAGCTGCGATCTCTGCAACACCAAGGCCGGATTGTTGTAAAAGTGTAACTTTAGGTTTTTCATACGCTATGTGATACATTTCCATTGTTTCCATGGGCACACTCCCTCATATATTTAGATACAATTATATCACTATAAATTTAGAGCTATACTATATAAGATAAGGATTATGCTGTGAGACCCGATGAACGATTTTTTAGTTTCGAAAAAGATTTTAGAGACCCTTATGCAAGAGACAGGGACAGGGTGGTGCATTGCAGCTCTTTCAGACGGTTAGAGTATAAAACACAGGTTTTTTTAAACCATGAGGGTGACTATTTTCGTACACGTTTGACCCATTCGCTTGAAGTGAGTCAGATCGCCAGGACGCTTTCACGTATGCTGGAACTCAATGAGACCCTTGCAGAAGTGATCGCACTTTCACATGATCTGGGACATACACCTTTCGGGCATGTGGGCGGAGACGAGTTAGACAAACTTCTCAAGGCAGACGGCAGACCCCTGGGATTTGAACATAATTTTCAATCCTTTAGAGTACTGACCAAACTGGAAAAACGGTATAAAGAGTTTGATGGGCTCAATCTTACCTTTGCTACGCTAGAAGGGGTACTGAAACACTCCTATCCCTATAAAAAGCCTTTTTTTGGGGGATTGGATCCCCATTTTGATCTAGACAAACACCCTTCGCTTGAAGCGATGGTAGTGGATCATGCAGATGAGATCGCCTATACCTCACATGACATAGATGACGGTATCAAATACGGGCTCATAGCATTTGAGGATCTCTTGAACGATGCGCTCTGTTTAAGAGTGGATGCAGTGGTACAAAATGAGGGCGTGAAGAGAGACGAAAAACTTTATAGACACCGTTTTGTAGCCGGACTCATTAAGCTGCTTGTAGAAGATTTTATAGCAAACTCAAAAGAGGGTACAAAAAAATATAGACAAGAGAGACCTATTTGTGTGACCATAGATGCAGAAGAGAAATTACCTGTGGGATTTTCAAAAGAGACGGGAACACAGCTTAAAAAACTCAAAAAACTGCTGCATCAGAAACTCTATAGACATCAAAAAATAGTACGTAAAATGCACGCAGGGAAACAGTGTATACAAGGACTCTACAGAGCATTTACAGAAGATACAGATCTGCTTCCCCCTCATCAACTTGAGCTCTTTGATGTACGTACGAAAGAGCGGGTTATCGCAGATTATATTGCAGCGATGACAGATCGCTATGCGATGAAAACCTACCATGAGCTGTACGGATTTTCACTCTAGAAAAGTGTGTGGGTCTTTATAGATATTCACAGAACATTGAAGTAAAATGGGGTCATTTTTTATATTAAAATCTCTTATATAGTAATTTTTGGGTATAATTCGCGAAAATTACATAGGGTGAAAAGCTCTATTTCAGGACATTTTATGCAAAAAATTAAAAACATCGCAGTAATTGCTCACGTTGACCACGGTAAAACGACACTTGTTGATCAATTACTTCAGCAATCAGGAACATATGCTGCACACCAAGAAGTGCAAGAAAGAGCAATGGATTCTAACGATATCGAAAAAGAGAGAGGGATCACGATTCTTTCTAAAAACACTGCAATCGTGTATGGTGATCACAAGATCAATATTATTGACACTCCGGGTCACGCCGATTTCGGTGGTGAGGTTGAGCGTGTACTTAAGATGGTAGACGGTGTATTGATGCTTGTGGATGCACAGGAAGGTGCGATGCCGCAAACAAAATTCGTTTTGAAAAAAGCGGTTGAACTGGGGCTTATCCCTGTTGTGGTGATCAACAAGATCGATAAGGACGGTGCAGATCCGGAAAGAGTACTTGATGAAATGTTCGACCTTCTTGTTGCACTGGATGCCAATGAAGAGCAGCTTGAATTCCCAGTACTCTATGCAGCAGCCAGAGACGGGTATGCAAAATGGGAAATGGAAGACGAAAACAAAGATATGACACCGCTTTTTGAAGCGATTCTGGAAAAAGTACCTTATCCGCAAGGTTCACCGGATGCCGATACACAGGCTCAGGTATTTACACTTGACTCGGACAACTTTGTCGGTCGTATCGGTATTACGCGTATCTTTAACGGGAAGGTGAAAAAAGGCGATGAGTATCTTCTCGTGAAGGCAGATGGTTCCAAATCAAAATCCAGGGTTTCTAAACTGATCGGATTTAAAGGACTGGATCGTATCGAGATCCAGGAAGCTGAAGCGGGTGATATCGTAGCGATCGCAGGATTCTCTGACATTGATGTAGGTGACTCTATCTGTGATCCAGTGAATCCGGTAGCACTCGATCCTATGCATGTTGAAGAGCCGACACTTTCAGTTATCATGTCTGTAAACGATGGTCCTTTGGCTGGTACAGAAGGTAAACACGTAACGTCTAACAAGATCCGTGAAAGACTTGAAAAAGAGATGGAAACAAATATTGCTATGCGTATGGAGCCTACAGGTGAGGCAGCATTTAAAGTATCAGGTCGTGGAGAGCTTCAGATCGGTATTTTGGCTGAGAATATGAGAAGAGAAGGGTTTGAATTCCTTCTTGCACGTCCGGAAGTGGTTGTGAAAGAAGAAGACGGTGTGAAAATGGAGCCGTTTGAGCACCTGGTTGTCGATGTGCCTGAAGAGTTCCAGGGTGTTGCCATTGAAAAATTGGGTAAAAGAAAAGCAGAGATGACTTCACTCACACCAATGCCAGACGGTACGGTAAGACTTGAATTTGAAATTCCTGCACGTGGATTGATCGGATTTAGAAATGAGTTCCTGACAGACACAAAAGGTGAAGGTATCATGAACCACTCTTACTTGGAGTACAGACCTTACTCTGGAACTGTTGTAAGCAGAACACCGGGTGCACTGGTCTCTATGGATAACGGTGAGGCAGTAGCCTTCTCTATCTTTAACCTTCAGGCCAGAGGTGTGATGTTCATCAAACCGCAAGATAAAGTCTATTCGGGAATGGTTATCGGGGAATCTGCAAGACCAGGTGACTTGGATGTGAACCCGCTTAAAGGAAAACAGCTTACAAACATGAGAACTTCGGGTGCCGATGATGCGATCAAGCTTGTACCACCAAGACCTATTACCCTTGAAAGCGCAATGGAATGGATAGAAGACGATGAGCTTATCGAAATTACGCCAGTCTCTATCAGAATCAGAAAGAAATATTTGGATGAGAATATACGAAAGAGAATGGCAAGAGACAAAAAGAACGCAAAATAGTTCTTTTCTGGCACTCAATGCCGATACCCCTGCCGCTAAAGCGTAAGTGGGGGTATATCTCACTGCATCTTCGGAGGAGTTTGTTCGGTCACATACTTGACCGCATGCTTCCTCTCAACACCCCTCAAACTTACAACAAAAAAACTATTTTTTACATTCCAAAGAGATAAAATCTACAATGATAGATTTTTTCCTACTTTCATTCCACTTACCCAGGCAAAGTGAAAATTAAACCCTCCTCTGTCACCGTCGACATCGAGTATCTCTCCCGCAAAATAGAGGTTAGGTACAAGTTTTGATTCCATCGTTTCCGGGTTTATTTCAGTGGTGTTGATACCGCCTGTGGCTACTTCTGCACCCCTGAAACCTTTGGTATCGTTGATAGAGAGTTTTAGATTTTTAAGGGTGTAGACCAGTTTGCTGATCTCTTTTCTGTTTAACTCTTTTTCTTGTTTGGCTTTGCATTTGGACTGTTCTAGAATAACTGAGATGAGTTTTTTGTTGATGACACCGTGAAGCCATATCTCTACAGGTTTTTCACTTTCTTTTTTTATGCGGTTCAGCAGTAGGTTGGTGAGTTTTTCTTTGCTGAGTTCCGGCATGAGGTCCAGGTTGAGCTCACAATAGTCATAATTAGCCAGCCTTGTACTCACTTCCCGGCTGAGATCCAGGATGGCCAATCCGCTTATCCCATAGTTTGTAAAAAGCAGATCACCCTTTTCCTCGGTGATGTACTCTCCGTTTGCATGGAGTTGCGCTACACCGCCTACTTTCACTCCTGCACAGCTTTTCACCCATGTTTCATCTGAACAGAGTTGCACGAGAGAAGGGTGCCGGGGTATGAGACTGTGTCCCATCTTTGTGGCAAAGGCATATCCGGAGTTCGAACCTCCAAGTTGCGGTGCGGCAGGTGAACCTGAGGCCAAAAGGAGTTTTTTGCAACGCTTTGTCCCCTGGGATGTTTCGACTGTAAAAATATCCTCTTCTTTATTTAGGGATGTGACTGCACAGTCGCAGAGGATCTCCACTCCTGCATTTTTGGCTTCATACTCAAGTATTTCAACCACGGAACTCGCCTGCAATGACATAGGAAACATTTTCCCCTCTTTGCCTTCGATGAGCACAAGCCCCAGGGATGTGAAAAACTTTTCTACGACTTGAAAGTCATACCCTTTCAACACGGCCTCTATAAAATCTGGACTCTCTCCATGAAAACGGTGTGAAGCGATGTATCTGTTGCCTATGTTGCATTTTCCGTTACCAGAAACAAGTATTTTTTTACCGATCTTGCTGTTTTGTTCCAGCAGTAGTACCTTTTGTCCTGCCCGTGCAGACATGATGGCAGCGACGAGCCCTGCTGCACCAGCACCTACAACAATCATATCCACCATTTTAAACCTTTCTCCCTAACTATGCTGGATTATAACCTATAATCTGTTATAACATCAAAAATAAATTAAAAGAATAAGGATGATCATGTCAGCATTAGTAGAATTCAGTATGTTCCCTACGGAAAAAACCCAGAGTAAAAGTGCCTTTGTAGCAAGGGTATTGGACATTGTAGATCAAAGCGGATTGGCGTATCAGCTCACACCTATGGGCACGATCATAGAGGGTGAAACCGTAGAAGAGGTTTTGGCAGTGATCAACAGAGCCTATGAAGAGCTTCAAAAAGATTGTGGCCGTGTCTACAGTTCGATCAAGATCGATTGGCGTGAGGGGCCGGTAGGCAGACTGGGTAACAAAGTAGGTTCTGTGGAAGAGAAGTTAGGACGAAAACTTCGTTCTTAACATAACCAGTTGTTTGAGCCCTCTGCTGAAGACAAGTATTAAAATACAGTGCAGTGAAGCACTAAATGCTGAATCGTGAACATAGTGTTAACAATCTATTTTTCTAAAAAATTGACTAGATGTTAAAGTTTTAGAAATAGACATTTTGGAGCTTTGCTTCAAAAGCGTCCTCCTTAGTGATAACGGAAGTTAAACAGCTAAAATTAGATATAATACGCCAATTTCTAATAAGGACTTTTAAATGTGTGCTGAAAAGATACAACGTTTAATACAGGCTAGTATCCTGGGCTTTGTGATGGGCTTGGCAGGTTCCGGTATGTATGCAGCCGCGTTTATTTTACAATTTGCCATGATGGTCATGCTTGTGATCGCAGGACTGACAGGCTTTTGTCCAGGGCTTATTATGCTTAAAAAGATTTTCCCTGCGTGTAAATGTGAAGAAACCAATGAAAAGGACAATAACTGATGTCAAATATATCATATAAAGATGCCGGTGTAGATATCGATGCAGGTAATGAGTTTGTAGAAGCGATCAAAAGTGATGTAAAATCAACGTTCGATAAAAATGTCATCGGCGGTATAGGTTCATTCGCCGGTGCCTATGCACTGCCAACGGGCTATAAAGAGCCGGTGATCCTTTCTGCAACAGATGGTGTGGGGACGAAGCTTCGTATTGCCATAGAGAGCGGGAAACTTGATACCGTAGGTATCGACCTTGTAGCGATGTGTGTCAATGATCTTATCTGTAACAACGGTACACCGATGTTTTTCCTGGATTACTATGCAACGGGTAAATTGCTGCCTGAGAATGCAAAAGATGTCGTTGCGGGTATCGCAGAGGGTTGTCGTAGATCTGAATGTGCACTTGTGGGTGGTGAAACAGCTGAAATGCCGGGTATGTATTCGGATGATGACTTTGACCTCGCAGGATTTGCAGTAGGTATCGCAGAGCGTTCGGAAATGGACACGGTAGCCAATGTGAAAGAGGGGCAGGTGCTTATTGCTATGCCAAGCTCCGGTGTACATTCTAACGGCTATTCGCTCGTGAGAAAGCTTTTCTTTGACAAGCTGGGTATGAACCTTCAGGATGATTTTAATGGCAAACCACTTGTAGAGACCTTGCTCGAGCCGACACGTATCTATGTCAAAGAGTATAAAGCCAATAAACAGTATGTGAAAGCCTTAGCACACATCACAGGCGGGGGGATCGTAGAAAACCTTCCTAGGGTCCTTCCGGAGGGTATTAAAGCGATCGTAAACAAAGAGAGTATCAGGGTACTGCCGATCTTTGAATTCATGAGCCAGTATGTCGAAGAAGAAGAGATGTACAGAGCCTTCAATATGGGTGTAGGAATGGTATGGGTAGTTGACCCTGAAAATGTAGATGCCGTACTTGCCAACACAGACGGTTATGTGATCGGTGCACTTGCACAGGGAGAAAAGGGTGTAGAGATGGTTTAAACCATCTCCCTGTTTTTAAAATAGATTCGCTCTAATCTACGACCCGGGTTCACAAACCCCTTTCTCTATACACTCTCTATCCAACTCCCCACTTTTCCATTTTGCAAGATACGCTTTGAGGTTTGCATGCACAATACCCTGCAGCATATAGAGCCCGATAAGGTTCGGTAGGGCCATTCCCAGGATGAGAAGGTCAGAGAATTCTAACAGCGTTGAAGCACTGGTAACGGATGAAATGACCGTGAATGAGACAAAGATCAGTTTATACAACAGCGTGTATTTTTCTCCAAACAGGTACGTCCAGGAACGCTCACCGTAATAAGACCATGAGATCATCGTGGAAAAAGCAAAAAGTACAATGGAAAATGACAAGATAATCGGGAACCATGAAATAACCGTTCCGTAGGCCGCCGCTGTCAGTGCCGCACCCTGTTTTGAAGCGACAAGGTTCGCAAACTCTCCACCAGGGTCATAGACACCTGTAGTGACGATCACAAGTGCTGTCATACTACAGATAACAATGGTATCTATAAAAGGTTCGTAAAGTGCGACCATCCCCTGTCTGACAGGGTATTTGACCGAGGCAGTAGAGTGTACAATGGCAGCGGATCCTATACCCGCTTCACTTGAGAAGGCAGCACGCTTAAAACCTTGTACAAGTACTCCAATGAGTCCACCTGCAACGGCAGTAGGGGCAAATGCTTCATGAAAGATGGTCGAGATAGCAGCAGGTACTTGAGAAGCATTGGTGATGAGGATCCATAAAGATGCGGTCAAATAGATAACTATCATGACAGGAACGATCTTCTCTGCCGTACTTGCGATACGTTTAATACCTCCGATAATGACGAACCCTACCAGTGTTGCCAAAATCAGACCAAAAACGATCGGATACTCCTGAAAAAAAGGGATACGTTCTGAAAGTGCCCCCATGGCCTGTGAAGTTTGGAATGCATTCCCCGCACCCAAAGATCCGCCTATGGCAAGCACAGCGAACATTACAGCGAGTATTTTCCCCAGTTTGATATATCCTTTAGAGGCAAGCCCTATGGAAAGATACTGCATCGCTCCGCCCATAATGCGCCCGTCGGGCCTTCTCTCTCTATAGATCTGTGCAAGGGTCACTTCGGTGAATTTGAGTGTCATACCAAAGAAGCCTGCCAAGATCATCCAGAAGGTTGCGCCGGGACCTCCTACCGCAATGGCAATGGCCACCCCTGCGATATTTCCAAGCCCGACTGTGGCGGATAGGGCGGTGGTTAAAGACTGGAAAGGGGTGATCTCTCCTACGTCATCGGCAGTCTTATATTTGCCTGTGATGATCTTAAACGCATGACCGAACATGCGTGCGTTAATAAAGCCAAAACGAAACGTAAGAAACACCCCTCCCACGATAAGCCATGCAACAATGAAAGGCATACTTGTCCCTTCCATACTGCCAAAAAAGATGTCAAAGAAGAAAACAGAACCTAAAAAACCATTGATCTGTTCAAATATACTGTTCATATGTTAACCCTGTATCGAAGATGGAATCATTATACTCATTAACGCCTAAAGTACCTCTAATTTAGTGATTAAATACATATTTTTTACTTTTTTTCCAAAATCTATTGACAAATGGAAACCTTTTGACTATAATTGCGTTCCTTTTTATAAGGTAACGGAGTGTAGCGCAGTCTGGTAGCGCACCTGGTTTGGGACCAGGGGGTCGAAGGTTCGAGTCCTTTCACTCCGACCATTTAGATATTTAACGTTATAATAATAAGTAATCATTTAATTATGGTGGATGTAGTTCAGTTGGTAGAGCACCAGTTTGTGGCACTGGGTGTCGCGGGTTCGAGCCCCGTCATCCACCCCATTGGTAATTAAACAGGGTAACCACCCGAATGATGAAGCGCTAGTGGCTCAATTGGATAGAGCATCAGACTTCGGATCTGAGGGTTAGGGGTTCGAGTCCTCTCTGGCGTACCATTTAATGTATCAGTTTTGGTATTTATTATTATATTTTTGTGCACTCGTAGCTCAGCTGGATAGAGCATCGCCCTTCTAAGGCGAGGGTCTTAGGTTCGAATCCTAACGGGTGTACCACTTACTTTTTATTGTTCTGTAAAACAATCACATGCGGATGTGGTGAAATTGGTATACACGCCAGACTTAGGATCTGGTGCTTTACGGCGTGGAGGTTCGAGTCCTCTCATCCGCACCATCTACAAATTCATAATCAATATTTTCAAACAATCACTTAACATACCTGAAATGCTTTAAGCATGCTTATCCTGATATCTATCAGTTAATGCGCCAATTCTAATCACAAGTGCAATTCCGCTATAGTCAAACACTTCGGATGTACCCATCTTGTTGCATGTTTATAAAACGTCTGTAAAGTGTTTGTTTGGTTACGGGGTAGGATTACTAGGGGCACTGGTAAAAGGGGCTTTAAATGCGGTTTAGAGTGTTTTAATATGATAACCTGTACTTGTAGCTTCTATCTTTCCTCAAATTTTTTCAACTCTTTGTCATAGGCTTCTTTGAGTTGTTGTCGCATTATTTCATATTTATTTTCTCTTAAGTTCTTTATCTCTTTTGTTAATGCTTCGATTTCTTTATTCTTCTCGTTGATGATATTGATATAGCTATCGCAGTTTCTCTCTATAGTCGTTGTATAGTAATGGTGGTAGATCACGGGTCTTTTGCGTGGCTTCTTTCTGAGTTTTTTGATCGGTTTTCTGGCAATTTTTTTTGTTGTACTCATCTCGGCCCGTATAGTTGGCTGAAGGTCGGGGTCTGTTTCTTCTGCACACAAACTTGTATAGGTTCCGGTGCAAAGTATGAGGAGGGTCAACAGTAACTTTTTCATTTTTTCCTCTTTTTTTTTCACTTCGAATAGCGCTTTAACTAGTGTACTAGATTATAGATAGATTTAAAATTAAACCTACAATTCACATATGTCAAAAATTATTGTATACTTTTCACCGTAAATACATAATTAGGATTTTATGATGGACAAAAGTTTATTTTTCTTTATTGTTATAGGTATCGGATTTCTTTATTTTATCACCAATTTTGTAGGTGACATCCAGGAAGATGAAAAATTCCAGAATGAAGAGTATAAGCAGAAGCACCAATTTGATCAGTATCAGACCGTTGACAGTATAGGACGGGAAATACTTGATATGACCGGTACACCTGCAAGTGTACAAGTGCAAGCATGGAATAATTCTAAGTTGAAAACAGAGTTTTTAGAGCTTTTTCCTGATTTTTCTGAAATGAAAATATTTGTAAACGAGAGATTGAGAGGAGAGATCCTGAAGGCGAAACTTATTGCCTCTATCGATAGTGTGGAAAGTCAGTATTTTTCCGGAAAAATGAATGCAGAACAAGCCAAGCGGGAGCTTAGCTTATTGAAATAGCCGAGGTTAACGGCAAGGATCAGACATTTTGTTCCTGTCTGCATAAAGATAGACTTCTACTCTTCTGTTCAGTGCTCTATTCTCAGCTGAGTTATTCGGCGCGATAGCTTTATCGTACGAACATCCTTTTGTGTATGGTCTTCCGTTCACGGCAAGGATATCACTTACAGTGGCTGCACGTCTTTGTGAAAGTCCAAGGTTGTATTGGTAGCTTCCTACATCATCTGTAAATCCTGCTACACCTACAACAGTTTGAGGATAGTTACGTAAGACTTGCGCTACTTTTTGTACTTTATATCTTGCATTTGACTGCAGTTTGGATGATCCCGTAGCGAACATCATGCGATCTCTAAATATGATCTTTACATAGTTATTATATTTTGATACAACAATGTCTCTGCGTGGATCAAGTGCTGCCAGAGGATCATTATTTACACCTGTACCTAGTGCACGGGCAACTTCATTGGCCTGCTGGTCCATATTGTAGCCGATAGCCCCACCTACAGCAGCACCTAGAAGACCGCCAATGATGGCACTTTTTGCGTCGTGTTTACCTGTATTATAGCCTATCATTGAACCTGCCAAGGCACCGGCAGCTACACCTGTTTTTGTACGATCATAACTTTCATCTTGAACTAGGCCAGGTTGATTGTAACAGCCTCCCAACATAAAAGCAGCTGCTGTAGCAGCCAATATCGGTTTGGTTAATTTCATTGTATTTCCTTTTTATGGTCAGGTTCAGGCTATTGCCATCCACCCGTTTCTACTGGTTCTGGATTGCTATTGTCCACGGCATTTCCTACACCTGCACCCACTGCTGCACCTAAAAGACCGCCGATAACGGCATTTCTTCCACTATGGTGACCAGTATTGTACCCTATGACGGCGCCTGCTACAGCACCCGTTGCCGCGCCTGTCTGTGTGGCATTGTTAGGCGCCATTTCTGAGCCAGTACAGCCATTTAATAAGGCAATACTTGTACCCGAAATAAGAATACATTTAAGTATGTTTCTTTTCATTAGACTTCCTTTTTCTATTTAATAATGTGAATTATATCACAGAAATGTGTTAAAAAAGTGTCTTATTTTTTAGACTCGATTTTCTCATGCCATTGCCAAAGGGTTTTTTCAAAACCTATCTGTTTGGTATCATAATATTTTTTGGGTACTGAAAGGTAGGATTGTTTGACCCAGCCGCCAAAGTCATGAGGATAGAGATAGTTTTTTGCATGCGTTTTAATATGGGATGGAATAGGATGTATCTCTCCGGCCGATATATCTTTAAGCGCATGGTTTATAGCCATGTAGGCACTGTTGGACTTGGGTGACGAGGCAAGGTAGATAACCAGTTGGGAGAGAGAGATCCTTGCTTCGGGATATCCTATATGTTTGACGATGTTGAGTGTGGAACTGGCAAGATTGAGGGCAGGGGGATTAGCGTTTCCTATATCCTCGCTGGCCAGTATGGCCAAACGTCTTGCAATGAATTCTGCAGGTTCTCCCCCGTCTATCAGTCTGGCAAGATAATAGATAGAAGCATCGATATCAGACCCCCGAATACTTTTTATCATGGCAGAGGTCAGTTCATAGTGGCTTTCACTCTCCGCACTTCCTGCTTGCATGGCATGGGGGCGTATCTGTTTGAGTGTGGAAAGACGAATGGGACTTTCAACTGCAGCAGCACTCTCAAGCAGGTTTAGCATGGCCCGGACATCACCGCCACTCGAAAAGACAAGGTACTCTTTTGCCTCCTCTTCTATGAGGATCTCTTCTAATTGGAGAATGTGATCCAGATAGGCATGCAACGCTTTTTGACTGACGGCTTCGAGTCCAAAAAGATGAGAACGGGAGCGCATTGCAGCAGTCAGTGAGTAGTAAGGGTTTTCCGTAGATGCACCGATGACCAGAGCCGCCTGGTTCTCCATGAATGGCAAGAGTACTTCTTGTTGATTTTTGCTGAGTCTATGGACTTCATCTATGAAAATAAGAGGTTTTTGTAAGGCATTGGTGTACTCTTTAAAGATCTTACGCAGATCTTCGATCTTGAGTGTAGTGGCATTCATTTCGTAAAAAGGTCTATCAAGAAGGGTAGCGATCACCCTTGCAAGTGTGGTTTTCCCACAGCCCGGCGGTCCGTAAAAAAAAGTATGGGAGAGGGTGCCTGTGGTGATCAGTTTTCGCAGTATGGCATGCTCACCTAAAAGGTGTGATTGGCCTATGAGTGCATCGAGTGTTTTGGGACGATATTTCAGTGCAAGGTTTGGCAAAGCTTAATCTTTTTTACTGATCTTTTTTGATGTCTCAGACTTTTTTGCCTCTTGTTTCAGGGCATTGGCTTTGTTCTTTGCTTCTATTTCGGCATTGCTTTTTCTACGTTTCATGAATTTATGCAGATCATCATATTCTCTGCGTGTAAAGTAACGTGTTTTGTTCGTAGGCAGGTTGTTCAGTTCTATCCCTCCAAAGGCGACACGTTTAAGGTCGAGGACCTTCGCTTCAAAATGTGCAAAGAAACGTCTTAGTTCTCTGTTCTTACCTTCGGTGATGGTGACACGAAGCTTTGTAAAATTTTTCCCTTCTGCCCGTATTTCAAACTGTACAAAAGGTGCGAACTCCATGCTGTATATCTTGCTTTTCTCATGGGCACCTGCACGGGCATCCTCGAGTACAAGACCCTCCTGCATCGCGTTGATCATCTCCTGTGTGACAGATTTGTCTATCTTCAGGTTATAGGTTCGGTCTAAACTACTTTCCATAAGGGCTGTGGCAACTTCTGGAGAGTCTGTCAAGAGCAAAAGTCCTTCCGAGGCATAGTCCAGTCTACCTACGGGTACAAAGTGTCTGTATTTGCCTGGTAGTTTATGGTAGATAGTTGCACGACCTCTGTCATCTTTTTTTGTGACCAGCACCCCTTTGGGTTTGTTGTAAACGATCACAGTCACTTCTTTAGTCTGTTTGACAGGTCTGCCTTTGACATAGATATGGTCACCTTCTTCTACTTCATAGCCAAAATCTTTCAACACTTTTTTATTAAGGGTGACTTCACCCTCTTCAATAAGCTTATCTGCTTCTCTTCTTGAATATTTGGTGTTATGCGATATATATTTGTTTAGTCTCATTGTTGTTATCCTTTGTAACGCAGGTAAAGCAAAGCTTTACTTGCTACGCTGACGCTGTGTCATCTTCAGCAGATGGCTCATACGACTAGTCGTATAGTTGTTCTTATTTACTTTTAATACCGGCATTGACCAGATCATGGATGTGCAATACACCGATGATCTTACCTGTATCATTCGTAATAGGCAAAAGTTGTATACGCCCATTTTCTATAATTTCAAGGGCATCACTTGCCAGTAGTTCTGTATTGGTATAGCTTTTAGGATTCCGGCTGGCATATTCTATAGCCAGGTGGTCTAAACTGAATCCTTCTTTCATCAGTGCCCGTCTAAGGTCACCATCACTTAAAATAGCGATAAATCTGTCTTCTGCATCTACGATTAGTACCGTACCGAGTTTCCCTTCGCTCATGGCCACAATGGCATCTTTCAGGTTGGTCGTATCTTTGATGATAGGCAGATCGGTTGTTCTCATGAGATCTTTGATCTTCACGAACAGTTTTCTTCCCAGTGAGCCTCCGGGGTGGAAAGAGGCAAAATCCTCTTGCTTAAACCCTCTTTCTTCCATGAGTGCTACAGCCAAAGCATCACCCAGTGCCATGGTCAGCGTGGTGGATGTCGTAGGTGCCGCACCCAGGGGACAGGCTTCTTTCTCCACGGAAATATCAAGAAAAACATCCGCGTAAGAGCCAAGCGATGAATGTGCATTTCCTGTCAGTCCGATAAGCGGGATATCAAAACGTTTGATATGGGGAAGGATCTTGGTAAGCTCTTCGCTCTCTCCGCTGCTGCTGATGGCGAGCAGGGTGTCGTTTTTGCTTATCATCCCCAAGTCACCATGCAGTGCTTCTGTCGGATGCAAAAAGAAACTTGATGTCCCCGTACTTGCGAAAGTAGCAGCCATTTTGGCACCTACAAGACCGGATTTCCCTACACCGGTGATGATGAGCTTTCCCTTGGTTCCCAATATCAGTGAAATAGCATCTAGAAAGTTTTGGTCCAGACGTTCGGCAGCTTTGTATAGGGCATCTGCTTCAATGTGAAACGTTTCTTGTGCAATTTTAATGAGATCCATGGTTCAGTCTTTATATATTTTTAAAGGATTATAGCATAATTAGCAGTGAAGGAGAGATGTGTGTTTTTCTTTCAGTGAAATAGAGATAAGGCGAATGATCCTATCTCCTGCCCTAAGGCAGAAGTAACTTAGATGATGAAGATCGTAGGAATGATAAGCGGATATCTCTTTTTCGTACGTACCACATGTTTTCTAACGACATTACGGATCTCATTTTCAATATCTCTATGGTTTTTCAATGCTTCAGGTTTCATGTTGAGCAGCATGGTCTCAAGCAGTACCTCGATCTCTTTTTCAAACTTTTTATCTTCTTTGGCCGCTACAAGTCCGTGACTTGAAACTACCGGTTTCCCAACGACTTTCTGGTTGCTTTGACTGATCTGTGCTACGACATTGACGATACCGTCTTCAGCCAGTTTTTGTCTGTCAAGTACGACATCGTTTTCGATCGTCATGTTGTTTTGATTATCGATATAGGTTTTACCGCTTTTGACTGTTTTCACTTTTTTGAGGTACTTCGTGGTGATCTCTACCTGATCCCCATCACTCATCAGCAAGATATTTCTTTCGTCTACACCACACTCCACAGCTGTTTTGGCATGTTTTGCAATATGGTTATATTCACCGTGAACAGGCAGGAAGAATTTAGGTTGGATCAGTCTCAAGATGAGCTTTTGCTCTTCTTGTGATGCGTGACCAGAAACATGAATGTCCCCAAACTCTTTGTATCGTACCGTGACACCTGCTTTCATTAGTTTATTCATAAGACTGGAGACAGAAGCTTCGTTCCCAGGAATCGCTGAAGCAGATATTATGACCGTGTCTGATGGTTTAAGTTTGATGTGTCTATGCTCATCCGTTGCCATACGGTTCAATGCAGCCATGGTTTCCCCTTGAGAACCCGTGGTGACAATCAGTACTTCATGGTCCGCATATTTTGGTACTTCGTGTACTTCGATGAAGTGTTTCTCTTCAATGTCTACAAAACCAAGAGCCCTGTTTGTCTCGACATTGCGCTCCATGGAACGACCGATCACACAGACCTTTCTACCGTGTTTTACTGCTCTTTCCATTGCCTGGAAGATACGGTGTACATTGGAAGAGAAGGTTGACATGATGACCCTTCCTTTTGCAAGATCAAAGAGTGAGTCAAATGTTCTCCCCACCACTTTTTCACTCTTTGTGAATCCTGGGTTGTGTGAGTTCGTCGAATCAGAGAAAAGACAAAGCACACCTTTTTCTCCGTAGTGCGCATAACGACGCAGGTCCATCGTATAGTTATCCACAGGGGTGTGGTCTACTTTAAAGTCAGCCGTATGCATGATGATCCCTGCAGGTGTTTCAATCGCAAGAGAACAGGCATCAATGATGGAGTGGGTATTATGCAGCCATTCTATCTTCATATCACCGACCTGATACTGTTGTCTAAGTGTTACAAAGTTGAAATGTTTGGTGTGTGCGCTTAATCCATGTTCATTGAACTTGTTTTCTATCATAGCAAGTGCAAGCGGTGTCGCATAGATAGGGAATTGAAGTTCTTTAAACAGATAAGGCATCGCACCGATGTGGTCTTCATGTCCATGGGTGATGATGATATAAACGTCTTTTTTACCTTTGAGGGTATGCAGATAAGAAAAGTCAGGCACCAGGATATCGACACCGTGCATCGTTTCATCAGGGAAACTCATACCTACATCGATAACGATAGCCGTAGTTTCTGTCTCAAGTACAGCCATATTTCCACCGATCTCTCCGAGACCTCCAAGTGGTGTAAATCTGATCTTCCCTTTACTCGCCATGTCAATTTTTTTCCATGGATTCATGGTAGCATCTTTTACACGTGCATTCTCTTCAAGAGATGCTCTCATCGTATCATTTACCGTGGTAACATTTTTTCTTCTATTTTTGTTTTTACCGCCACGGTTCTGATTTGGTTTATTGCCTGAGAAAGGTTTCTTATTCGGGTTTGGTTTATTCCCTGTTCCCTCTGCACTTTGATCTCTGTTAGGGTTCGGTTTTCTATTGGGATTTTGCTTTCTGTTAGGGTTCGGGTTTCTGTTCCCGTCCGGAGCTTCTCTGTCAGGCACATTCCCATTGAGTTCTCTATTAGGATTTGGTTTTCTATTGGGATGCGGTTTTCTGTTCGCATTAGGGTTGGGGCGGTTGGTATTTTGGTTATTTTCACCCTGTGCATTTGGTCTATTTTGTCTATGTGGATTTGGTTTTCTATCTCTGGGTGTTCTTGGCTCTTGATTTTGAGAGTTTTCGTTGTTCTGATTGTTGTTTTGCATCTAAATTATCCTTTAGTTCATTATATATGTGATGATAAATAGATGTCCCAGCTTCATGAGGTCGCAGGTTAGAATCAAGTTCCAACTTTGCGAAAATTGTATTTACAATATCTTTAGAAAAAACAGCCATAAGGTTTTTAGAGAGTTTTTTACGCGGTTGCGCAAATGCGATCTTTAAGAACGCTTCAAACTTCTCGTCATCCTGTGACCGGTTCTTCTCTATTAAAAGCACGGCAGAAGTAACGTTTGGAGGAGGAACAAATGCTTCGGGCTCAACCTCGAAACAGAGTGTTGCTTTTCCGACACTTGCGGCAAGAACAGAAAGAGCAGAAAACTCTTTTTGTTTGACACTCGCTGCAAACTTAACGGCAACTTCTTTTTGAACCATAACCAGAATAGACCGGCAGTGTTCATCTTTAAATGCTTTTAAAATAATATTGGTCGCGATATAATAGGGCAGGTTTGCTACCAGATGATAAGGCTCATCCAGCAGACTTCCTGACTCCCAACGCTCAAGCACATCTCCGCACCGTAGTTCAAAGACCCCATTTTTCATAGGTTCTTCAAATTCAGTCGTAAGATGCTCACATAATCTTTTATCAACCTCAAATGCTGTGACATTTCGAACTTTTACAAGTTCTTTGGTTAAATCACCTAAGCCAGGTCCAATTTCTGCGACTTTTAAATCGTCATTGGGCATCGCTTGGATGATTTTATGAAGATAGATATCATTCTTCAAAAAGTTTTGACCAAATTTTTTACTGGCAAATTCGGCCAAATTTTCAATAATCATACTATAATCTACCTTTATATTTCATTTAATCCCGAGTTTGGGATAATTTTTGTATAATCTTATCATAATTTTGAGAGGAACACGACGTATTAGATGGATTATTTTGCAAAACGTATCATACCTTGTCTTGATGTAGATAACGGACGGGTAGTGAAAGGTGTTAATTTTGTTGGTTTGCGTGATGCGGGAGATCCTGTTGAAGTGGCCAGACGTTACAATGAAGAAGGTGCAGATGAGATCACTTTTCTTGACATCGGTGCGAGTCATGAAGGACGTGACACGATCGTTGATGTCGTGAAAAAAGTAGCGCAGGAAGTCTTTATTCCTCTGACCGTAGGAGGAGGGATCAGAGAGCTTTCTGATATCTACAATCTTCTCAATGTAGGCTGTGACAAAGTCAGTGTCAATTCGGCAGCCATTAAAAACCCGGCATTCATAGAAGAGGGTGCAAAACGTTTTGGATCCCAGTGTATCGTAGTGGCGATAGATGCCAAAAGGGTTGCTGAAGACACATGGCATGTCTTTACCCACGGCGGGCGCAACGACACGGGTATCGATGCGCTCGAGTGGGCAAAAGAAGCATACGAAAGAGGGGCAGGTGAACTACTTGTCACCTCCATGGATGCAGATGGGACCAAAGCAGGATTTGACAATGACTTAAACAGAAAGATCAGTGATCTTGTGAATATCCCGGTGATCGCATCAGGCGGAGCAGGGACGATGCAGCATATTGAAGAAGCATTTACGATCGGACATGCGGATGCTGCTTTAGCGGCTTCGATCTTCCACTTTAAAGAGATTGACATTATGGAATTAAAAAGCTATCTTAAAGGGAAAAATATCCCGGTGAGAATGTAGTTATGATCATTTGTGCAGGAGAGAGCGAGCAGTTTGATTTTGCTTTGCCCGTTGGCATTGGCATGACAGATGTGGCGATCAATTTAACGCGTTTATGTCTGTCTCAAAAACCAAAATTTTTATTGTTCGTAGGTACAGCAGGTTCGTATGGAGAAAAGAAAGTGTTTGACATTATAGAATCAAAGACAGCAGCGAACATAGAAAACAGTTTTTTTACCGGAGGCTCCTATACCCCCATAGACAATATGGTCTCCACGGCAGAAGATGTTTCACGTGAAACAATAGTGAACAGTTCTAATTATATTACGACGGATAAAGAGATCGGGAAAGCGTATCTTTCTAAAAAAATCCATATAGAAAATATGGAGTACTATGCCGTACTGAAAGTAGCAAAATCTTTTGATATCCCTGCAGCAGGTATTTTTATCGTAACCAATTATTGTGATGAAAATGCACATAAAGACTTTATACATAACCATAGTGAAGCAATGCTTAGATTGACTAAGTATATGAAAGAAAGTAAATAAATGAAGAACATAATACAAGATCTGACAAAAGAAGAGTTAGGTGAAGTGATCAAGCCTTCTTTTCGTGCAAAGCAGATATACAACTGGATCTACCATAAATATGCGGATTCATTTGAAGAGATGAAAAATCTCCCCAAAGAGATGAGAGAGAAACTGGATGAAGCGTATACCCTTACGCCCCTTAAAACAGTCATGGTACAGAATTCTAAAGACGGAAGCCGTAAATATCTTTTTGAACTCCATGATAAACATACAGTGGAAGCTGTACTGCTTTTAATGAGAGAGAAGGAGTATCATGAAGATGGCTCTGTAAAGCATCAGGAGCGTTATACGGTCTGTATCTCATCACAGGTAGGGTGCAAGGTAGGGTGTGCCTTTTGTTTGACCGCAAAGGGCGGTTTTATGCGTAACCTGACAGCCGGTGAGATCGTTGAGCAGGTACGTATGATCAAGAAAGACAACGCGATCGATGCCAACCGACGTGTCAATATTGTTTTCATGGGGATGGGTGAACCACTTGACAACCTGACAGAGGTGGCAAAAGCCGTCAAGATATTTGCCGATCCTGAGGGTATGGCGATAGCAACCCATAGACAAACCATTTCGACCTCCGGACTCAGTACGAAAATAGAAAAACTTGGGAAGATGGAGCTTGGCGTGAACCTGGCGATCTCTTTACATGCGGTTGACGATGAGCTGAGACAACAGTTGATGCCTATTAACAAGGCATACAATATCGAGTCTATCATCACTGCGGTAAAAAACTTTCCCGTCAATGACAGAAAACGGGTCATGTTCGAGTATCTTGTCATCAAAGATGTCAATGATGATATCTCTGCCGCAAAGAAACTTCTCTCTCTTTTAGACGGTATTAAAGCCAAGGTCAACTTGATCTACTTCAATCCGTACGGAGGGACTGAATTTAAACGTCCAAGTGAAAAAGAAATGAAAGCGTTCCAGGAGTATCTCACTAAAAGAGGTTTACACTGTACGATACGTGAGTCTAAAGGGTTGGATATATCAGCGGCCTGCGGACAGCTACGAGAACAAGAGTCTGTAAGACCTGAGGCGTAAGTCGAAGCTTTAGTGAGATGAATTGTATATGGGCTTTGCTCAAATGCAAGAAGAAATGATACAAAAGGAGAAGTACAATGCCAAGTATAGAGCTTTTTATGTTGGGGTTTATCATTGTTGTTGCAGCCATTGGCGTGGGTTGGTTTATCTATGATTCCAGGAGCGATGAGGAGAAATAACTTTCTCCCTATCTTTTATTAAACACTCTTTTTTCTTTCTCACAGATCAGATCTTTCATCTGGGCAAAATCACTTTTACTCTCTATATGGAATTTAGCACCCATACTAAAGGTCAAACTATGGGCATGCAGCATCAGTCTGCTTGCGCCTGTTTCTCTCCTGCGGTCTTCCGGACTGAGCATCTCTTCGAGGTAATCATTGGCGGCCTTGAAGGTTGTTCCGTATAGGGGGTCTCCTAAAATAGGATGTTTCACGTGAAACAAATGGACCCTTATCTGATGCGTTCTTCCTGTATGCGGATAACAGGCTACAAGCGTAGCATCAAGTGTTTCATCATACTCGAGAGGAACAAAGTCTGTATGCGAAGCTTTACCATTCTCAGAGATAAAGACTTTGTGCTTGGTTTGGCTATAGTCATTGTTTGTCTTGATACGCTCACTCGAAGAAAAGGGTTCTGTGAGTTTTCCGTCTACCCATGCAAGGTAAGATTTTTTAATGCTTCTGTCTTCAAATGACATTTTCAAATAAGACTCTGATCTTTTATGTTTACTAGCCAAAAGCAATCCTGATGTCTCCATGTCTATACGGTGGACAGCATTGGCATCATCCCCGGCGAAAGTACGAATTTCATCGAGGAGAGAGTAGGGGGTTGCCATCGTATTGGGATGGACCAATACACCAGAATATTTCTCAAAGACCATAAAATCATTGTTGTGAAAAAGAGGAGTGTTCCCTTGTGAAGAGGGTTTGAAATAGACCACTTCCACTTCACCTTCTATAGGCTCCCCGGAACGGAAAAAAGAGGTGTTCTCTATCAATAATCTGCCTTTGGAGATGACACGTTGCGCCTGTCCTTGTGAAAGATCAAAGGTACGCATGATAAATACAAATGCAGGCATTTTCTCTGCTACTGTAAACTTTTCTTTGACAAATGGCATCCCTGCTTCACCTTTATATAACTGCTATTTTGGTAGAATTCTAGCATAAAAAATTTGTTTCTATATTGTATTGAGATATCTATTCCCGCAGAGATCACGGGAACGAGGGTTGCAATGTAAAACGCCAAGGAAAAGAAAATGGTTGAAAGATATTCAAGAGAAGAGATGACAAAACATTGGACACAACAGGCAAGATATGCGGCATGGCTTGAGGTCGAAAAAGCAGCGGTGAAAGCATGGAATAAACTGGGGCTTATTCCTGATGATGATTGCGAAAAGATCGTGAACAATGCGACATTCTCAGTGGAGAGAATAGAGGAGATAGAAGCGATCACAAAACATGACCTGATCGCTTTTAATACCAGTGTCAGTGAAAGTCTCGGAGAAGAGTCTAGATGGTTCCACTACGGAATGACCTCTTCGGATGCAGTGGATACAGGTGTTGCCCTCCAAATGAAAGCTTCTCTGGAGATCATCATTGCAGATGTGAAGATGCTCATGGAGTCTATCAAGAAACGTGCGGAGGAACACAAAATGACCCTCATGGTGGGAAGAAGCCATGGTATCCATGGTGAGCCTATTACATTCGGTTTGACCTTGGCTGTGTGGTATGATGAGATGGCCAGACACCTTAAGAACCTTGAAGAGACTATGGAAGTGATCTCTGTAGGTCAGATCTCTGGAGCTATGGGTAACTTTGCACATGCACCGCTTGAACTTGAAGAGTTGGCCATGGCTGAGTTAGGTTTAAAACCTGAGCCTTGTTCAAATCAAGTAGTCCACAGAGACAGATATGCAAGATTGGCAACTGCTTTGGCACTGATGGCTTCTTCTGTAGAAAAATTTGCAGTGCAGGTAAGACACTTGCAAAGAACAGAAGTGTATGAAGCTGAGGAGTATTTTGCAAAAGGGCAGAAAGGATCTTCTGCTATGCCGCATAAGCGAAACCCGATCCTTACGGAGAATATCACCGGCCTTGCCAGAATGATCAGAGCCTATGCTGCTCCGGCTATGGAAAACGTAGCCCTTTGGCATGAAAGAGATATCTCTCACTCCTCTACTGAAAGATTTTGGCTTCCGGATGCGTTTATCACTACAGACTTCATGCTGCACAGAATGAACAATGTCATTGCAAACCTCACAGTCATGCCTGAGAACATGATGAAAAACCTTAACCTTACGGGAGGATTGGTATTCTCTCAAAGAGTACTTCTGGAGCTTCCTAAAGCCGGTGTAAGTAGAGAAGACGCGTATAGGATCGTTCAAAGAAATGCGATGAAAGTATGGGAAGAGATCCAGCAAGGTAAAGCATCTACTAATGACGAAGGTGAATCCTTATACTTGGGACACTTGCTTGCAGATGAAGAGTTAAGATCTAAACTTTCCGAAGCACAGATCAGAGAATGTTTCAATTATGACTACTACACTAAAAATGTAGATGCTATTTTCAAAAGAGTATTTAAATAAATAATTGCATCGTGGGCACTTCGTCCACGATCAACATAGACAGAGCATATTACTTTTTCGCCCTTTTTACCCTATAAACAATCCTTATACTTTTCCCAATCTCCCTGCCAGAGAGCCTTTTAAATGCTATCACCAAATCTTATAAAAAAGATGCCTAAAAATGATACAACATTTCAAAAATACACAAGGTAAATTTGAGTAAAATCGGATTAATCAATGTCATCAAAAACGATGACAAAGCAACACAAAAGGACAGGGAAAAGATGATCAGAGTCGTTAAACGAAATGGTAGAGTAGAAACCTTAGATGTAGGAAAAATTCAGAAGTATACAGCCGCAGCAGTAGAGGGGCTTGTGCGGGTAAGTCAAAGTGAACTCGAGGTAGATGCCAAGCTGCAATTTCGTGACATGATCTCTTCTCAGGAGATACAACAGACACTGATTAAAACAGCGGTTGACAAGATAGACATTGACAGACCTGACTGGACGTTTGTTGCAGCTAGACTTTTTCTTTACGATCTCTACCATAAAGTCACGGGGTTTACAGGCTATAACCATCTGCGTGAACATTTTGAACGTGGAGAGAAAGAGGGACGTATCGTTCTCGGGCTGAAAGACAAATATGACCTGGATGATCTTAATGATTACATTAAGCCTGAGCGTGATCTGCAGTTCAACTACCTGGGTATTCGTACGCTCTATGACAGATATCTTTTAAAAGACCGTAACGGGACTCCTATTGAATTGCCCCAGCAACTTTTTATGGGTGTGGCTATGTTCCTGGCACAAAACGAGTTTGACTGTCAGACATGGGCGAAAAAGTTTTATGACATTTTGAGTAAATTTGAAGTGATGGCAGCAACACCGACCCTATCCAATGCCAGAACACCGAGACACCAGCTGAGCTCATGTTACATCGGATCGACACCGGATAATATTGAAGGTATCTTTGACGGGTACAAAGAGATGGCATTGCTTTCCAAATTCGGTGGGGGGATCGGTTGGGACTGGTCACTGGTCCGTGGTATGGGTTCATACATTGATGGACACAAGCATGCTGCAGGGGGTATCGTGCCTTTCCTCAAAATAGCCAATGATGTTGCTATAGCCGTAGACCAACTTGGTACACGTAAAGGGGCCATCGCTGTTTACATTGAACCGTGGCATGTTGACATACGTGACTTCCTTGATTTGAAAAAGAACTCAGGAGAAGAGCGTCGTAGAGCACATGACCTTTTCCCTGCGATCTGGCTCAATGACCTTTTCATGAAAAGGGTAGAAGCAGATGAGATGTGGACACTCTTTGATCCATTTGAAGTGACAGAGTTGACAACACTCTATGGTGATGCGTTTGAAGCGCGTTATGTAGAGCTTGAAAATTCAGAGGATAAGATCACGAGAGAAAGAGTTTCTGCGAAAAATCTTTGGAAGGAGATGCTTCGTTCTTACTTTGAAACAGGAAACCCGTTCCTTACATTCAAAGATACAGCAAACAAAGCAAACCCTAACAAGCATGCAGGTGTCATCAGAAGTACAAACCTCTGTACAGAGATTTTCCAGAACACTGCACCGAACACGTATAAAACACGTTTCACATTCGAGGATGGAACGACTGAAGCCTATGATGAAAATGAGATGCTCACTGTAGACAACGGGACAACCAAGCCGGCTAAAAAAGTGACAGCACTTGACAGCATTAACGGTAAACAGATATGGATCGTTGACAAAGAAAAAACGGACGGTGATACCGCAGTATGTAACCTTGCTTCTGTCAACCTTGCCAATGTCAATACCAAAGAAGATATGGAGCGTGTGGTGCCTACAGCGATCCGTATGCTTGACAATGTGATCGACTTGAACTTCTATCCTTTGGCAAAAGTAAAGAAGACCAATGAAAAGTCAAGATCCATTGGTCTTGGTGTCATGGGTGAAGCTCAGATGCTTGCAGAGGCACAGGTAGAGTGGGGAAGCCATGAGCACTTTACTAAAATAGATGAAGTCATGGAGTCCTTCTCTTATTATGCCATTGAGTCATCAAGCAATCTGGCCTTGGAGAAAGGATGTTATCCGAACTTTGAAGGTTCAGACTGGTCTAAAGGTGTTTTCCCTATCGATAAAGCCAATGAGAATGCATGTAAACTGGTTGACAGAGGCGGTCTTTTCGGATATACCCATGACTGGCAGGAACTGAAAGAAAAAGTCAAAACAGACGGTATGAGAAACGGTTACCTTATGGCTATTGCACCGACAAGTTCTATCTCTATTTTGACAGGTACAACACAAGCGATCGAACCGGTCTATAAAAGAAAGTGGTTTGAAGAGAACCTTTCAGGGCTTATCCCGGTTGTTGCACCGAATCTGAATGCAGACACTTGGCAGTATTATACACCGAGTTATGATCTCGATCAGAACCTCCTTGTCAAAGCAGGTGCCATCAGACAAAAATGGCTAGACCAGGGACAGAGTCTGAACATCTTTATCACACTGGATAAAGCAAGCGGTAAGTACCTCAATGAGATCTATATGAATGCCTGGAAGTTCGGATTGAAGTCTACCTACTATCTAAGATCTCAGTCTCCTGAATCTTCTAATGATGTAGAAGATAGATCTATGGAGTGTGTGGGTTGTCAGTAATCACACCTAGATGAGAGTGATGCACTTTTACTCTTTTGAGATTTAGCAGGTGAGTCTCTATCAGTGACCACAATTTTCTGTGGGGGACTGATATTTTGAGTTTAAAACTTTTTACCTCTTCCTTTTCATTTCTTTTTTATATATCTCCAGAATTTTTTTTGTGTAACCCTATTAGTAATTATTATTGTTCCTATAAAAAAGGTTTAAAAGATGAATTAAGCTGTCTAAAATACAAAATAAGACGTTTTAATCCCTTTTTTAACCCTAGATATGGAAAAAATAAAAAAGACGCTTATTTTAAGCAGAAAAAAAGTGGTCAAATTGACAATTCAAGTATGACATTTTTTTAGTCACTTTCAGATTTCACATTCATTACACACAAGAAGAATATAATAGCATTATGAAAACCACAGAGGTTCCTCCTCCCTCCCTTTTATATGCCTCGTGGTTTTCTAGATAGCTTTTGAGTTTATATGGTATGCTCAGAGATGTGTATACCCTCCTTTACAAGAGTCCGAAACATACAAAAGTTATCTTGTTTCAACATTAGAAGCTGTCAAGCATAAGAAGGATTATATACTGTGATGATGTTTGCCGGATAGACTTCACACTTACTTCATACAATAAAGTTATACTTGCCATATGAAAGCCATGAAGGACTCTTATCCCTTTTTGACACTTCAGGCTTTCTAGGTAACTTTTCACTTTGTATGCATCTTGAGTTTCCCTTGATAGGTGCATCTCCTTTTTTCAAATATATTTCCCATGAAAAGTTACCTTTTTAGATACGCTTTTAACTATGAGACAAACAGGATCATATTCGATAAAAATCACATCATTATTTTTTTAGATAAATTAAGATTTTTTTTAGCTTAAAATCTCAGATTTTGACATATAATTCCAATATGGATAGAAATATAAAACTTCCAGAGAAGCTGTCTGTATAGCAGTGATTTAAAAAGAGGAGAGGGTAGGATGACCTTCCAAGAGATTGAGTTTGCTTTGAAAGTAAACGGGGTTGGAAAAGAGGATATGCAAACGCTTATGAATTATTGTAGAACGAAAGGCACGGATTATGCGATTCTTGACGAGATGCTTGTTGAGATGGGATATGACAAGGTCTTTACGGATGAATTCTTTGGATGGGCGGATGCAGATGACGAATACTATGAGGATGACGACTATGATCAGGAGTATTTGGAACGAACCCCACATAAACATAAATGGGACGAATAAACTTTCCTGCGTAAATGTTTATGTGTCTTAGGGCATTTTTCAGATCTTTGACACCTCTCCGTCACTGAATTTGATGAGAGATATTGAAGGTCTGACGGATACAGGCTCAAGTACTTATTTGAGTTTGTCTTTTATCAATTATTCATCGACCTATTCTTACTAAATCATCAGCCAAAATGTGTATAATGTTTTAAAATAATAGATGAAAAAACTATCAAGGTGTACAGATGGAAAGAAAAAGAATATATAACCCCGACTCAAAAGAAAAAACATCTGAAAGAAGAATATTCGGCGGAGATCCAACGGGGATCTTTGAACTGAATGACATTAAGTATCAATGGGCATATAATCTATGGGAGATGATGTTAAATAACACCTGGTTCCCTAAAGAGGTGGATATGACCCGTGATGTCAATGATTATAAACATTTGACGGATGCAGAGAAGTCAGCATACGATAAAGTGCTTGCGCAACTCATTTTTATGGATTCTCTTCAGACCAATAATATCATTGACAATCTAAACCCTTTTATTACTTCTCCCGAAGTCAATCTCATCTTGGTAAGACAGGCATTTGAAGAGGCGCTACACTCTCAGAGTTATGCGGTAATGGTGGACAGTATCTCTACAAACTCTGATGAGATCTATGAGCTTTGGAGAAGAGATATGAAGCTCAAGTCTAAAAATGATGCTATAGCCAAAGTGTATGATGAGCTTACAAGCAATCCTACAGATGCCAATATCGTAAAAGCAATGTTCGCCAATCAAATTCTTGAAGGTATCTACTTTTACAGTGGTTTTGCCTACCTCTATACACTGGCACGTTCAGATAAAATGCTCGGAACCGCACAGATGATACGTTTTATCCAAAGAGATGAGGTGACACACCTTCTTCTGTTCCAGAACATGATCAACTCTACCAAAAAAGAGAGACCGGATCTTTTTACCAAAGAGCTTATTGAGGAAGTGTATGAAATGTTCAGATCCGCAGTCAAGCTTGAGTGTGAATGGGGAGCCTATATCACGCAAGGACAAATACTGGGGCTTACAGATAACATCATCACGCAGTATATTCAATATCTTGCGGATAAAAGATTGCATGCGGTGGGGCTTGAGAAGATCTATAATGTGGAACACCCTATCAAATGGGTAGACAACTTTTCACAGTTTAATGATCAAAAGACAAACTTCTTTGAAGGAAATGTAACGAACTACTCCAAAGGAAGTCTGGACCTGGATGACTTTTAGGTCTTTGCATGTTGATCCTGCCTAAAACCATGGAAGTTGTCACTTTACAGCTTCCTTCGCACAAACGGTATCAGGAAAACCTTGATACACTCCTTTTTCATCTGAGAGAACATCAAGACAAGCACATTGTTGTGGCACCCGAAGTCTTTATGACCTCGTTCGATTATGAGCATATGGCCACGGCTGCAAAATTTTCTGCCAATGCACTGAAAACACTCAAAAAAGAGGTGAACGATCAGATCGTAGTCTTCACCCTTATTCTTGAAGAGGATGGGCATTTTGTGAATCAGGCAGTGGTCATCCATAAGCATAAGATCGTACATCGGCAAGAGAAGGTAAAACTCTTTAAACTGGGAGATGAGGACCTTTATTTTCTCGAAGGGAAAAAGAAGAAGATCAAACCTTTTGAGATCGAAGGGGTGAAGTATGCCATACTGATCTGTTTTGAGCTGCGGTTCAAAGAGCTATGGCAACAGCTGGAAGGTGCGGATGTCGTGTTTGTGCCTTCAAGATGGGGGAAGCCGCGTAAAACACATCTGGAAGTACTCTCCCGTGCGCTGGCTGTGATGAACCAGTGTTATGTTGTCGTTTCAAACTCTTGTGATGAAGATATGGCAAGTGCATCGTCCATTATTTCGCCTACAGGGGAAGTGACGAAAGATGATACACTGGAAGCCGTAGAAGGGTGTATCGACTTCAGAGAGATCAAAAAAATGCGCCGTTATATAGTAATGGACTAGAAAAACAGGATCTCCTGGATAAGCGAAAAAGCCTTTTTAACTTGATTTTAGATAGAATTTCTGCATTATTTGGGATGAGGGACTTGAATTTATGATAAAAGAGAGACAGCGACACAATCTTGTTGCAGAGATCGAGAAACACTTTGCATTGGATGCGCATGTCAGAGAAGCATTGTTGGCTGTTGACAGAGAGACCTTTGTTCCTTCTCAGTTTAAACATCTTGCGTATCAGCTCGAAGCTCTCCCTTTGGCGGCAAGCCAGTGGATATCCTCCCCTCTAACGGTCGCTAAAATGACACAGCACTTGGAGCTTGAAGGCGTTGACTCCGTCCTTGAGATCGGTTGTGGAAGCGGATATCAAGCAGCAATACTCAGCAAGATCTGTCGTCGTGTCTTCACCATAGAGCGTATCGACGAGCTTCTCAAAGAGGCAAAAAGCCGTTTTTCCTCTCTTGAAATGCACAATATCATTACACGTTTTGACGATGGGCAAAGAGGATGGAAGCAGTATGCTCCTTTTGAACGTATACTCTTCTCAGCCACAGCCAAAGAGATACCTGCCGTACTTTTTGAACAATTGGCTGAGGGCGGTATATTGGTGGCCCCTGTGGAAGAGGCAGAAAACTATCATATCATCACACGTTACTATAAGAAAAACGGCCGCATTACGTCTGAGACGATCGAACAGTGCCTCTTTGTCCCCGTACTTGACGGTACCCAAAAATAGATCACCCGTTTTTCTTGCATTAAAAAATCTCTAACACTATACAAATCTCTTAACAAATACATTTAAACCCAAGGAATCATATTCATTATAAAATCTGCCATATAGCACGTTTTATAAGGTTTTCTATCAAGAGATGCAAATTTATGGTTTGCAAATGTCGCTACAGCAATAAACCTTATAAAATATGTTAGATTATAAGGTTTTGGTTTTCAGAGAATTAAGATAGTATATAGTTGATTGAATATAAAGGCTATATACATGAAAAAGATTGGATTGATTCTATTATTACTTTTAACTTCAAATACTTATTCCGAAACCATTAATGGACACACTCTTCCACCAGAACCAGACCCTAAAATCAACAACTCAACACTACTTGGTATAGATTCTAATAACAATGGTGTGCGGGATGATGTGGAGCGTTGGATTTATGAAACATATAAAGACGAACATCCTATACATATAGATATTGCTATGCAGGCAGGGCGAGCATATAAGAAAGTATTAGAAACGCCTGAGAAGGCTAAAGAGATTCATGATTACGTGAGTGCTCCGTCATATTGTGAATCTTACTATAAAATATATGCAAAATATTTTAATGAAGTTCTTCTGGTAATAAAAGATGTTACTAATGAATATTTTAGAAGTAACATAATATTTAATACTCAAGAGAGAAAGAAAGC
This sequence comes from Sulfurovum sp. TSL1, assembly GCF_019972135.1. NCBI lineage: Bacteria > Pseudomonadati > Campylobacterota > Epsilonproteobacteria > Campylobacterales > Sulfurovaceae > Sulfurovum > Sulfurovum sp. TSL1. The sequence goes on along the minus strand of NZ_BPFI01000001.1, from coordinate 1,707,385 downwards.
CTATTTAGAATATGACAGACTACTTAGTGGAGACAGTTATTCTACTCCAAAGATTGGAGAGGGTAAAAAGCTATGTGATTTTAATACAAGTAAATATGAGGAGTAAAAACCTTATAAAATATATAAATTTATGAGGTTTTTAATAGATTGATCTTTAAATGTAATTCTTGGCATTATTTTAGTTTGTATTTTTATACAAGCTCAATTACAAGATTAACTTTCGATTGAATATGAGGATTTTCTTCTGTAAAGCTTTCATAAAATTTATGCTATCATTTACAAAACTGTAAACAGGGGAGAGTATGGAAAAGTTGATGAAGCCTGCTGAGTATGCACAGGAACTGGGTATTTCCAGACAAGCGGTCTACGCGAAAGTCAAGCGGGGGATATTGACAGCGAAAAACGTAGAGGGTAAACTTTACATTGTCGTTGACAATGAGAGAGCAGAAGAAACAGCCTCTAGTGAAAAAGAGACTAGGGTGGTACCCAAAAAGCCCATCTCAACGCAAACCAACACTTCGGTACCTCCTGCAGAGGTGAAAGACTATAAAGCATTACTGAAAGCCAAAGATGAAACGATATCGGTACTCAAAGGCACCGTCAAAGACCTCAAAAAGTCCAATAAGCAGATCTCAACAACACTCAAAGGTGAGATAGACCTGCTCAAAGAGGCATTCTACGAGATGCGTACGCTTTATGTCCATCAGTTAGAGCAGAGAAAATCACAAGAAGCGATAGAGGTGATCTCCGAAGAAGAGAGTATGGACGCTGAAGAGGATCGTTGGATAGGACTCAAAAAATTCTTCAAGCAGCACAAGATCACGAAAGAAAAAGAACAGGCCAAGATCACAAAACGTTTGAAAAAAGCCTATAGATCAGGAGATGAACGCATCATGGGTGTGGAGGGGAAACTCAAGTGTAATGCCAACAAAAGCTATAAGGATATCTTGAAATAATGCAACTTCTTAAGCATCTTTCAACAGAGTATAGTCTCTTTGCAGCCATCATCTCTTATTTTGTCATCACTTATTTTGAACATACGTTGGTGTAGTCAACGCTGGGGAACCTCATAGGTTTTCCGGTACAGGGTGTGATGCTGGGGTTGACCCTGATCGTCAGCATCGTGAACTTCAATGACGGGGAAACCAACATGTTTGAAGGTTTCCTGCATGTGATCTTATTTGTGGTCTTTGTCTACTTATTGTTTATCTGAAGCAAAAAAATAGTTGGACTAGACAAAGAGCCCCACCAGTTTGCTTACGGCTTCGTCATCTGTGAATATCTTGACAGAACGAATGTCGTAGTGGGCAAAATGCTCAGAGAGCTTCTCATCATTCTCTTTGAGTTTTGCAAGATACTTCTCTATGCTTCTTTGCCCAAAGTAGGTATCCATCCTCTTGCCATCCTGCGGATGGGAGAGCGTGACTTCCCCAAGTTTTTTAGGCACTTCTTCTTCTCTGTCCCTGATGATCACCGCAATGACTTCGTGTTTTTGGGAGAGCAACGAGAGATCCATCTCTTCCAAAAAGTCACTCAGAATAAACAGAAGTGAAGGTTTGTGCAGCCTTTTGAAAAGGTCTTGGATCGCAGCACTATAGTCCAGTGCGGTATTGAGCACAGAAGCACTGTAGAGTGTCTGCGAGAACTGTTCTATATGGTAGAGCTGTTTGGTCGGCGGGGTCGTATGGGTTTGTCCCTGCATATAGTGTATCCCTGTAAAAAGGTCATTGTTCTGCTGTGCCGCATAGCCCAGGATGGTGGCTACTTCAGTCAGCTTCTTCTGTTTGGCATTGCCTGCACCAAAATAGAGGCTGGCATCCATGAAGGCAGCGACTACGACGGAGAGTTCACGGTTCGCATGCAGCTCTTTGATATAGGGATGACCCAGTTTTGCCGAAATGGTCCAGTTGATCTTGCGGATGTCATCACCCATCTGGTATTCTCTGAGTTCAGAGAAGTCATACCCTTCTCCCTGGAGCTTAGAGAGATTGTGTCCGCTCAGCAAAGTGTATACCTGGTGTCTGGCTTTGAGCTGCAGGGCTTTAAGGGCTGTATTCATTAGGGTATCGGCAATGTCTCAATGATAGCAGTGATGATCTCATCTGTATGTATACCCTTAGCTCTGGCCTCATAGGAAAGCACGATACGGTGACGGAGTACGTTGTGGATCACATACCCGATGTCTGCAGGACTTACAAAATCATTTCCGCGTAAAAAGGCTTTGGCTTTGGCTGCCTTATAAAGGTCTATCGAGGCCCTTGGGCTTGCTCCGAACATGATGTTCTCGGCAATATCCTCTAAGCCGAACCTGAGAGGGTCTCTGGTTGCAGCGATGATCTGTACCATATAGCGTTCCATCTCCTCATCGACGTGGATCTTCCCGATCTCTTCCTGAAGGGTAAAGAGATCTTCTATACTCAGTACGGTCTGTACTTCACCAAAACTTTTACTTGCTGCTTTTCGCATGATCTCCAGCTCTTGGGCTTCACTGTTGTGCTGGACCACGATCTTCATCATAAAGCGGTCCAGCTGTGCTTCAGGCAGTGCGTAGACGCCTTCCTGTTCTATGGGGTTCTGTGTTGCCATGACCAGGAACGGCCGATCAAGTTTAAAGGTCTCTTCGGCAATGGTGACCTGTCTCTCCTGCATCACTTCAAGCAGGGCGGATTGTACTTTTGCCGGGGCACGGTTGATCTCATCCGCTAGGAGAAGGTGTGTAAAAAGAGGGCCTTTTTTGATGCTGAAGCTGTGGTCCTTCGGGTTATAGATCTGTGCACCGATGATGTCTGAGGGCAAAAGGTCGGGCGTGAACTGGATACGTTTAGACTCTAACCCCAGGGCGCGTGAGAGCGCATTGATAGTGGTGGTCTTTGCAAGTCCCGGTACACCTTCGACCAGTATATGGCCATCACAAAGCAATCCTATGAGCAATCCTTCAACCATGGCTTCCTGGCCTATCACGGCTTTGCTTATCTCGCTTTTAAGTCTGTTTATCTGTTCATTCATATTATTTTCTCCAGAACGTCCTGTTTTACTTGATTCAAGCTGATTTTACCATTTCCATATAAAGAATCTTCCAGTTTTTCTATACTGGAGGTAAATTCACTGTTGTCTGCTGCGATAAGTACCTGCAGTAACGCTTTTTCATCCTTGCAGTTCCGTATCTTCTGTACCAAAGGATGGGCTTCTTTTTCTCTCTTTTTCTTGGTCCATCTCCAGCTAAGCGCAGTCATATAGCCTGCAAAAAATGCCACGATATACCCCGAAAGTGTACGTAGCCAGGACCAGTCCTCCTTGGCGATATCGGGTGAATCTACCGTGTCGACCAAATGACGGGACTCCACCTGCTCAATATTGAACTGCTGTGAAGGGATATCCAGTGTGTAACTTTTTTCGCTTTGAGGATCAAAGGCGATGAGACGTATGGGTGGAAGTGTAAAACTTTGACTATGTGAAAGCGCCATCGGATAGGTTACTGTACTTTGTGTCCCCCCTGTGGTTGCTACAGACTTGACAATAGGTTTTTCTGTAAAACGCGTAAAGTTGCCTTCTTTTGGAAGCACTCTCTCCAGTAGCGGAGGGTACCCTTTTCCTTTGATAGTCACTTGGAAAGGGAGCGGTTCATAGGCCTTGGCTTGATGCTTTTTGATCCCATAGTTTAATGCAAAGTCTCCTACAAGGAGTGTCCCTTCAGGAAGCGGTTTGACCCGGAGCTGTAAAGGAGGCAGATCGATAGGTGTGTTTTTTGTAACCAAAGTCTTCACATTGTCTCTGTCCCCGGAAAAACTGTAAGCCAGACTCTCATCCGTTGTGACTTTTTTGGTGAGATCGAATGTGATGTTGATATCTCCAGACTTTAAAGGGTAGATGAGATAGACATAATGAATTTTGAGATCATGATAGCTTTCTGTTTCCTTGATATCCAGCCTTTGAAACGTATAATCTTCACTTTGGCGGATGTCAAAGTTAAAGAGCATCACGACATCATGATTGGTTTGGTTGAGATCGAGGGTCAGTATGACGGGCTCCTTGACATAAGGCGCCGGTTGATCTACATTCAAAGTATAGGTAAAATCTTCTGCCTGAAGCGTGAGAAAACTTAGAAGAAGAAAGCATAAATGTAAAGCGCTTTTACCAGGGTTGTGTTTCACGTATATATCCTTTATTGATAAGTTCATAGACTTTAGAGCCCAGAGGGTGCTGCTCTTGATTTCCTGCATCTAAAAGCTTGTTCTCCTTCTGCTCTTTTTGTGTTTGGCTCTCTCCGCCTCCACCGCTTCCCGAACTGGGTTCATCTTCACTTTTTGACTCTTTATTCTCCTCTTGTGATTCACTTTTGCTTGAAGAGGAGTCTTGTGATTTCGGGTGCGCGATACCAAGGTCCGCACTCTTTTGGTCGCTCAGAAGTGCCACCAGGCGTAGATTATGTTCAGCATCCGGATCTTCCCCCAACTGCAAGACTTTAGTATAGTAAAGTTTGGCTTTATCGTATGACTCTTGCATCGCATAGGCATTGGCGATATTGTAATAGAGCTGCTGTTTGATCTTTGGAGAAGTGGAACGGATGGTTCTGTAGGTTTGGATCGCTTTTTTAAAGGCACGCTGTTTGTAGTACGTATTTGCCAGTAGCATTTGGCTTTGCAAAGAGCGGGCCTTGATCTGCTGTATCTGCTTTTTTGTCTCATTGAGATCAGAGGTTCTGTAGCTTTGGTAGGCACGGTTCAGATGATAGTTGTCAAGCAGGGAAGCCTCGGCCTGTACCCCTAGAAGGGCAAAGAGTATCAGCAGGTATTTGACAGCGCGCGTATGGAGCATAAAGAACAAGACAAGCGCGACTCCCAAAGGCAGCTGATAGAGCTCCAGGTAATGGCGCTGCATCTTTTGAATGTGTTGTGCCTGATCCGCATTCTCCTGCAATGCATCACTGACCCTGTCCGCTGTGGCTTCGGGGGTACTTGAGGCAGTCACATAAGTGCCTGAAACAGAGGAAGAGAGTGATTCCAAAAGAGGATTGACACGCGAGATGACAAGGTTGTCATCTTTGTCCTTGAGAAGGCTTCCGTCTTTGTTCACAATGGTCGTTCCCAGTGTGCTCCCCAATGCCAAAATGCTCAAAGAGATATCTGCATTTTGGATAAGCGTTGTCAGTTTTCCAAGGTCCTCTTCGTCACCCCCGTCTGTCATAAGTATGAGGTTCTTATGCCCCCTTTTCATGGAAGCGATCCTCTTAAAGAGCGTTTCAAGCGAGGTGCCTTTGGTAAGGATGAACTCCGGGTTGAGATTTGCAAGGGCAATGTTGATCAGGGCATGGTCCGTGGTGGGGGGAGAAAGCAGCAAGGGGTTCGTTGTAAAGGCGATGAGCATGATATTGTCACCCGGATTTTCCTGCAGAAGGGCAGCAATGGTCTCTTTTGCAAAGTCGTAACGTGTCGGTGTGATGTCCGTGGCTTTCATGGAGTAGGAGACATCCAGTGCAATGATAATGTCTTTGGCTTCTATACCGGCTTCTTGCAGTGTCTCTTCCCGGACGGGGCGTGCGAGTGAAAGCACCACAAGCATTAGGATGACAAGATGTACCAAAGGTACCACTTTGCGTGAACTGTACCATAGAAGTAGAGCCAAAGGGATCAGCAGCCATAAAAAGCTTGGATAGAGCAGGGTCATGTTTCACTCCTTCTGGTCCAGAGTACCCAGAGTAAAAGGAGGATGAACACCAGTGCCAAAGGGTAGAGTATCAGCACTCTCTGGTTGAGGTAGTTCTCGCTTCTTATCGCGCTGGGCTCCAGGGCATTGATCTCATCATAGACCTTGGAGAGGGCCTCTGCAGAAGAGGCGGCATAACTTTTAGCACCACTCTGCTTTGCGATGGTCTCAAGCAGAGAAACATCATAATCAGATCGTTTTCCTATCCCTATGGTATAGATCTTGATACCCAGCTCTTTGGCTTTCTGTACCGCTTCTTTAGGTGAAGTCTGTCCTGCATTATGGTATCCGTCCGTAAGGAGGATGATCACTTTGCTCTTTGCCTCACCGTACGAGAGGGTACGGATGGACTGCATGATAGCATCACCCAGGGCCGTACTTTCTCCTGCAAGTCCGACATTGGTCATCTCGAGAAGATAGGAGAGTGATTCAAGGTCATAGGTCAGAGGGGAAGCGGTATAGGCGAAGGTACCAAAAACGACCACCCCCATATTGTCATCAAAACGTTTTGCTATGAAGTCTTTGGAGAGTTCGGTCGTGATCTCATATTTGGTTTTCATCCGGTCTTTGAGATGAAATCCGCTCTGTGCCATAGAACCGCTTGCATCGATGGCGAGAACAAGGTCCCGTCCTTTTTTGTGCTGGTCCGAGATCGCATCATAGACGAAAGGTTTTGCAAGGGCAACGACCATCAGTGTGAAGAGTGCCATTTTCAGCCATGGCTCCCAGCTCAAAAGAGGACTCTGTCGTGTCACCCATGCCAATTTAGGGAAATAATAGGGTTTACTGTACTGTTTGCACCAAAGAAAACAGGGTAAAAGTAACAGTAGCGCCAATAGATAGGGTGAACCGAATGTAAAATGCATGGAGGTATTCTAGCACTTCTATGTTTATTTTAGTATAATAGGGCATGAATAAAATACTTAAAATAACACTTTGGATATTACTGTTTCTATTGCTTACAATCGTAGGCCTCTCTTTTTTCATTTTCAGTCAAACGGGTAACAATATGTTAAAACCCTATGTCAAAGAGAAACTGGAAGAGAAGATAGGGTTGCCGGTTGAGGTCAACACCTTCAAACTCGAGTCTGGGACATCGAGTTTGGAAATAGTCATTAACAAGCAGGCTTTTGTAGATGTGACAACGCAGCATGATCTGTGGAGCCAGTCGTTCGAGGGTACCTATCAGATCAAAACAGACAGGTTCGCTTATAAGGAGATCAAGGTAAAAGAGGTGGATATTCAAGGAAATTTTAAAGGGGATTCCGAAGATATCTATGTCGAGGGACAAGGAAGCGCCCTCGGCGCTGCATTGGACTACCGTTTCAATCTCATCGATGAGAGTGCCCAGAAGATCATGGCTAACATGAAAGGCGCACACTTTTCAGAAGTCTTACAGCTCGCAGGGTATCCTGCTTTGGCAGAAGGAAAACTGGATGTTGAGATCAATATGCCTAAAATGGCTGAAGAGACGGCAAGCGGGTATGGGCATATTGTCCTGAACAAAGCCTCTTTCGATCGTGCATTGGTGGAAGAACTCTATCACTATACCCTTCCTGAAAAAAGTTATGTAGAAGGGAGAGTGGATGCCAAGCTTGAGGGGAAAAGTGCCCAATTGACGGGGGATATACAAAGTAACCTTTTTGCATTGCAGGTCAAAGATGCAGTGATGGATATGGCTACGGATGAAGCAAACGCAGCCTACCGTCTGGATGTGAAGGATATGCGTATCTTGACAAAGAATAAGCTGGCGGGTCCTTTCAAAATAGAAGGGAAGCTAACAAAGAAAGAAGAAAGCACACGTGTGACAGGAACGAGCCGCTCTTTGGGAGGTGTGCTCGATTTTACTCTGGGAGAAACAGCCAAAGTCACTTTGGAGAAGCTCTCTTTAGAGAAGCTTCTGGCTTTTCTCAAACAACCCGACTATGCAAAAGGTGAACTCAGCGGAGACTTGGTGTTGGAGAAGTTGGAAGAAATGTCCGGGACCTATAGACTACAGGTCGATAAAGGGGTATTGAACCCTAAGGCCGTAGAAAAAATGGCAGGATACAAGATCCCCGAAGAGAATACCTTTACTTTCGTATCTAAAGGAGAGATAGACAATGCCCTGCTGAGCGGAAATGTGAAGGTCGTGTCAACACTGACCGATATCACACTTCCTTCGTTCGAATATGATCTGGAACAAAACAGTCTGGTCTCAGAGTATGATCTCCTTGTCCATGATATCAATGCATTGATCCCCCAGGCAAAAAAAGTGAAAGCTACACCGGTCAGTGCCAAAGGGAGACTCACTCTTGCGGATACGCTGAGTATCTCCGGCGTGACGGAAGGACTGGGTAAAAAAGTCGAGTTTGCGTACGACAGCAAAACGGCCAAAGTAGATATCTCCGAGCTTTCCGTAGAGAAGATACTTGCCTTGAGCGGATTGCCTGTCTATGTCAAAGGGACCATAGACAGTCATATAGACTTTACGGATCTTGATCCCGAAGAGGGCACATTCTCTCTAAAGAGCAGCAAACTGGTCACTCAACCGGGTGCAATGAAAGAGTTGACAGGCGAAGCCTTCACCATGAATGCGGTCGTAGAGTCTTCCGGGACATTCAAAGAGGGAAAAGGAACTATCCATACAAAAGTGGAAAGTTCCGTGGGAAACATCACGCTTGACAACATGGTCTATGATGCACAGAAGCAAACGTTGAAAAGTGCTTATACCATCGACATTCCAAATTTAAAGGATGTACAGCCGCTGATTGGTCAAAAACTCTACGGACCTCTTCTCTTGAAAGGGGAGTTGTCTAAAGACAAAATACTACAGATAACGGGGGCAACGACCTCTTTGGGAGGCAAGATCAATTATACCCTTAAAGGGGATAACTTGACCAGTACGATAAGCAGTGTACCTCTGGAAAATATTTTGGGAACACTCGGGCATAAGAAGAACTTTCTGGGATCGGCTTCAGGTAACGCAACCTACAACCTGAAACAAAAATCAGGTGTGGTGGATCTGGATATCGCCTCATTCCAGATCAAACCAAGTGACCTGACCAATGTGATAAGCCTGGCAATAGGAAAGGATCCTGCACGTGTGATCTTCTCCTCCACCAAGTTTCATGCCGATATAAAGGGAAATATTACAGCGTATACGTTGCATGCGACAGGGACAAGCAGCAGTATTGACATCACTGAGGGAAGATTGAACAAGTTAAATAACACCAATACGGCCAGGTTCAAGTTCGTCTATGAAGAACACACGGTAAGAGGAAAGATCAAAGGGTCGGTCGATCATCCGAAAATCACCCTTGATACCTCGGCACTGATCAAAGATAAAATAGATGAGAAGGTTCAGGAAAAGCTCGATAAGGCACTGGGCGGGAAGGCCGGAGAGTTTTTAAAAAGTTTGCCATTTTAATGTGGCAAAGCTATTAAATTGATAATTACTCTCAATTTAATAGCTTTTTAAGAGAAGGTAGATTATACTTCATCAAAATTTAGATAAGTGATAATAGTTATCATTTATATAGGTTATACTACTCCATAAGGAAAATAGGTGGAAAAAATAACCATAGCATTGGCAGGACAGCCAAACGTAGGGAAAAGCTCACTCATTAATGCGATATCCAATGCCACACTCAAAGTAGGTAATTTTTCAGGTGTCACCGTAGATAAAACAGAAGTAGAATTTAGACTGTGCGATGAGGTCAGCTGCAAGGACTATGAGATACATATTATTGACCTGCCGGGTGCCTACTCCTTAACGGAATACACGATAGAAGAGAAGGTCACCAAGAGCTTTTTACAAAGTGATGAATACGATATCATCGTCAATGTCGTAGACTCTACGAACCTTCAGAGAAATCTGCTCTTTACCACACAACTGCTTGAAACGGGCAAGAAAGTGATCGTTGCCCTTAATATGGATGATGAAGCAAAAAAAGAAGGGATAGAGATAGACGAGAAACAGCTTTCGGCTATTCTTGGTGTACCCTGCATTAAAACCTCAGCCGCACAAAAGACCGGAGTAGAAGCACTAAAAAAGGCCATTATTTCTGTCTATGAACAAGATGAGACGAGAGCAAAAGTCATCTACAGTGATCCTATAGAAGAAGAGATAGAGACGATCGTCACTTTCTTAAAAGAGAAAAATTACCAAAGCAGGATCCCCTATCGGCAGTTGGCAGTTCGGCTGCTTCAGGAAGATGTAGATGTGTATAAAATAATGCACGATGAACCTATCTGGATAGAGATGCTTCCGATCGTAAGAGAAGGGCTTAACCACCTTTATCTGCATAACAATACAAAAGACCTCAATGAGATCTTTGCGGATGAACATTTTGCCTTTGCCAAAGGTGCGAAGATGGAAGTGATGTCTATGACAGGGATGAAAGCCAAGAACCTGACACAAAAGATAGACAATCTTCTTATTAACAAGATCCTGGGCATACCGCTTTTCCTGTTCTTTATGTGGGCACTGTTCCAACTTACGTTTGAACTGGGCTCTGTACCTATGGATTATATCGATGCCGCCTTTGGGTGGCTGGGAGATCAGGCCAAGTCAGTACTGGGTGAGGGTGAACTGGGTTCACTGGTTGCAGACGGGATGATAGCAGGTGTAGGAGCGGTCATCATGTTCCTTCCAAATATTCTGATCCTCTTCATAGGTATTGCTTTGCTGGAAACGACAGGCTATATGAGCCGTGTGGCCTTTTTGCTGGACGGTTTTTTCCACAAGTTCGGGCTGCACGGAAAGAGCTTTATTCCTCTGGTCACGGGGTTTGGATGTTCTGTACCCGCATATATGGCGGCACGGACCCTTAAAAATGAAAAAGACAGATTGATCACGCTTTTCATCATAGGATTTATGTCCTGTGGTGCCAGATTGCCGATCTACGTGCTTTTTGCAGGTGCATTTTTTGCCGAAGAAAAGGCAGGAAATATCTTGTTTATCATTTATATTTCAGGAGCCATTTTGGGTCTGATCGCTGCAAAGGTGCTGAAAATGTTTGTCTTTAAAGGCGAAGATGAACCGTTCGTCATGGAGATGCCAAAATACCGTATGCCGTCACTGAAACTCATCTGGCACACGGTGTACGGTCAGGCGAAGTCTTACCTTAAAAAAGCAGGAACCTACATTTTGGCTGCAGCTATACTGATCTGGTTTGCAGGGAACTACCCTAAGAACAGTGAGCTTGAAACACAGTATGAAACGAAGATCGCACAAGCGGTCAATGAGAAAGAGAAAAACCAATTACACAATGAACTCTCCGCACGTTTGCTTGAAGAGAGTTACCTGGGTAAGATAGGGCATGCTTCCGAACCATTTTTTGCACCGCTCGGGTTTGACTGGCGTATGGCAGTAGCTCTTGAAGCAGGACTTGCGGCAAAAGAGGTGGTGGTATCGACACTGGGAGTACTTTATGCCCTTGGAGATGAAGTGGATGAAGGCAATGAGGGACTGATAGCAAAGATCAAAGCGAACATCCCGTTTGCAGCGGCGATAGCATTTGTGGTCTTTGTAATGGTATACCTGCCTTGTCTGGCGGCATCCATGGTCTTTGCCAAAGAGGCCGGAGGGTGGAAATACTTGGTCTATCTTTTCGTGATGACTACTGCAACAGCTTGGATATTGAGTTTTATAGCGTACCATGTGACGTTAATGATAACAGGAGTGTAAGATGGTATTGAGTGAATTACATAAAGGTGATAAAGCTGAGATCATACAGGTACATGCAGACAAGGCTTTAAAAGACAGGCTGACCTCATTTGGCGTGATGCGCGGTGAAATCCTTTTTGTCAAAGGGTGTTCCATTGCCAAGCAGACGATGGAGATAGAAGTAGGTTCAACACTGATCGCATTGCGTGCAGTTGAAGCAGGCAAAATAGAAGTAGAGCAAATAGAGCATTAATATCCCGTGAAAAAGAGAATAGTCTATATTCTGTTGATCATGGGTATGCCTCTTTATGCAGAGACTCTTGGGCATGCGTTATCCAATACGCAGAGTGATGGCATGGTTAGGCTGGGGTATCAAAGCCATAAAGCGGAAGATAACACAGAGACGGAATTTGCACTAGGTCTGAAACTGCATTTTGAAACAGCACCTTACCATGGTCTACAGGCAGGTGCAACACTTTTTACTTCCCAGGGTAATGGAGAAGAGGGGTTTGAAGGCATCCCTTTTTTTGATAAGAACAATGAAGATTATGCCATCTTGGGTGAAGCCTACTTGAAAGGCACACTCTCCGATACGAAACTGGTTGTAGGACGACAGAGTTTTGATACGCCTTTTGCCGACAGTGACGATATAGGGATGGTCCCTAATACCTTTGAGGCTTTGACGCTGCTCGATACCTCACTCAAAGATACAACGATATTTCTTTCACATGTACAAAAATGGTCAGGTGTTGACAGTGAAACACCGGGTACATTTAGTGATGTCAATGCGAATAAGGGCATGCAAATACTGGGTATCACCTATGAAGGTGTGAGCAAAATGATACTATCCGGATGGTTCTATCACTTGAAGGATGAAGTTAAAATAAGCTATTTCGAAGCCAATTACGAAGAGGAAACCGATAGCTTTATTTACGGTGCTGCACTTCAATATGCCTTTCAAGATTATGATAATGCAGAGAGTGCAGCGATTTATGGTGCAGCAGCATCTTTTGGTCTTAAAAAGGCAGGACTGACAACAACGATCGCCTACAATAAAGTCAAAGGCAGTGCCGCAGACAACTTCTTTGGCGGTGGGCCGTTCTTCACCAATGCAGAACATAATACCCTTAGAGAAGAAGGACCGGATGGAGAGACCCTGCTCTATACCATATCATGGGATGCCTCTGCCGTAGGAGCTGAAGGATTGCATTTTACAGCAAATATAGATGCCCATACAGGAGATCAAACCCGTGCACGAGAATATGACATTGGGATGGGCTATGCGTATAGTGATTCTGTCAACTTTTCAGCTATCTTCTCTGATGTCCAAAATGGAGATCTCTCTTTTCAAAACCTCAGGATGTTTGTCAATTACTTTTTTTAGATCACACTTCTTTCAGGTGAAAACTGTTTTGGTATAATTTTTTGATATACTCATGTCAGATCAAGATAAAATGGAAGGTCAATGAAAAGAATTAAACAGATACTCAGAGATCTATCTCTACGCTTTGGACTTATTGCTGCTTTTATGTTCACCTCAGGTGCCAATGCAAATACCCATTTGGAATTTCATGAAGCTGCCTCAACGGTGATGATCAATTCGCTGCAGACCCAACCTTCAAATAGTTTTTTAAAACAACTCTATACACGGCTTTTCTTCGTGCCTCTCTGGATAGATGAGGATTCTGTCTCTTCCTTCAGCCAAGAACTTTTTAGACAGATCACACAGGATAAAACGCTCGATACGACCTCCAAACTCTATCAGGATGCGCTCCGTTTGGAGCAAAAAGCCCAAGATATTTACAGTTCAAATGGCACCTTGTCCCAAAAAGTAGATCTCGAATTTAAAATCTCACAACTCTATAAAGGGTATGCTGACTATACGCTGTACGGCAGTATTAACTGGGGTGCATTTCAAGATAGACTTTACAATCTGAAAGCACAGGGTATATATGCAGGATGGGTGACGTACAGACCTGGGTTTGGTCCACTTTCACTTCTTGAAACGGCAGCAATGAGCGGTAGTTTATCAGAATTGTTCGCTCAGGCAGCACCCAAAGAGTACCACTATAAAGCACTTCAGACATCACTCATCAAATACCAGGAGATGCAAAAAAGTGGCGGATGGCCGATCATAGCGTTTAAAGGTGTCCTCAAACCGGGTGAATCCCATGATATCGTTCCTCTTTTGAGAGAGAGACTGCGTATCACAGGAGATTATGGCAGATGTAACAGCAGGGAAGAGTACAGGTATGATAGCTGTTTAAAAGAGGCTATTGTGCATTTTCAAAAACGTCATGGTTTGGAAGATGAAGGTATCATCGGGACAAAGACCATGGCAGCGCTCAATGTACCGATCGAAAAACGTATTGAACAGATACGTTTGAATCTTGATCGTATCAAATGGCTTCATGAACGCAATGCAAAACGGCACATCATCATTAATATCCCTGCATTTACACTCTTTTTTGAAGAAGATAACGCGTTGCGCCTACAGATGGAAGTGATCACAGGAACAAGAAAAAATCCTACACCGGTATTCTCCAATACCGTACGAACCATTGTACTGAATCCGCATTGGAACGTACCCAAGAGCATTATCCAAAAAGAGATGATCCCCAAGATATTTAGAGATCCCCATGCCATGGCAAAAGAGAAAATAGAGATCTATACAGGGTGGGGACCAGATGCCGAGAAAGTGCGTGCAAGTTCTGTAAACTGGGGGCAGTACCGTTACAGCAAAACCGTGCCGTACCGTTTTGCGCAGACACCGGGGTATCATAATGCCCTGGGAAAAGTGAAATTTCTTTTTCCAAACCAGTTTTCTGTTTATATGCATGATACACCGGCAAAAAATCTTTTTGAACGTAATGTAAGGGCCTTCAGTCACGGGTGTATCCGTCTTTCTAAACCCATAGAGTTGCTGGAAACATTCTCTACCTTTAATGAGACGATAGACTTTGAGAAGGCACAGGAGAGGCTCAAGGGCACAAGAAAAGAGTTTTTGAGCTTAACAGAGAAAGTTCCTGTAGATGTGGTGTATCTGACCGCTTATGTAGATTACGATGGCGTGCTGCAGTTTAGAAATGATATCTACGGGTATGACCATATGCAACTTCAGTCTTACAGAAAATGGTAATGGCTTTTAAGTATGCTATCGCCCTCACAGGAAGTATCGCGACGGGGAAAAGTACGACTGTAAAGCTTCTTGAAGCTTCCGGGTTTCATATCATAGATGCCGACAAGATCGCCCACAAGATACTGGATGAACAGCATCAGGCGATCGCTGAGAAATTCGGTGAATCGTTGGTAGATGAGGGGAAGGTGGACAGAAAGGCTTTGGGAGCCATGGTCTTTTCCGACCACACGAAGCGTAAAGCACTTGAAGCACTGCTCCATCCGCTGATCTATGATGAGATCGAACGTCTCTCCACCGAACAGGACAAATTGGGGAAACCCTATTTTATTGATATTCCCCTCTTTTTTGAAAATGAACGCTACCCTATCAAAAAATCGCTCGTGGTCTATACAACAGAAGCACAACAGCTTGAACGCCTGATGCAGAGGGAAGGGTATACGAAAGAAGAGGCACTCAATCGTATACAGGCACAAATCCCTGTCGAAGAAAAACGTAAACGGGCTACCTATGTTATAGATAATAGTGGTACACTTACACAATTAGAAAAAGAATGTGAACGCGTAAAAGAGGAGATACTTTATGACAGTGACTAAATATTCGGCCAGCGGCAATGATTTTGTAATGTTTGTGGCACAAAAGAAGGCCGATAGATCAGAACTTGCCAAAAAACTCTGCCATAGACAAAATGGTGTAGGAGCAGATGGTCTTGTAGTGGTGTTGCCACACCCCGAATATGATTTTGAATGGGAATTCTACAATGCAGACGGAAGTGTTGCAGATATGTGCGGTAATGCAAGTAGAGCGGTAGCCCACTTTGCACTGGAAAAAGGCATCGCCAAAGACAATAAAGCAGAGTTCCTCACCGGTGCAGGCGTGATACGTGCCACCATCAATGGCCTTTATGTGGTGAGTGACATGGTCCCTCCGGAGATCATCAGCAAAGAGATAGAAGAGTATGGTGAAAATTGGTGGCTGATCAATTCGGGTGTGCCTCATCTCGTAGCCGTGAGAGACGATATAGATGAGTTCAACATAGAAGAGGCACGTATTTTGCGTCACAAATATAATGCGAATGTGGATATCTGTACCGTCAAAGATGATGCACTCTATGTCCGCACCTACGAGCGTGGTGTGGAAGATGAAACCTTGGCCTGTGGGACAGGGATGGTCGCATGTTTTATACGTTGTCATAAAGAGGGTAAAGTCTCTGATAAGATGAAAGTGTATCCTACAAGCGGGGAGGAACTCTATGTGAGCTATGAAGAGGGTGTGTACAGATTTGGCGGCAAGGTAACTAAGACATTTGTTGCTGAGACCCTGATATAATGTATCTGTTAGTTTAAAGAGGAAATTATGAAAGTTTTATCTATTTTTATTATCGCTACGGTCACGCTTTTCTCCAATGATTTCAATCAGGCGGTAGAAGACTACAACAACGGCGGCTACATCAAAGCATTGAATACTTTTTATGAATTGGCCAAAAAAGATGATGCAAAAGCACAGTACAATGTCGGCCTTATTTATGCCAACGGAAAAGGGGTCCAGAAAGACCTTGACAAAGCGAAGACATGGTATGAAAAAGCGGCAAAACAAGGCAACGGCCCCGCGCAGTACAACTTGGCACAACTCTATCACAGTGCCGGAGAAACCGATGCCCATGGTTATGAAAAAGCACGATACTGGTATGAGAAAGCCATAGAATCAGGTATTGTACAGGCCTATAACAATCTTGCTGCTTTGTATATGGAAGGCAAAGGCGTAAATCAGGACCAGCAAAAGGCCTTTGAACTTTTCCAGAAAGCTGCGGGTCTGGGCGACAATGCTGCACAGGTCAATGTAGCAGTACTGTATGCATGGGGAGAAGGTATCACGCATGATAAAATGAAGGCGTATGACAACTTTAAAAAAGCATTGATCTCAGGGAAAAGCGAAGCAAGTGAATATCTCGACAGACTCTGTTCGGAGAGCGCCTGGGTCTGCGAAGACTAAGCCGCCCCATTTTTAAGTATCAGTTGGCTATACTTTCAACCTGTAAATAACGCCAGCGTTTTGAGCTTCCTGCTGAAGGAAACTCAGCATGAGCGTAGTAATCGTGACTTTGTTGCGATTGCGTTTTATTTAATGATCGCGTAACTCAGTTGGTAGAGTACTTCCTTGACATGGAAGAAGTCGTTGGTTCGAGCCCAATCGTGATCACCACTCATTAAATTTATCATTTTCAAAACTTTTCTTAACTTCACATCTTGATAATTATTTTGTATTACGCAATATTATTTGATATAATTTGACGTTTTTATGCTATAGTTTCTATATTAAATTGTTAGACAGGGGTTGTTTTGGGACTATTTGACTTTCTAAAAACGAAAGATACAGTACCTTATGAAAAAATATATGAAGAGTTGAGTGCCTTTACGGAGGCTTCTCTAGCTATGCCAAAAATGAATAACCCTTTCCTGCTTGACGACAAGAACAAATATGCAATGATCTTTGGCTACTTTATGGGAGTGATGGATTATATTGCACAAGCCTACCACCTCAACGAAAAAGATATACTCAAAATACGCACACACTATCTGTTAAAGAATTTTACGGACAATGACATGGAACAGGCCGAGGAATTATTAAAATATTGCGATGAAATAAGAGACACGGACGAGGGAAGCAATTATGCGCTAAGGGGAAAACTTGCAATGAAAAAATGGGTAGCAGGTGGCCCCATGGCTGCCTATGCTCCCATGGGACTGGTAAAAATATTGAATGATTAAGGGTGTGCCTGAGAGAAAGACCGGTCTCTTTTTGCCATTAATTTCTTTCTATCCAACTTTTGGCTATAATAGCCGCATTTTAACGCTGCATTGTAGGCGGCGATAACACAAAGGGTTAATTTGAGTGAAAATCTTATCGGTTACATAGATGACCAGGGCAATATTATTGATACACAGAGTGCAGGGGAGAACTGTACGGCAACACCTATAGAGTATGACAATTCTGAGGCTTCTTTGGAGATCATACGTCACTCGACTGCACACCTTATGGCCCAGGCCATCACAGAACTTTATCCTAACTCACAGTTCTTTGTAGGTCCAGTGGTAGATGAAGGTTTCTACTATGACTTCAGGGTCGACCAGCAAATAGGTGAGAATGATCTTAAAACGATCGAAAAGAAGATGAAAGAGCTCATCAAGAAAAAGTACAAGATCGAAAAGTACGAAATGAGCAAAGCCGAAGCGATGGAAAAGTTCGCAGATGATGATCTGAAACAAAAGGTCATGTCTCGTATCGAGGATGATACGCTCTCTGTCTATAAGCAGGGTGATTTTGAAGACCTGTGTCGTGGACCTCACGTACCGGCACTCCGTTTCCTGCATAACTTCAAACTGACACGTGTCGCAGGGGCATACCTTGGCGGTGATGAAAAGGCGGAGATGCTCACGCGTATCTACGGTGTGGCTTTTGCAGACAAAGAAGCGCTGAAAGCGCATTTGGAGATGCTTGAAGAGGCTAAAAAACGTGACCATAGAAAGATAGGTCACGAGATGGAACTCTTTATGTTCAATGATGCAGCAGGTCCGGGACTTCCGTTCTGGATGCCAAAAGGGGCAAAACTCCGCTACAAACTGGAGAGTATCCTGCACAAAGCACACCTTACGCGCGGGTATGAACCCGTACGTGGACCGGAGATCCTGAAAGCGGATATGTGGAGGATCTCTGGGCACTATGCATGTTATGGTGAAAATATGTATCTTACTACGATCGATGAACAGGAGTATGGTATCAAGCCGATGAACTGTTTGGGACATATCCAGGTCTTTAAACAGACACCGAAAAGTTATCGTGATCTTCCGTTGCGTTATTATGAGTACGGGGTGGTACACCGTCATGAAAAGTCAGGGGTATTGCACGGGCTGCTTCGTGTACGTGAATTTACCCAGGATGATGCACATATCTTCTGTGAAGCAAACCAGATCGCTGCTGAAGTACTTGACGTCGTAGAGTTCGTGGATTCAGTGATGAAACTGTTTGGCTTTGAGTATACGATGGAAGTCGCAACCAAGCCGGAAAAAGCGATCGGTGATGATTCTGTATGGGAATTGGCGACACAAGGACTCAAAGATGCACTGAACGGCAACAACCTGCCTTTTACCATCGATGAAGGCGGGGGTGCATTTTATGGTCCTAAGATCGATATCAAGATCACGGATGCTATTGGGCGTAAATGGCAGTGTGGTACGATACAGGTAGATTTTAACCTTCCTGAACGTTTTGAGGTAGAGTATGTTGCAGATGACAATACACGTAAGAAACCGGTGATGATACATAGAGCGATCCTGGGATCATTTGAACGTTTTATCGGTATCCTTACAGAGCATTATGCAGGAGAGTTTCCGTTCTTTTTGGCTCCTGTACAGGTCATCTTTGTTCCTATCGCCGATACGCATGCAGAGTACGCCTATGCGCTTAAGAAAAGATTGGTTCAAGAGGGAATGGATGCTGAAGTCTATGACAAAAATGATTCTCTCAACAAACGTGTACGTAACGCAGAAAAGCAGCGTGTACCGTACGTAGTGATCATCGGTGATGAAGAAGTGGCAAATAAAACGGTCGCAATTCGTGACAGAAGAGCCAAAGAACAGTATAATCTTACGCAAGAAGAATTTATGGTAAAATTAACACAACAACTTCAAGAAGGTAAAATTTGAGTAAACAAAACGATAGAAACAGAGGCAGAAAAAAAGGTGATGATGTCATTATGAATGACGCTATCAGAGCGAATGAACTTAGAGTCCTCAGTGATGACGGCGAACAGCTTGGTATCATTTCTAAGTCAGAAGCACTGCAAATAGCTGAAGAGAAAGGTCTAGACCTTGTGCTCATGTCCCCTGATGCTAAACCTCCTGTTGCGAAGATCATGGATTACGGCAAACACAAATACGAACTTGAGAAAAAGAAAAAAGAAGCAAGAAAGAACCAAAAGACGATAGATGTCAAAGAAGTAAAATTTTCTTGTAAGATCGCTGAAAATGACATAGCATATAAAGTGAAACATGCCAGAGAGTTCTTGGAGAAAGGGAAACATGTAAAACTTCGTGTCTTCCTTAGAGGACGTGAGATGGCAAACCCTGAATGGGGCGTAGATGTGCTTAACCGTGTTTGGCCTATGCTGGAAGATATCGGAAACCTGGAAAGCAAACCTACACAAGAGGGACGTTACATCAACATGTACGTGACACCTCAAAAGAAATAAAAATAAGTTTCTAGCACACAACCTTTCGATAGATATTTAACGCTGTACTCTTAGTACAGCGTTAAATCGCTAGCATACCCAAGGGCATTTCCTGCAGGCAAACCTCATACACTCTAAACCTATTTTGGTTTATGTTACTCTTTGTACGATTCGGAATTTAGTTCCTCACATGCACTGAGCTTTAGCTCTTGATCTCATAGTGCAATTTTAATCCTTCACTTGTCATCACAAATCCAGAAATATTGATCTTTCCTTCATGTACCAGATTGTGATGGTCTTTGCACAGGGGGATGAGGTTGTACTTATGGTTTTTGTGGAAGTGGTCGATCTGTCCTTCCTGATTTGCATGCTTCTGTTCAGCGATATGATGCACATCTTCTACACTCTCTTCACATAAGGCACACTTACTGAGGTAAAGGTCTTTGTTGTATTTACTGCTTTTTTGTCTGCGCAGTTTTTTCATGTCGCTTCCGCCGTGGTTCAGATCTTCCCGTATGGTTTGTGCCATGTTGAGAAATTCACTGTCCATATGGAGTGATTTTGCAAATTCAAGTCCGTAAAGACTGTCTCCCATACCTAACTGCAGGACACGGTTATAGATGAGGGTATCATTGCTTGCATCATACTTGATCCCCAAATGCAGGAAGATAAGATGTTTCATGTTCTGCAGCTGAGGGATGCTTCCCAGCTGATGCAGGTGCGTAGCAAAGATAAAGGTCGATCTCAATGAGATCAGCTTGAGTATCGCACTTGAAACGATCGCAAGCGCAGATTCTGTTTCTGTCCCCTGGCTTATCTCATCACCTAAGACCAAAGAGCGCTCATTCGCACGGTTGAAGATATTTTTGAGCTCCAACATCTCTACTGCGAAGGTTGACAATCCTTTGTAAAGGTTGTCTTGTGAAACGATCCGTGTAAAGAGTTTGTCATAGAGCCCAAAACGAAGTTCCAATGCCGGTACAAAAAAACCGGCCTGCGCCAGGACCACTGAGATCCCTATACTTTTCATCAATGAGGATTTCCCTGAAGAGTTGATCCCGTACAGAAGCGTGCCCAGAACATCTTCCCCATCACTGGCATTGAGGGTGATATGGTTGTGGGTAGTCCCATTGTTCTCTCCCAAAAAAACATCATTGGGTACATAGATACCGCGTTCGTCATTGGACTCTATAATGGGATGACGCAATGCCGTTGCTTCGTAAAAATTTCCCTCTTCGATGATTGGACGGGAGAGATTCAACGTTTTAGTGCATTTGGCATTGGAGATCGCGACATCGATATCCGCTATAAAAACGATCAATTTGTCAAGCAGTAAAGAGAACCTGTTCTCAAGCAGATCAAGACTCTCTATATAGCGCTGTTTGACAAGGGAAACAAGTTTGACCTGTGATGCTTCATAGTTTCTTGTGATCTCTTCAAAGAGAGGGGCCTGTACTTTAACGGCATTTTTTAAGTATTTATAATGAAAGTCTTTAAAGAAGTGATGCTCGTTGTCAATGGTCACGAAAGAGTCTTTAAGAGACTTCTCTATGAGGGTAAAACGGTTTTTGGTAAGGTTGAGAAAGTACCCCTCGCTTTCCAAATAACTCACCGTGGCATATTGGGTCGTACCGCTAAAAAGTTTATCTTTTTCAAAGAGTGATTCAACATGGGCGGCTACATCTTCCATTTTGTTGACCTCTTTCTGCTGATGCTTGACAATAGTGTCAATCGCAGGGTAAACGCCATCTTTAAACAGGTTGTCATTGATCTGTTCTATACGGAAGCGGGCACAGATATCCAGCTCAAACGTGTCATGTAAGACTTTCAGCATCTCCCGGGTTTCATCATAGAGGGTGCCCTCTATCTCAAGGCCATTGCTCTGGGCATCGTCAAGCAGTTTGAGAATAGCGTCCAGGGACATAGCAATGTACGTCAGTTCTACAGGGTGCAGTTTACGCAGTTTGATCCGCCGCGTGATACGCTCAAGGTCATAGATCTGCTTTAAATGTGTTTCAAAACGATTGATGTTCGGCAGTAACAGTTCTGTAAGGTTATAGCGTGCCTCAAGCAGTGCTTTATCGCAGATAGGGTTGAGCAAGCGCTCTTTGAGAAGGCGTTTTCCAAAAGCAGTAGAGGTTTTGTCTATCAGATCAAGCAGTGTGATGTCGGAAGGATCACGAGAGATCACGGAAAGCTGTTCCATGGCATTGTTGCCAATGTACATATAACGGTTATTTCCCAGGAACTGCGGCTTGTTCATCTTCTCTATAATACTCTCATCATGTTCGATGATAAAGTCGATCAGTACCGCCAAAGACTCTGTGGTATAAGGGTGTCTTTCAAGGTCCAGAAACTCAATGCTCGAAAGGAAAGAGTTGATGTTGAAGACACGGGTAAAGAGCTCATTTTGAAATTGTATTTTAAAACGTTTTGCATTGAGAGAGTAGTGCAGAGATTCGAGTTCCAAATAGTGAATGATCCAATCCTTGTCTATCTCTTTACTGTCAAGCGTGATGATGACCTCTGAGGTCGTATAGGTTTGTAAAAGGTTGAACGCTTCATCCAGTGCATAGGTTTTGTCATCGCGGGTAGAGTGTATCTCGTTGCAGATGGTTTTACCCGTACTCACATCTATGGCAGCATACCCTACGGAGAAGATGCCAGCATTTTCATCTATGAGCAGAGAAACAATGTTGTTTTCAGAGGGTTCACTGAGGTACTCAAAATTGGTGCCCGGAGAGATGATGTTGGAGACATACCGTTTGATGTTCGGCATCTCTCCTTTCTGTTTGACGACGATGATCGTATATTTTTTGGTAGAGATGAGACGGGAGAGATATCGGTCTAAAGAGACAGCAGGGACACCTGCAAGAAGAGGGTTGGAAACCGAGTTTTCCAATACAGCTTTACTTTTGCGTGTGAGCTGGATGTTCAGCAGTTCGGCTATCTCTTTGGCTTTGCCTACTTTCATCTCGTCATTATTGACTTCATAGACTTCGAAAAAAGTACCGATCTCCATCAGGACAAGGGCATCTTTCCCGTATTTTTCTTCAAAATACAGTTGCAGATCAAAATAGATTTCTGTTAAAAGTTTCTTTTTTTGAGAAAGTATTTCGGTTACTTTGTCCACTAGCCCCGCCCTCATTTTTAATAGATAGATTTTAACACAAATAGGGTTAGAGATATCGGTAGAGAAAGGATTTATAAAATTTTTAGATAACTTGGGTATAATACCGTCCCATTTTGTACTAAATGTATGTTTGGTAGAAAAAATCCATAAGGGAGTAAGCATATGCCAAAAATGAAAAGTGTTAAAGGCGCTGTAAAGCGTTTTAAAGTGAAAAAAAGCGGCAAAATCAAAAGAGGTACGGCATTCAGAAGTCACATCCTTTCTAAAGTTGATGGTAAACATCACAGAAGTATGAGAAGTCCTAAGTACGTTGACCCTGTTGATGCAAAAAACATTAAAGAGATGATCAACTAATCATCTTTTGATAGATAATATTCCCCCGATTAGGGGCAAGTTCAAACAGAGAGAATGTTTGGCACCTACTAAAACTGGCTCAGAAGAGTTACAGTACAAGTATAAGGTAAAGGAAAACCATGAGAGTAAAAACTGGTGTTGTAAGACACAGACGTCATAAAAGACTATTAAAACAAGCAAGAGGGTTCTATAGCGGTAGAAGAAAACACTTCAGAAAAGCGAAAGAACAACTCGAGCGTTCATTAGTATATGCTTACAGAGATAGAAGACAAAAAAAGAGAGATTTCAGAAGACTCTGGATCGTTCGTATCAATGCGGCTACAAGATTAAATGGAATGAACTATTCAACATTCATGCATGGTCTTAAGCTTGCAAACATCGAACTTGACAGAAAGATTCTTGCTGATATGGCAATGAATGCTCCTGAAAGTTTTACAAAAGTAGCTGAGGCTTCAAAAGCTGCGATTGCTAAATAATTAACTTTTTAGTTAACTATATCTTGAGGAGTTTCGGCTCCTCATCCCCTTTTTAATATTTCCCTAAATTATTTTTATTGTTACATTGAATTGGCTTGAGTTTTCTCTGTCACTTTTTCTTTTTTGTACTACGACAAAAAAAGAAAGAAGTAACCAAAAAGAAAAAAACGTAAGGGACTGTCGTGGGCTTATGGATAGTGTCATAGTTTTGATTTTTTTGAGGGATTAGGGCTGCCTCTTTTACGGGAGGAGGGAAAATCCTCCTTATAGGATATCGGTTATCCTCTTTGGGTTTGACCGGAAAAGCCGATGATCCCTGGTCTGAGGTTGCATACGTGTTCGAACCCCAAGCCTTTCATAGCGTGTTGTACCTGGTAGCTTCTGCTTCCGGAGTGACAGTAAACGATGATAGGTTTTTGCTTGAACCCTGCGAGTTCTTCTTCTATTTTTGCATAGAACTGTGAGGTAGGTACAAGTTTGTCTGTCCCTACGATATGTTCCATTTGGTACTCCATGTATTCTCTTGTGTCCACAAGGGTAAAATCGATCATCCCCAGTTTTTTTGCTTCTATGAGCGCTTCAAGTTCATCTCCGTCAAGCTGTTCTTCTTTCAGAAGAAGCTCTGCCTGTTCTTTCGTTAAGCCCCCAGAGTGTTGATGCACGACTTCCTCTATGGCGTCGTGTTGCGCTTGTGCCTGGGCGTACTCCGGTGTACAGAAGATCCCACAGTGACAGGTACCGTCTTCAGGGATCTCTTTTTCCAATGCAGGTGTACATGGACAGATACGGTTGTCTGCAGCTTTTTGTTCCTCTTTTGTCTCTCCTATCACCATAAAACATGGACAAAATCTCTTACCATAAATGAGTTTATTGCGTGCAAGCCCCATCGCCACACCTTCATTGACCTCTTCATTGGGGTTGGGAACAAACCCGAACTGCTTGTTTACCTTCTTTACAAAGGTCCAAGTCTTCTCCAGTTCGGCTTGAAATTCATCTGAGTTCATATCTATCGGTTGCATTACATTCCTTTATCTGTAGTATTTGATGCATTAGTTTCCAGTGTACGTGCCATTTCATCAAACTCTTGTACAAAAATTTGCATTTTCTTTCCCCATTCCTGCAGCAGGTTTTGGGTTTGGTTGAGATCGATATGAATATATTGTTCATTCATTTCTACTCCAGCTTCTTTGGTCTCAATGATGCCTTTTTCGAGGTCATCAGAGATCTTTTTCATTTGTACAGACATCTTTTGATTGAAGTCTCTGAAAAATTCTTTTGTTTTATTTGTATCGATGGTAATAATGCCATCATCCATGCGGACACCCATCTTGGTGAGCTTGGTTTCATTTTTCTCTTGCGCCTCTTTCTGTTTCCGCAGCTTTTCCGCCTCAAGTTCAGCAAGCAGTTCCGCTCTGGCCTGTTGTGCTATCTGGGCATCATGTGCAGCCTGTTTCTTGGTAAGCTGTTCCTTGTCTTCACATCCTGTAAGAGACAATAAGAGTGTAAGCATGATCAGTAAGTATCGCATAGGTATCCTTTTGACTTCATAGATACATTATACAATGATTTATAAAAGAAAGATAAATCTCCCATACCCTGAGATAGAGGAGACTTTAAAAAGAAGCGTTATGTGTAGATTAGTCCCCACATTTACCTTGTCCGCATTTACCTTTAGTGGGTGCAGGCTTTGGTTTCATAGAAGCATTACATTTTCCGTCATTATCCATCATGTCCTTTTGTGACTCCCCGCATTTTCCGTTCTTTTCTTTCATCTCTTTTCGATAGGTCTCGCGCTTTTCCTTCATCTCTTTTTGAGCATCTCCGCATTTAGCATCGTTATTCATCATACCTTGTTGGGAACCTTCGTATTTCCCCTCAGCCGTTGCCAAAGTAAGTGATAAAGCTAAAGCACCGATATATAATAATCCTAATTGAAGTGTTGTTTTCATGGTTCATCCTTTCTGTTATTGCTCTTCACCAAAAAGAAGGTGGTCCAAGCTAAATTTTCCGGCTCCAAATGAAGCAAATAGGGCTAAAAACAGTATGTAATATAAAGGAATTTCAAACCCATTATCTCCTGCAGAAAAGCCATGGCCTATATGTACGGTAACAATGGCAACGACCATCATCACTATAAGGGGCAATGAGATAAGTCTTGTAAAGAGTCCCAATGTTAATAATACAACTCCCAACAGTTCCGTACTGGCTGCCAGATAGGCATTCAAGGCAGGGAGGGGGATGCCCAGGGTACCAAACCACTCGCCAACACTTGAGATGTCTGACCACTTTTGCATCGCTGGGTTGTAAAATCCATAGGCGATAGTAAGTCTGGCCAACAGTAAGGCAATATCTCTTCCCCTGCTTAATATATTTCTGGCGTTAGGATAGATACCTTTTAGCATTTGTAACTCCTTTATATACAATATGTTTGTTGTTACAGTGCAAGTATAGTATGAAAGATGTGCACGCTGTGTGTATTGGGTAGAGGAAAAGAAGCCTGTCCTCTTGTTTTATAGAGAACAGGGGCGAAGAGATCAGTTATCAACATCTTTTGCATCTGCGTTACACTTTTGTGCAGGTACTTCCGATTTTTGCGTCGCATTATCACATTTTCCGGCTTCACATTTTGTCATAGACTCCGTGCTTGTGTTTTCTTTCTCACCACATCCGGTAAGGGTGAGCAGGGACAAGCTCAGTAGTGCTCCAAAGAGTAATTTTATCATCATTCTATCCTTTAAAATAATGGTGTAAAGTAACATAAGTGCATTTTCTATGGAAGATCTCTCACCATGAGAAAACACTTAAGTTAAAGAGCGTAAGAATATGTATCAACCGCACTTCTTACTGGCATCACATTTTGTCGTCACAGCTTTTGATCTGTCTCCGGAACATTTCGTTGTCCCTTCACATTTGGTGCTTGTCGAGCATTTAGTATCTGATTCTACAGTATTGTTCTTTGTACAGCCGATAAAAGCAAGCATTGCCAATCCTATAAACGCACCCACAATGAATTTTTGCATATCTTTCTCCTTCTATTTTTTTGACAGTTGCAGTATAATATACTACTTGTGTAAGGTATGTGTAGTCTGTTGCACCCAAAGTGCACAGATGGTAGGTATAATAAGAACAAATCAATGTAAAGAGTGTGCAATGAAAAGAAGAAAATTTCTCATATTGGGTTCCGTTCTGGGACTCTCTTCCTATCTGCAGGCAAAAGGGGTCAGTGATTTTGAGAAAGCATTTAAACGGGTAGCACCGACACTCTCTGCTGTACAGGAGCATCTATTCCCTGAAGGCGGCAAACTCCCTTCTTCCAGATCGATGAAGGTCACAGAATTCCTGTTTGAAACCATGATGCATCAGAGCTTTGATAAAGATATCAAAGCCTTTGTCATTGAAGGGGCAAAAGAACTGGAGAAACGTGAAAAAGGAAGATTTGTATCTATGACAGAGTCAGAGAAAGAGAAGGCACTGCGTGCCTATGAGGAGACACACTATGGCCGTAATTGGTTGTCACATATCATGACTCTGACCATGGAAGGACTCTTTAGCGATCCGATCTATGGTTCAAACATTGACGAAGCAGGGTGGAAGGCGATCTCTTCGTACGGCGGTCTCCCTAGGCCTACAACAAGATATATAGAGTTATGAGTATGTATGATGTTGTTATCATCGGCTCAGGAGCAAGCGGCGGAGCTGTAGCCTATACGCTGTGTCAAGCAGGGTACAAAGTAGCAGTGCTAGAGAAAGGGCGGCTCATCAAGCGTGAAGAATTCTCCAAAGATGAGTTGGCTTACTGCAGAAGAGATCTGGTCACGCCTAACCTATTTGATGAGTACCATACGATAGAAGAAAAAATAGACGGTGAGTGGGTAGCGACGCCTACCTATGAATCGGGTTGGAGTTTTTGGAACGGGAACATCGTGGGAGGCTCTTCCAACCTCATGTCGGGTATGCTGCACCGTATGCACCCTGATGATTTCAGGCTGAAGAGCAAGTATGGTGAGATAGAAGGAGCCAATGTGGCGGATTGGCCCATCTCTTATGAAGATCTGGAACCCTATTATACACTGACGGAAGAGCTGGTAGGCATTTCGGGTAAGGCCGAGAAACATCCCTTTGAACCACCACGGAGTACGGCAGGTTTTACCCAGCCTCCTACCAAAGAAAATGCAGTGGTCAAGCTATTTGACAAAAGTTGTCAAGCACTTGACATTACGCCGCTCGTGACACCAAGAGCGGTACTTTCAAAAGACAAGCCGGGGCGTAATGCCTGTTATTACTCCAACCGTTGCGGAAGCTATGGGTGCAGCTCCGGGGCTAAGGGAAGTTCGAGAGAGGCACTTCTCAAACCCGCTTTGGCTACAGGTAACCTGACCTTGCTGAGTAACACCTATGTCAAGTATCTGCATACAGACAAACAAGATGAGGTAGGTCATGCGGTGGTCGTCGATACAGTGACAGGCAAAGAGAAAAAGATCAAAGGCAAGATCTTTGTCGTGGCCGCCCAGGCACATGAGAGTGCAAGGTTATTACTCAATTCTGCCAATGCACATCATCCAAATGGATTGGGGAACAGTAGCGGCGAAGTAGGTAAGAACCTCATTTTTTCCGGGGGAGGTTCCGGTCAGGGAGAACTGCATAAGGATTCTTTGAAAGATATCAATTTCGAAGCGTTGATGACAACAGGACTTTTTGTCAACCGATCGATACTGGATTGGTATTTTATAGACCATTGGTGGCATGGTAAATTTAAAGGAGGGTCCGTTGAGTTTATGTTTGAACATCAAAATATCATCACTCGTGCACGGAAAAACAATCATAAGGACGGTAAGCTGATATGGGGTAAAGAGCTGGGAGAACGTTTGGTGTCTCGCTTTACAGAGCAAAAAAGTATACGTTTTGAAGTCTTTAATGACTGGCTACCGAACGACAACTGTTTTGTCTCGTTGGATCCTGTGCATAAAGACAAGTTCGGTATGCCCGTAGGCAAACTGCGTGTGGAAGGACATCCCCAAGATCTGAAGGTAGGAAATTATATTGCAAAGAAGTGTGAAAGGATACTCGAAGAGATGGGCGCTAAGAATATATACTCTGCTATCTCTTCTGCGCCCCCGCAGAATCTGGTTGCAGGAGGATGCCGTTTTGGGAACGATCCCAAAACATCCGTACTGAACAAATATTGCCGATCCCATGATGTAAAGAACCTCTATGTTGCAGATGCGAGTTTTATGCCTACAGGGGGGTCTGTAGCCTATACCTGGACGATTTATGCCAATGCATTTCGGGTAGCCGATCACATTGTAGGCGAACTAAAAAGTCATGCATGATCAAGTAAGCTTGTGCTTTTGGAGCTTCAAGGAGAGGTGGCATGTTAAGCTTCATTTAAAAGCATGTTTATTTTTTATTAATCATATATAGCTACAATCTATTCAAATATTTTTAAGTATGGATTTTTATAATTTATACGGATAGCTTAATTATGTAGGAGAATCTATTGAAAAATTTTTATGCGTTACTACTTGCCCTATCTCTCACCACGATCACAGCTACAGCCTCTACCAACACAGCGAAACAAATAGTCAAATATACAGTGAAAAAAGGGGACACACTCTCTTCTATCGCCCATAAACATCAGACCACCATTTTAAAAGTAAGAAAAACGAATGGACTTAAAAAAGGCGCTATCCTGAGGATAGGAAAGGTCTTGAAAGTACCGACAAATGTGAAGGTCCTTTATACGAAAACATCTGAAAAACCAGTGAAATACGTAGCAAAAAAAGGAGACACCCTCTCTTCTATCGCCCTTAAACATCACACTTCTGTGACAAAACTAAGAAAAGCCAATGCGCTTAGAAAAAGTCAAATACTTAAAATTGGAAAGGTATTGCATATTCCCCAAACGAAAAATACGCATACATTGGCGAAAGCAAAGAAGCCAGCTTCAGACAAAAAGTTGGTTGCATCCCTTTCCAACCTCGATACGATCAGTTTAGAGAAAGAAAAGAAAGAAGAACAGAAAACGTTTTCTTTCACGGATATTTTTACAAACAAGAAAGACAAAGACGCTGATAAGTGCCAAAGAATTACGTCATTGGCAAAAACAAAACTAGGGAAAAAATACGTGTGGGGAGCAAGCGGTAACAAAAATACCTATGATTGTTCCAGTTTTACAAAATTTGTCTATAAAAATATCGGTATCGATATTCCACGAACTTCGATCAGACAGTCCAAATTTGGAAAATTCGTGAAAAGAAGTGAGTTGCAAAAGGGTGACCTGATCTTCTTTGATACGTCTAAAAAACGTAAAGGGTATGTGAATCATGTAGGGATTTATCTTGGAGACAATAAGTTCATTCATGCTTCATCTGCAAAGAAAAAGGTTGTGATCACAAGTCTTGATAAAAAATTCTATAGCAACAGATACAAAGGTGCGAGACGACCTTCTTAATCGGCAGTTATCTTCTTAATGAGGGGTAATTCACTCCTCAACCCTTCTAGTGAGTGAAATCTAATATGAAAATCGGAAACCTAGTCTATAGTATGAGATACTTATACTGGGTCATTTGGTCAGAATAAAAAAGTGCAAAAGGAGTAAAGGAAGTATCATGGATGCCTGTAGAAAATGTAACAATACCAATGTATCTTGGGATGGTCTGTGGAAACAATGTGTGAGTTGTGGTGAAGTACTTGAAAGGGCAGGTGGTGTTATACCAAACCATACCATAGAAAAGAACAATAGTCTACATGATCTTGTAGTATTGCCTTTAAAGTCGACACGGATGGGTAAACTGATATCCAGATTTCACCTGATACATTAAACGTATTTGTAGGGAGTTAAGAGGGACCTATCAAGGAAGGCCCCTGATAGGATATAGTCTGTAAATATCTACTATTCAGCTTCTAGCACAGCCCCGGAGCTGGCATTGGTTACCAGGGCTCTATATTGTCTTAGCCATTTACTTTTCAGCGGCTTGACCAAAGGTTTGAAGTTGTCTCTTCTTTCTGCGATCTCTTCAAAAGATAGTTTTGCCTCCAGGATATAATTATCCACATCGATGTGTATTTCATCCCCATCTTCAAGTAGCCCTATAAGGCCACCTTCCGCAGCTTCAGGACTTACATGACCTATACTTGCCCCTCTTGTTGCTCCAGAGAATCTACCATCCGTGATCAGCGCCACCTTGTCTCCCAGACCCATACCCATGATGAGGCTTGTAGGGCTGAGCATCTCTTGCATACCGGGACCACCACGAGGACCTTCATATCGTATAACGACCACATTTCCGGCTTTTACTTTACCGCCGAGGATCCCTTCAATGGCTTCATCCTGTGAATTGAAGCATACAGCAGTACCGGTAAAGACTCTGTCTCCGGTGATCCCCGCTGTTTTGATGACGGCACCCTGTTCTGCAAGGTTACCGTAAAGGATAGCCAATCCACCCACTTCAGAGTAAGGATCGTCAATCGTGTGGATAATATTTGTATCCAATATCTCTGCATCTTTCACTTTTTCATACAATGTTTCACCGGTAACGGATAGATTGTCTATGAGGATATTATCACCACGTTTCATCATTTCATGCATGACGGCATTGACCCCGCCTGCCTTGTTGATATCTTCCATATGCACAGTCGAGAGGGATGGAGAGATCTTCGCAATGTGAGAAACACGTTTAGAGATCGCATTGATATCTTCAAGATTGAAGTCTATTTCAGCTTCTTTTGCGATAGCCAGCATATGGAGTACCGTATTTGAACTTCCACCCATGGCCATATCTACTGCAAAAGCATTGCGAACGGCATTTTCATTTAAAATATTTCTTATACGGTATTTTTCACGTTCGCTTTGTTCTAATTTAGCTATTTCACAGATACGTCTGGCTGCTTTTCTGTAAAGCTCTGTTCTTTCAGGTGTGAGCGCAAGGATGGTCCCGTTACCCGGAAGCGCGATACCCATGGCTTCCATCAGCGTATTCATAGAGTTTGCCGTGAACATTCCTGAACAAGACCCGCCGCTTGGACAAGCATTACACTCGATATCATGAAGCTCTTCATCTGTGATCTCACCTGTTTCATGTTTACCGACCGCCTCGAATGCTGTGGCAAGGTCAATAGGTGTACCGTCTTTTGTATATCCTTTTTCCATAGGGCCACCAGAGACAAATACAGTAGGAACATTCACCCGCAATGCACCCATGATCATCCCCGGAACGATCTTGTCACAGTTGGGTATAGCGATCATTGCATCCAGTTTATGTGCATTCATAACCGTCTCTACAGAGTTCGCGATGATCTCACGGCTTGGAAGAGAGTAAAGCATACCATCATGGCCCATAGCGATACCGTCATCTACACCGATCGTATTGAATTCAAAAGGAACACAGCCATTGGCACGTATCTCTTCTTTAATGACTTCTGCTACTTTGTTAAGAAAAAAGTGCCCAGGAATGATCTCTATAAATGAATTTGCTACACCGATGAACGGTTTTTCAAAATCTTCATCTTTTACGCCTGTTGCACGCAGTAGACTTCTGTGTGGAGCTCTACTATACCCCTGTTTTATTTCGTCACTTCTCATGAGAAAGCCTTTAGTATGTATTTTTATGGATTATAGCAGATGATTCTCAAAAAAAAGAGGGTAAATAGACTTTTTATCGCATAAGTAATGTTTTTCTCTTTACATTAAAAACTTTTTTGGCTATAATCGCACTCCAATTTTAAGTAAATGCTTAAAAAAGGTATGGATTTGCGGGCGTAGCTCAGTGGTAGAGCATAACCTTGCCAAGGTTGGGGTCGACGGTTCGAACCCGTTCGCCCGCTCCATGAAAAACGAATATTTAAATATATAAATGGTACCAATGATGCCCGGGTGGTGGAATGGTAGACACAGGGGACTTAAAATCCCCCGGTCATTGTGACCGTGCCGGTTCAAGTCCGGCTCCGGGTACCACTTGTATATTTGAGTATGGAGCCATCGCCAAGCGGTAAGGCCGCAGCCTGCAAAGCTGCTATCCCCGGTTCAAATCCGGGTGGCTCCTCCATTAATCAACTAGAATTTATCTATCTTTAGATAAGATTTTATGCTTTAAATTGTCGGGAGATGTCAGAGTGGTCGAATGTGCCGGTCTTGAAAACCGGTGAGGGTAACACCTCCGGGGGTTCGAATCCCCCTCTCCCGGCCATAAAATCCGTACTTTACAGCCTATTGTCAGCGGTTTTGTCAGTAAACAGTTTTAATTTCCTATCTACTTTCAGATGTTCACCTTTAATATACTTCCCGTAATGCTTAATGATCATTTGGGTCGTCATATGTCCGGCCATTTGAGCAATCTCCAGTATACTGAGATCACTGTTCTTCAACAACGATACGATAAACGTATGCCGAGTACTACCAGGCTTTCTATATTTTAGACCACATTTCCTGAGTAGTTTAGCCCAACCCTCATAATTATGTTGTCCAAAAGTATTTAGATGTGAACCATCTAGCCCTTGGAATAGCCATATTGAGTTTTCTTGTTTACTAAGATACGGCATGAGTTCATCAAACAACGGTATTTCTCTAATGCTTCCATCTGTTTTTGGGGTAGTTACTTTCCCTTTGTAAATAGAACGTTTCACATGTATGACCTTGTTCTCAAAGTCAAAGTCATCATACTGTAGTCCTATGATCTCACCCATACGCATACCAGTATAAAAACCAATCGAAAGGTATAATTTAAAGAACTTGTCTGCTTCACTTAACAGAAGTTGAACCTCTTTACTAGAAAAAGGTTCTATCTCTTTTGGTTTATGTGAGGGCATCTTAATGTTTAATGCAACATTTTGTGTGATGATCTCTCTATCTATTGCTTCGTGGAGTGTACCTCTAATGTTGACTAAATAGTTTTTAACTGTTTTGGGTGAATTGCCCATATCCAGTCTCATCTGTACCCAGTCTTTGACATCTCCGCGTGTAATTTTGTCAATGCGCATTTCACCGAAAAACATGTTTATGTCGGTAACATGCTGCTTTTTTTTGTTATAATCTTTCAAGTGCTGTTTGCTTTTGAGATAGATCTCACTGTAATAAGAAAAGGTTTTAGGCTTCTCTTTTGCAAATTCACCTGATATGATCCTTGCTTCAAGTGCGGGGATCACCTCTTTGTTGATCAATGTTCTATTTTTTGGCGTATCTAGCAGGCGTGTACTTTTTTGCACTGACTTGCCGTAAGCTTCATATTCCAAGTAAAGCTTACCATTGTTACGCTTGAACATTTTTACCATGTCTATATTCCTTTCCAGTAGACAATGGGCATATCTATGATATCGAAATTATTTATTTCTTTCCATGTAGTATTCAAATAGTTTTCGCTCACTTATTTCAATTAAGTCTCTGAGTAAATCAAAATGATATTGATTATTTATCCGCTTTTTTGAAGTTGATTTGAAGTATAGTTTTTTAGCATTAATTAATAAATTTTCGAAATAGATTATTTCTTCTTTGTCTTTTGTAATTTCTTCATTAGTTTGTTTCAAACATCCTAATATATTTAAACAAAGAACTATAATTTCGTGTTCAAATTGTGTCATGATTTTCCTTTCTCTTATTAATATATTTATGATACAAAGTCCAAAATTTCTCTAGCTTTATCAGACATATTTTTATTTTCCATCCACTCTACCATTTTTGATACTTTCCAATCGATTCTCTTTTTTTTTGAAAAGTAATGAACATTTTCAAAAAAAATAATTTCACGATTATCTTTTAAAAAGTCTGGACTATATCCAAGGAATTTAGCCATTTTTGAAGTCTTCAGATATCTTGATTCATTATTCATTTATACTCCTCGTACTCTATAAATTCTTATTTAAAATCTATTAACATAGTTCGATTTCTGAAAATCAAGTTGATGTCTTAAATAATATTTAAATAGATCATTCCACATTTCTAGTGAACGATCTGCGGTAAACCTAGTACCCTTTTTATCATAGAGCTTTCCATCAGGACCAACAGAAATAATATAAATTTGGTTTGTATTTTTGTCTTGTGCCGTCAGTATGTCTTTATTTATAAAGTGTTGTCTAATATAATTTCTAAACTCTCCTACGTTCTCATACCTACAGTCAGTATTAGTTAAATCTGTGTTAGTAGATTTAGTATTAGTAGGGGAGGATTGTCCGTCTGATGGTTCCCCCGATTGACCGTTTTTCCATCCGACGGAAAACCCGTTTAATGGTTCAGCATAAATGTAATAATCAAAGCTGCTAAAGCGACCATACGTATCTTTAGTACGTACACGAATTAAGTACTCATATTTTTCTAATTCTTTAAGGCCACTCTGAATACTATCTCTCCCATCTTTAGAAGATTTTTCAAATTCTTTTACATAATACACCCAATTATCTGGCTTGGATACTAAGTGCATATATAGACCTTTTGCTTTAAATGAAAGTCTCTTATCTTTAATAATAGTATTTGGTACTTGGGTAAAATTATTTTTAAACTTCTTTATTAACTTTCCCATTGCATCTTACCTACGGTCATATAAGCTTCATCAAAAATGGTAAGAAAGCTTGGGGATATATGGTAAGAATATCTAGGATCAAATAGGTTTTTCAGAGTTGAAACCCATCGATTTGCTAACCATCTAACCGTATCTTCTATACTACATATTACATGACAAAGAGATCCTAGTTCAAAATTAGATCTCCATATCCATACAGGTAATCTCTTGCACATATACTGTGTTGCAAGAAGTGAGAAGTCATCTATCCTTAGGCCAAGCCATTGCCAACTTGGATTACATGTAAGCATTTTTGCAGCAAAGTCTTTACATAAATACCATAGGAGATGATATTCATCTTGAATAGCACTTTGTATTAGTTCAATAGATCCAGGATATTTTTTTTCAAAAATATAAATGTAATTTTCATCTAATTGCATGGTTAATCCTTAAAATGATAAATAATTGTATACCATTTAATCTTAAAAGTAAACATATGTTTATTAAATTTGTCTTTGTGTAAATATTTGTATTCTTTTATAGATAAATTATGTTATTATTTAAGTAACAATTTAAAATATTGGAGATACATGGATATTGCTAACAGATTAGAATCAGTGCGAATAGATTTAAAAATGTCAAAAAAAGAGTTTTCTAAAAATTTAAATATTACTACAGCATCATATTTTAATTATGTTGGGAAAAAAAGACAAATACCTATTGATTTAGCTATTTTATTAAATCAGAAATATCAGGTTTCAATGGATTGGTTATTATTAGGCAAAGGAGACATGTATATTGATACTCTTTCTCTAAATATAGACAAATTAGATAATTTACACAAAAAAATATTATCTTTTTCTTTAGCTAGGGCGTATGATAATGATGAAGTAGAACTTTTTTTTGAATCGATCAAAGAATATAATATTTTTAGTAATTTGAAACTGAAATTTAATAATATTGGGCAAGAGTATACATTTTTTAAAAAATTAATTTCAGGAAAACGAGATAAAAACAGTTTTATTCTGATTTTTGCTAAAGTACTCAAATCTTTTAAAGAAGATACTTTGAAAAGGAAGGAGATTAGGGAAGATTCTGCAAAAGAATTTTTACTTAAATTGGTTTCTGAGTATGAACTGAAGCTAATAGAAGATCGGGCAAAACATTTCCTTACTCCTGGAGAGAAAAGAGAATTAATAAATTGGATAGAAATTGAACTATCCAACCTTGATGCGTATGTTATTTTAAAAAATATTCCCGAGGTATTAGAAGTTTTACGTAAAGAAATTAATATATATAATAAAAAAGCCTTCTAAATATAAGATTTTATATTCTGTTTTAGGGTAGTTATAATATATGGAATATAAAGGTTGAAACTTTATTTATCAACCTTTAGCAAGTATATTCTATAAAAAGAGAAAATGCCCTTTGTCGAATTAATCTACTCTTTCCTTGTAAGCCATTTCTTCATGATCATCATAATCATCAAATTTTAATACAGATATGTTATCAGTATTTATGTTTGGACGTCTTTTTAAATAATGTTCGCTGACAAACTTACGTCTATGAGTAATATGTTTATCATATTCATATGTCAAGTCGTATTTAGATAAAGTATATGTAAGTATGTTATACATTTGCGTAGCTTCTGTGATAGATATATATCGATTCTCTTGATCTAAAAACTTTAGCGATTTTATCTTGTTTTGTTCTTTAACTATAAAATACTTACTTGTCTCATCAAGTTGCATTTTCCGGTCGATAAAACACTTTAAAGTCGCTTTAAACTCCTCTAAGTTAATAATATTTCTTGTCAACGGCTTGTTATTATATGTGAGTGAAAATTCGTATAAAAAACGCTGATTAGATTTTTTATTATTTATCTCGGATGTCTCGATATATAAAAGATTGAGATAAAAGTCATTTTTTGTTGTTAGAGGAAGATATATTAATGTGCTAGTACCTTCTTCAATCTTCATAATGTGCATATCCATTTTGTTTATCCTTTTCGTATTTTGTTTATGGAAGAAAAACTCTTCTCTTATCTATATATTCATAAATGATTTAGTTTTTCTCAAGTTCACGCCATAGTTTGTTGATCGTATTGTGACTGACTTTAAAGCTATAATGTTTTTCCAGCTTCTCTTCAATTTTTTCAAAGCTTATTGGTTTTGGTTTTCTCGATCTATAAAGCTTAACGACAGACCAGTAATGTAGTAGTTTTTCTCTTTTACCATTTTTGGAAAGATAGATTTTCTCATCTTCCTTTTGTAGTTGTAGCATTGATAAATCTCTTATTTCATCTAGAGACATGTTTTGGAACTGTTTGGTACTAAACTTTTTTTCAAAACTGTAATGTGACTTTATGCTTAAGATATGTGCTGCATAAGATAAAACGTCATAGTTTATTTGAGCATACTTTTCTCTCATAGAATGAAAAATTTTTTTCTTATTTTTCTCTAACTCTAATCTAATTGAAAGAGGAAGTCTTGAAAAATATCTCAATAATAAACCTTGATCTTCACTACTTGTTTTTATAAGTCTGTCCATTTGTCTATGATCACTCTGGATACTCCCCATATTTAACTCCTTATGTAATATTGAGAAGTTAATACCTCTCTATAATATATTCATAATTTTGTCTTTTTGAGAAAAATAGCAATGTTTTTTGAACCTAGTTTTGTAATCCAGTTCATAATATTTTCATAAATTCATCCATAATCTGAAAAATAATTTCTACGGTTGTATATGCCTATATACAGGCATTTAAAGTGATTCAGCCCGAAAAAAGGAAACTGAAGTCTTTTAAAAAGTGGTCGTAAAAAATCTTGAGGATTTACATTATGAAAAATAGTTGTTATCATTTTTTTGTTTTCTTATAAAACGAATGACTCTTAAGAGTCGCTGGTGGAGCTCAGTATGTCTTACGAGACATACCTCCCACCGTAATCAAAAGAGCAATGTTGAAGCTTCATTTCAAAAAGCGTAATGACTTAACAAATTGCCTTAGATGAGGGCTGAATTCATCACTTAAGAAATAGGAAGAGTCATGAGAGGATCTGTAGAGTATCAAACAGCACAATTGACAAAAGTAATTTTTCAAGAGGGTGCAAAAAAAGAAGAAAAGAATGACCCAAAAAGTGAATATTTCAACAAGGTAAGTTCTTATCAAACTATGGCTAGCTATAGACAGATTTGGAATAATTTTTTTCATTATCTTAGAGAACACTGGGGCATCAACAATTGTGAAAAAATTGAAGGACCACATATTGCTGCATATATGGATTACAAGATAGAGTATTATCCAGCTAAGCAATATTTAGAGAAGATCAGTGCAGCTATGGGAAAACTCGAAATGTCATTAAAGTATTACACTAAAAATAAGTATGGTGAAGAATCATACTATGATTTTTCTGTGCGACAAAAGATACTCAATAGTGCCCGTAATTTAAAGCAGGTTGCTGATAATTATCATAATAGAGCCTATGCAGATCCTATAAGGATCATTGATGGATTAATTGATGAAAAACATAGGTTAGCTGCTACTATTCAATTAGAAGGTGGAGCGAGGATTGAAGGAGTAGGCTACATCAAAAAAGATCAATTAAAAGGTTATGACATTGATTCTGTCACCGGTAAAGAAATTGGTGTGATCGAAACAAAAGAAAAAGGGGGAAAGACAGGCGATGTTCTTATCTCTAGATCTAGTTATGATCAACTTAAATCGATCATTCTAAAGAAAGGAAGTTTTCGGTTGAAAAAACTAAAGTATCTAGAGGATATACGTAATAGTTGTACTAGAGCAAATGTAGTACTGGACGGTTCACATGGATTTAGATGGAACTTCGCTCAAAGAAGGTTGTTCGAGTATGCTAAAGCAGGATATACCTATGAACAATCATTGCAAACGGTAAGCTATGAGATGAAGCATAATAGAGCTTCAATTACAGAACATTATTTTGGATGACTTCTTAATTTTTGTAGTAGTATTTTAAAATGAATGTGAGCGTTTATGCATCAATAAGTTGAGATATATTCACATTTAATACTTTTGATATTTTATAAAGCTGTTCGAGACTAAAATGTTTATTATATTTATAGAGTTCTGCTTTGGAAATATATCCAACTGAGTTATGGCCTATAGCGTGAGCTAATTCCATTTGGGTAACTCCCTTTTCTTCACGATATTTTTTGACATTTTTACCGATCTTTTTATAGAATTTATCTAACTCTTCTTCATTAAAATCGTATATCTCCAAAATATGTCCTATAGGTATCTTTTATCTAAGTGTAGTAGAGATATAATCTTTAATAAATGTCCTATAGAACATAAGATAAACAAGAGGGTTTTTGATGGAAGATGTAGTGACTCAAAATAACAATGAATCAGTTTTGAAAAAAGTATTTGATATCAAATATTTGGTATTTATAGTTTCCATATCTTTATTGGGGACTTATACTATAAATACGCTCTTTGATAATGATTTACAAAGATATATACTTAGTGGAGTCTTATTTGTAGTATTTATTGCTTCTGCTACATTGTCGTCTAGTTCAAACACAAAAAAAATATTGGTTTTTTTTGTATCGTTAATTATTTATCTTGTGATTGCTGTCGGGATACTCTTTACCGGAGATAAATTAATGCAAAAAAATAGGGTACTTTCGGATGCTATTAGACAAATAATGAAAATGAATGATTCTTTACCTATGGATATAAATCAATATGCTCAGCTTATAAAAGTTTCCCAGAAGAATGATCATACAATTGTTCAGTATATAAAATCAACCACGTTTAGTAAACAAGATTTTTTAGATGACTATAACAATGATTTGACTTTGGTTTCAAAAGGTCTTCTGCATCAGGAACTTATAAACTCATGTCCACAGGAAGCTACATATAAACTTCTAACAGAGGGGCTCATGATAGAGCAGGTCTATTATGATGTAAATAATGAACTTATAACACAGATAGTTGTAGATCATGAAAAATGTAGACCATATTATGCCAATAAAGTAAAAAGTTGATGATTATGAAACTATTTTTATTATTAATCGTTTTGGCGATTTATATGCTACCAACATATTTAGCTTATCGCTTGAACCATCCAAGAAAAGCTGCAATAACAGTGGTCAATATATTCGGCGGACTTTTTTATGGTATTGGTTGGGTTGTAGCACTAACTTGGGTATTTGTTAGGGATGGCAAGCTATCAAAGTTAGATACAGAATAGTAATAAATAAAGAGGTCATGAATAACTTTAGGCCAGTTTTAATTGTAATCAATAGCAATAGGATAGATTTAAGAAGAAAAGTAATAAAAAGGAGAGACAGTATGATAGTAATATGGGTACTTCTTGCCATTGGACTAATCTTTGGGTTTTGGATAGCTACGATTAAATTAAATTCCTACAGTGAAAGATTGTATGGGTATGCACCGGTAAATGAAGGATCAGTGTTGTTTGGCTTTTTACCATTGGCTATCTTGATTGCAGGACAGTTTGGATATACACATGGTGATATTTTAGCAAGGGTTTTAAGTATAGTTGTCGCATTAGGCATTGTCATTTATATGGCATGGTGGATCTCAAAAAAGACTTCACCGGATATAGCAATAGCTGCAACAATTATCAATGCAACAGTTAGCTTGGCACTATTAATCTTATTGATTGCTCTTGCTGCCGGAAATGAAAGTAGATGCAATCACTGCGGATCATATGATTGTGATTGCTGGTGACGTATCAAATTATGATGCCACAAGTTTAAATTGTATGCAAAAGAAAGAAGTTTTATGAAAACAATTTTTACATACAAGAGAAGACGATATGGTTATAAAATTGTTGAGGGTCATGTAAAGACTTATGAAATTATGGGGGTACATGATGATGAGATTGAAGCTGAAAATGAATGCGCGAAACTGACTGAGGAGGATTGGGAATATATATTTCAGTATTGTGAAGAACTTGACATAGAAGTATGATCATATCTAAATAAAAAAATGAGATATGATATTAAATAGCAATAAAAGGATTAACATGAGTACAACAGCAACTTTAATTATTTTGGCAAGTATTGTTTTAATAGGGTATAGAATGGCGTGGTATCTGGAACAAAAAGTACAAAAAAAAGATTAATGATCCGCTTTATTATTCTTGGCATATTATCTATCTTTTTGATTGGTTTAATTTTTGTGTCAGCTTGGCCCAATAGATGGATTTATATGGCTTTAGCGACTTTGATACCTTTATTTATTGGGTTTATATGGTTGAAAAGAGAGAATGATCAAATTGTTCATTTTATTAGTATACTAATAAAATTGTTTTAGATTTTTTTGTCAATGAAAACTCTGTGGTACTTTACGATAGAATATTTAAGAATATATTTAGGATCAAAAAGGGTACTGGTACATGGGAGAAGAGCAAAAAAAGCAGTTAGAGCAGCAGTTATGGAATATCGCCAATGCACTCAGAGGTAAGATGGATGCGGATGAGTTTCGTGATTATATCCTTGGTTTTATCTTTTATAAGTATCTCTCTGAAAAGATGGAACATTATGCTGATGAGATATTGGCAGAAGATGGCATGACTTATCTGGAGCTTTCGAGTTCACCTGATAGACAAGAGTATCTTGAAGCGATACAAGAAGAGTCTATAGAAAAACTTGGATACTTCCTAGAGCCTGAAGAATTATTTAGCCAAGTAGCGAAAAGAAGTGCAGGTAGTACGGATAACTTCATACTAGATGACCTTACACAAATCCTTAGAAACATTGAACGAACAACA
This sequence comes from Sulfurovum sp. TSL1, assembly GCF_019972135.1. NCBI lineage: Bacteria > Pseudomonadati > Campylobacterota > Epsilonproteobacteria > Campylobacterales > Sulfurovaceae > Sulfurovum > Sulfurovum sp. TSL1. The sequence goes on along the minus strand of NZ_BPFI01000001.1, from coordinate 1,665,438 downwards.
ATGGGACATGAGAGTGAAGATGACTTTGTTTATCTCTTTGAAGATCTTGATCTAACCTCTTCAAAGCTGGGTAAAACTGAAGCACAGAAAAATACTCTTATCTCCAAAGTTCTCTCACATCTTGATGCCATCAACTTCGAGCTACAAAACCATGATAGGGATGTACTTGGTGATGCCTATGAGTATCTTATAGGACAGTTTGCAGCGGGTGCTGGTAAGAAAGCTGGAGAGTTCTATACCCCTCAACAGGTCTCAAAGATACTTGCCAAGATCGTGACTACGGGTAAAACTAAGCTCAAGTCAGTTTATGATCCGACCTGCGGTTCGGGTTCGCTTCTTCTTCGTGTGACTAAGGAGGTAGAAGAGGTCTCCAGCTTTTACGGGCAGGAGCTCAACCGTACCACCTATAACCTTGCTCGTATGAACATGATAATGCATGATGTCCACTACAGAAAATTTGACATTAAGCAAGAGGATACTTTGGAGCATCCACAGCATATGGAGCTTAGATTTGAAGCCATCATTGCCAATCCTCCCTTCTCTGCCAAATGGTCAGCCAATCCGCTCTTTATGAGTGATGATAGATTCTCGCAGTATGGTAAACTAGCTCCTTCTTCTAAAGCTGACTTTGCTTTTGTACAGCATATGATACATCACTTAGATGAGAATGGCACTATGGCTATTGTACTGCCTCACGGTGTTTTATTTCGAGGAGCTGCTGAGGGTCATATAAGAAAGTATCTTATAGAAGATAAAAACTACCTTGATGCTGTGATAGGACTACCTGCCAATATCTTCTACGGTACTTCTATCCCTACATGTATCCTAGTCTTTAAAAAGTGTAGAGAAGAGAGTGACAATATCTTATTTATCGATGCTTCCGCACATTTTGAGAAGGCTAAGAACCAGAACTATATGAGAGTTGAAGATATTGAGAAGATAGTAATGACTTTCAGAGACAGAATAGCTGAAGAGAAGTACTCTCGCCTAGTTACACTTGATGAAATAAAAGAGAATGACTATAATCTCAATATCCCAAGATATGTTGATACTTTTGAAGAGGAAGAGCCTGTTGATTTGGATACGGTGAGTAGTGAGTTGAAAGCTCTTGAGGTAGATATGAGAGCTACCGATGAGATGATAGCTAAGTTCTGTGGTGAGCTTGCTATCGCTACACCGTTTTAATCGAGGGGTTTATGATGAGTAATGTACCTCAGTTGAGATTTAAAGAGTTTGGTAGTGAATGGGAAGAGATACTATTAGATAAGATTGCTGTCTTTTCTAAAGGTAAGGGAGTTTCAAAAGCAGATCTTGCTGAAGATGGAAAAACAGAGTGTATTAGATATGGAGAACTTTATAGCCAATACAATGAGCTAATACAAGATGTTGTATCTAAAACGAATGTAGATAAAGAAGATTTAGTATTAAGTGAATATGGTGACATAATCATACCTGCTTCAGGAGAAGCACAAATAGATATTGCTACTGCTTCTTGTGTACTAAAAGATAATGTGGCTCTTGGTGGTGACTTGAACATTATTAAAACTAAAGAAGATGGTGTATTTTTATCTTATTATCTTAACAATGCTAAAAAGATTGATATAGCAAGACTTTCTCAAGGTATTTCAGTAGTTCATCTATATAGCTCACAGCTAAAGACATTAAAGTTAAATATACCGTCAAAACCCGAACAAAAAAAAATATCCTCATTTTTCACCTCTGTCGATACCCGTATAGAGCAGCTTACAAAAAAAGAGGAACTCCTACAGCAGTATAAAAAAGGGGTGATGCAAAAAATCTTTTCTCAGGAGATTCGGTTCAAAGCGGATGATGGGAGTGAGTTTCCTGAATGGGAGGAGAAAAAACTCAATGAACTAATGTTTGAGCACAAAGAAAGAAATTATGAACAAAAATTTGATAAAAATGATGTATTATCGGTATCTGGAACATATGGGATAGTTAATCAAATAGAGTTCCAAGGTAGGTCATTCGCAGGTGCATCAGTAGATAATTATCACATTGTTGAAGTTAATGACATTGTATATACTAAAAGCCCGCTAAAATCAAACCCGTATGGCATAATTAAGGTGAATCAATATAAAGCTGGAATCGTATCAACTTTATACGCAGTATATAGACCAAAAGAAAACCTTTTATCAGAGTACCTAGGTTTTTATTTTCAATTGGATGACAATGTTAATAGGTATTTGAGACCATTGGTTCATAAAGGTGCTAAAAATGATATGAAAATAAATAACTCTTATGCAATTAGTGATTCAATTACTATACCTTCAAAACAAGAACAAACAAAAATAGCCAATTTCTTATCATCGATAGACTTTAAAATAGAGCAAGTACAAAAACAATTAGATGCTACCAAAGCATTCAAAAAAGGACTATTTCAGCAGATGTTTGTTTAAATATTAAGATCTAATTAAAAAAATTGGGAGAGAAGTCTGTGTTAACTTATCAGGACGTTTTATCTAGAATCGATAATGATGATAGTAGAAACTATTTATTGCTCGGGAATGGGTTTAGTATGTCATATAATGTTGAAAGGTTTTCTTTCACAAGCTTGCTGGAAAGTGCTATAGATAATGGGTTAATTGAAGAAGATAGCCCAATGCACCTTGTATTTAAAGAATTTGAAACTAAAGATTTTGAAGAAGTTGTAAAACTATTGGAAACTTCTGTTGCAGTTGTAAAAAAATATTTAGAGGATAACGAAGATTGTATTGATGAAGAAAGAATACTTACTGATGCACAACTATTAAAAGAACATTTAGTTACTATAATTACAAATAATCATCCTGGTACCATTAATGAAATACCAGATACAGAGTTTATAAACAGTACGAATTTTATTAAAGGATTTGAGAGAGTATATTCACTCAATTATGACTTGCTTTTGTATTGGACCACAATCAAACTTATGGATTTTAAATCTTCAGAAATGATTGATAATGTTGTTTTAAAACCAACAGATGGATTTCGTGAAGATGAGGAAATAGGACAAGATTATGTGGTGTTTGGTAATGATGGTACTAAGTCAAATGTTTTATACTTGCATGGAGCTCTTCATATTTTTGATAAGAAAAATAAAATTATTAAAAATACATATTCCAGAACTGATGTACCATTGAGGGTTCAAACATTACAGTATTTAGAAGATGATATCTATCCTATATTTGTTTCGGAAGGAACAAGTGAACAGAAACATGCAAAAATAATTCATAATGCTTACTTAAACCATTGCTATAAAAGTTTAAATGGTATTGGTAGAAAAACCAAAGAAGATAACTTGATTGTGTTTGGAACGATGTTAAAAACTAACGACACACATATTAGAAAGGCTGTCCTAAATTCGGGGTTAAAAAATATCTACTTTGGTATTTCAAGAGAAGAAGAAAAGGACCAAATAGCTGATTTTGTTCAAGAATTAAATAATGCTCATGTACCCAAAGAGGTATTTTTTTATGACTATAGAACTGCAACGGTTTGGAGATAAAGTTAACATATGACAAAGACAAAATATTTACTCTATGCCTTTAAACAAGAAGTGAATGGAAAAACTATCTATTGGTATGAGACAGATGGTAAATATTTTAACCAAACAAAACCACCTATGCATATACTTGAAAAGAACCCAGAAGAAGTGCGTAGTGTAGATAGTGCTAAGATCATTGAAAACCCTTGGCTTGAATGGAAGTCAAATGATATACAGAAAATCGTTACAGAAGAAGGAGTCTGTATCAATTACTTGAAGTCTGCTGATGATGAGTTTATTACAAAGCAAGAAGATTTCAAATTACTGGAAACATATAGTTATCTTGTTGAGAATTTTAATATATCCAAAGCATTTGGTTTTGATACGATACAGCAGTGGCATAAGATGATTTTTGAGACGATCTATCCTTTTGCCGGTATGAGAAGAACCGTTACGATGAGTAAAGGTAATGGAAATGAGGCATGGGAGTGGAGAGTTGAATTTCTTCAAGGATTGCCAGAGTTTGACAGTTTTTTACAAGAAGTAAGCCAAAAAGAGTATGAAACGGTAGAAGATATTACCTTGGAGCTAGCTAAGCTTATTAGTGACTTTCTATTTATACATCCTTTTCGTGAGGGAAATGGAAGGCTTAGTAGGTTAGTATGCGACATTATACTTGCGAAGAATGGTTTACCAATGATCGGCCTCAAGTTAAAAAAAGGTGACAACTATATCAGAAGAGTTCATAAAGGTTATGAATGTGATTATGAACCTTTGAAAGAGTTACTGCTTTCAAAGATTGAAGAGGAGATTATGCGTGAATCTGAATAAGTTTATAATGCTCTTTGAGTTCTTTTTTTGTGGTTTTAGAACCTTCCACTTTAGCAGAACTGTGAACAGAGTTGATAATCATAGTCCTTTTTTTAGCTGCCGACGAGAAATATTTATTAGTGTTTGCGATTGTCCGTTTCATTCTATTTCCACCTTTGCAATGTTGACTCATTATAGCGATTATCGCCATAAACTACAAGAAAACTTGTTAAATTGGCATAAAATTATTTATGACTATGTGTATTTGAGGAACAAGATATGACAACACAGCCAGAAGCAATTTTAGAATCAAATCTAGTCAAACAACTTACTGAAATTTTAGGCTATAAAAAAGTCTTTATAAGGGATGATGAGGACTTAAAAGCTAATCTCAAAGTTCAACTTGAGAAGCATAACAAAAAAACATTTAGCAATACGGAGTTTACCCGCATTCTCAACCATTTGAATAAAGGTAGCGTGTTTGAGAAAGCAAAGATACTTCGAGATAAGTTTGCACTACCCAAAGATGATGGAACTACACAGTATATAGAGTTTCTAGATTCTGAACACTGGTGCCAGAACCTCTTTCAGGTTACACAACAAGTCACTATAGATGGCAAGTATAAAAATCGCTACGATGTGACGATCCTTATCAACGGTTTACCGTTGGTGCAACTAGAGCTAAAAAGACGTGGCTTGGAGCTTAAAGAAGCGTTTCATCAAATCAATCGTTATCAGAGACACTCTTATGGTTATAACAGTGCGTTGTTTCACTATGTGCAGATATTTGTCATCAGTAACGGGGTCAATACTAAGTACTACTCCAATAACAGGAAACAGTCCTTTAAGCAGACTTTCTTTTGGGCGAATAAGCACAATAAGAACATCACCAATCTGGAAGAGTTTACCACTGCATTTTTAGAACCTTGCCATATCTCTAAAATGATATGCAAGTACATCGTTTTGGCTGAAGTACCTAAGATACTGATGGTTTTAAGGCCTTATCAGTTTTATGCAGTTGAAGCGATCATAGATAGGGTAGAAAACTCAAATAAAAACGGCTATATTTGGCACACAACTGGTTCAGGTAAAACCCTTACCTCGTTTAAAGCGTCACAGATACTTGTGAAGCTGCCTCATGTGAAGAAAGTCGTATTTGTCGTAGATAGGAAGGACCTTGACTATCAAACAACTAAAGAGTTTAACAGCTTCAGCGACGGTTCGGTAGATGGTACGGACAACACCAAGATTTTGGTCAATCAGTTCCTAGGTAAACACAAAGATAAAAAAGGTGAATACAAAGATTCGGACCTTATCATCACCACTATCCAAAAGCTCAATACTGCAATCAGTAAACAAAGATACCTCAAAGACATGGAAAGTTTAAAAGAAGAAAACATTGTCTTTATATTTGATGAATGCCATAGAAGTCAGTTTGGCGAGACTCATAAGAACATCACCAATTTTTTTACCAATGCACAGCTGATAGGGTTTACCGGCACACCTATTTTTCCTGAAAATGCAATGGGAAACAAGTTGGGCAAAAGAACGACGGCAGATCTTTTTGATGAGATGTTGCATAAGTATGTGATTACGGATGCGATCAGTGACGATAATGTACTGAAATTCTCTGTAGAGTATGTAGGAAGATACAAAGAGAAAGAGGGTAGTGCAACCAATATCGATATAGAAGTGGAAGATATCGATACAAAAGAGCTCCTTGAGAGTGAAGAACGACTCGGTAAGATAGTAGACTATGTCATTGCCAATCATCCAAGAAAAACACATTCTAAAGAGTTTAATGCGATGATGTGTATGAGTAGTGTCGATATGTTGATCAAGTACTACGAGGTCTTCAAGTCTAGGAGTCATAATCTTAAAATCGCTACGATATTTAGCTATAGTGCCAATGAAGAGGATCGGGATGCAAATGGTATCTATGATCTGGATGAGAGTGATGGTGCGCATATCGATGAAGAGCATATCAATAAACATAGCAGAGAAAAGCTTGATGAGTTTATTGAAGATTATAATAAAATGTTCGGTACAAAATTTAGCACCAAAGACTCACAGAGCTTTTACAATTATTATAATGATATCTCCAAAAGAGTGAAGCAAAAAGAGCTAGATATACTGCTGGTTGTCAATATGTTCCTCACAGGATTTGACTCCCCTAGACTTAACACACTTTATGTGGATAAAAATCTAAAATACCATGGACTTATCCAAGCCTACAGTAGAACGAACAGAATTCTCAATGAGCAAAAGAGCCAGGGGAATATTGTATGCTTTAGAAACCTCAAAAAAGCAACCGATGATGCCATCGCACTTTTTTCAAATAAAGATGCTAAAGACATCATTTTGATGAAACCATATGAAGAGTACGTTAAAAAGTTCAATGATGCATTCATGGAGTTAATCAAAATCGCTCCAAGTGTAAACAGCGTAGATGAACTTATCGATGAAGAAAAACAGTTAGAGTTTATCAAGGCATTTAGGGAACTCATGCGTATCAAGAACATCCTTGAGGGCTTTAGTGACTTTAAATGGTCTGATCTATCGATGAGCGAACAACAGTTTGAAGACTACAAATCAAAATACCTTGACCTGTATGAGAGGATAAAGAGCAACAGGAGTGAAGGTGGTGAAAAGGTATCTATCCTGGAGGATGTGGACTTTGAGTTAGAACTCATCCATAAAGATGAGATCAACGTATTATACATTCTCAAACTACTTGCGAAGTATAAGGATGCAAAAGAGAGTGATAAACATTCACAGAGAGAGAATATCAATAATATACTCAATTCTAATCCACAACTTAGAAGTAAACGCGAGCTTATTGAACGATTTATAGATGAGAACCTTGATGGTATAGATATTGACAGTATCGATGATGAATTTGAAAAATTTTGGGAAGAAGAGAAAATCAAGGCATTTGAAGAAATCTGCGAGGAGGAGAATCTTATTAAAGAGTCAGTGAAAGAGCTCATTGATACCTATCTTTATGATGAACGCAAACCTCTAAAAGATGATATTGCTAAGACATTAAAAGTAAAACCAAAATTGCTAGAAAGAAAGAAAATCATTCCTAGGGTTTTGGATAGGCTTGTCAATTTTGTTGACAAGTTTTATAATGAATAGAATACTTTAGATAAAAAGTTAACGTATGAATAGGTTCATCAGTCGAGAACAACTCTATCGAGAAGTATGGAAAACCCCTTTAACAAAACTTGCTCCCATATATAATCTAACTACTTATGAGATGAAGAAGCTATGTGATACTTTTTTAATTCCTTTGCCTAAAGTAGGGCATTGGTCTAAAGTCGCATTTGGTAAAACAATTGTAGTGCCACCTCTACCGGTTTATGAAAAATGTAAACTCAAAATAAAAAAGTTTAATTTTAATAAAGAGACTCAACCTATAATCTATGAAAAGATTGACAAAAAGGAAACTTACAGTATTAGTGTCAAGAAAACCTTGACAAAACTACATCCACTTACGATAAAAACACGCAATGGCTTAAAAAGAAGTCAAACTGATGAATATGGTATGAAAAGGCCTTGGAAAGAAGGCTTTGATCTCCGGGTATCTAAAGTTAACGAACGAAGGGCACTTCTTATAATTGATGCTTTATGTAAGTGGTTTGAAAAGAATAGTATAGAAATATATCAACCTTTTAAAGAAAGTAGAACTACTGAGGTTATAATAGATAAACAACGTATTAGGATAAAGATTGAAGAAAAGTCAAAGCTAACTTCTAAAACTTTGACAAAAGGTTGGGGTGATTATGAATACTATACTCGTGAATATACTCCGACTGAAAAACTATCTTTGGTCATAGATAATTATTGCTGGGGATGTTCACTACGTAAAGTATGGACTGATGGTAAAACAAGTAAAGTAGAAGAGAAACTTGGTGAGTTCGTAGCTACGATATTTGAACATGCACAGGTCGAAAAGGAAAGAGAACAGCGTCTGGAAGCTGAAGCAGCGGAAAGAGCAAAGCAGAAACAATTACAAAAATACAATGAAGCATGTGAAAAGTATGAAAAGCAGATGCTTGATGACCTTATGAGTCAGAGTAGAGATTTCATACAAAGTAGGGAACTTAAAGCTTATATCGAAGAAGTTAACAGTTTGGCTAAAGAACAGTATAAGGATGGTAACTATCCATTAGAATTATCAGATTGGATTAATTGGGCAGAGGCGCAAGCAAAAAAACTTAATCCTTTAAGTGAAGGTTTGCCGACTTATAAAAAAGCAATAGAGCTTTTAGAGCTTGCTGATATAGGGTGAGTAAAGTTAAACTTATTACAAGTAAAAGGATATGTTTGAGATGTTGTGAGATTGTGATCACAATATGCAGAACTATAGGTAAGATAAGTTATAATTTATAACACTAAAAAGTAGGGTTAAATGTTAGTTCAAGAATACAATAATATACATAACAATGTTACGTGGTATGGATTTAGTGTTCAGGACAATCAAAATTATCAAACTTTTATGGAGAATAATGTTCGTTCTCATCTTAATGATGAAGAAGCTAGAGAAACCGTTGAAAATCATTTAAGACTTTTGGTAGCTGATGGATTTCAAGTAGCTGCCCTCGATGAACTTCTAAATGCGGAACATCAAGAAGAAAGAGACTGGGCAGTGGGTGAATCATTTGCAGAAGCAGTTCTTGAAGATGAATATAATGTAGAATTTCCCTGGAATCAAGCAAGAGATTTAAGAAATGAAAATGCGAGTTTACCAGGTGCTGATATTGTTGGGCTAATTAATGATAATGGCCAGCAAAAGTTATTGTTTGGAGAAGTTAAAACATCAGTAGAAGAAAGATGTCCACCTAATGTCTTATATGGTCGGGGAGGAATGATAAGTCAGTTAGAAACAATCGGAACGAATTTAACTAGGCTTCTTACCTTAGTAAAATGGTTATTTCATAGATGTAAAGATACGATATATGAAACTAGTTTTAACGAAGCTATGCAAAACCTGTTTAATCATGATAATCAAGGTATGTTTTTAGTTGGAATATTAATAAGACCTAATCTTCAGGCCAATCAAGATGATTTAGAGAACAGAGGAGTAGCTTTAGGTGATACTTTTGTAAATACAGAGACACATGCATTATTACTTGCATATTATTTACCTCATACTGCAGAAGAGTTTGTGAGTAGAGCTGTAGGAGGTAATCAATGATAAATGGTTGGTTACTAGAAGGGATTGCAGAAGAAAGGAAAAAAGCTAATACTCTTGTAAATAATTACATACTAAATTATGAGTTAAACAATGAATCTATTGATATAGACTATGATTTGGTTAGAAGAGTTATCGATATTTTAGAATTTGCATTGTTTGATTTATTGTCTTCTCCTGTTGAGAGAGATGAAATTAAAAAACTTGCATCAGAATTATTTAGATTGAGTAGGATTTTGCCTGAAACTGATTGCGTATCACAAAATTTACAACTTCAATTAAAATATAGTTGTTTTGGTGTTTTAGGTGATTTGACGACTAGTGTATCTATGCTATTAAAAGAAAGAGAATGGGATACATCATTATTAGAAAGTGCAAATTGGAAAGAAAGAACCTTTGTTACTATTATGGATGTTTGGTTACGGCTCATTCGTAAAAAAGGATGGAATGATAGAGATATTGTTTTAGAACGTATATCCAATTTAAAGCAGGCACAAAAAGAGTATGAAAAAAACTTTATAGAAGAGTCAAAAAAGAAAAAAGATGGTTATGAATTAATAATTTTATATCATCTTGCATCTGCAGCAGAGAAGATGGCCCTTTATATTACAGATGGAAAAGTAAATGGTAACTTCCAAGTTCAACAAATATTGGATTCCCATTTTGATAAAGTCATAGATATTTGTAAGCATGTACAAATGCTTGAACTAGAGCCTATTGTCAGACTGCTTGAAGCTACATCAAAGAACTTAGTTGAAAATTCTATTTGGACAGTTACAAGAGCAGTAAACTCAAGAGTTACTAAATTTGTTCAAACACTTGTTGATCAGGGGCGTGGCGATAAAGCATTATTCGATGTTTTACCTCCTCAAAGATTAACTTTGGCAGAAGAAGGGTTACTTGGTTCAAGTAGACGAGCAGTCGTAGTTAGTTTACCTACATCGAGTGGTAAAACGATGATTTCACAATTTAGAATATTACAGGCTCTTAATCAATTTGATCATGAAAATGGGTGGGTTGCATATTTAGCACCTACAAGAGCATTGGTTAATCAAATCACCAGAAGAATCAGAAATGATTTTGAGCCGTTAGGTATTTCTGTAGAACAAGTAAGTCCTGCTCTTGAAGTAGATGGCTTTGAGATGAGTATATTACAAAATAGGGATAAAGATAGCCAGTTCAAAGTTCTTGTGACTACACCTGAAAAGTTAGACTTGATGCTTCGACAGAATTGGGAAAAGAAAATTGAAAGACCTTTAACTCTTGTCGTGGTTGATGAAGCACATAATCTTCAAAATGCTAATAGAGGACTAAAACTAGAGTTATTGTTAGCAAATATCAATAAAGAGTGTGAACATGCACAGTTTTTACTCTTGACGCCATTTATTGAAAATGCAAAAGAGATTGCGACTTGGCTTGGTGGTGTTAATTCAGATGATATTAGTATGTCATTAGATTGGCAACCAAATGACAGAGCCATAGGGATTGTGTATGCCGAAAAAAGTGATAGTAGGTGTACATCGGGTTGTAATTTCAATTTAAAATTTAAATCAGTACATACAAGTAAACCAAGTATTTCAATTGATGACAATATTTTGATGCTTGGAAATAATGATACATATACTTTTAGGCAAGTAAATAATAACGCAAAATTAGCTACTATGGTCGTAAATCAATTAAAACAGAGAGATTCTGTCATTGCGATACATGGACGAATTGATTGGACATGGTCATTAGCTAATGAAATTAAAAGTAAAAGTAGCCAAGTTCCACCAAGTGAAAATATTCAATATGTGCAAAAGTTTTTAGCGTATGAATTTGGTGCAACCTTTCAACTTATAGATCTCTTGAATTATAAAATTGGTGTTCACCATGCAGGGCTTTCAGATGAAGTGCGCACTTTGATGGAGTGGTTGTTTGAAGAGGGAGAAATAAATGTACTTGTAGCTACAACAACAATAGCTCAAGGGATGAACTTTCCTGTTGGTGCAGTTGTTATGGCTTCTCATCAATACTATTCTCCATCTGCTCCGCCAATAGCAATGCCTCCCGAAGATTTTTGGAATATAGCAGGTCGCGCTGGAAGAGTAGGTCAAGATAGCGTAGGTATTATTTCGCTAGTAGCTAAAAATGATACAGAAATAGAAAAGCTAAAAACATTTATCAATAATCAAACTGGTGCTTTAAACTCATCATTAATTGAAATGGTTACTGAGGCAATGCAAAGTACAAATAGAATGAATATTGAAGATTTAGGTAAAATCGTATATCAACAACCTACTTGGTCTGCTTTCGTTCAATATCTTACACATACTTATAAGCAAATGGGAGAATCTGAAAATTTTATTACTGAAATTGAACAGGTGCTTAGGGGAACTTTCGGATTTGAAAAACTGAGACAGAAAAATAGGGATTGGTCAAATAAATTTATTAGAGGTGTTGCCAATTATGTAACATATATGCAAAAACCTGGGCAACCAATAAACTTAGTTGATTCAACTGGATTTTCTTTGCAAAGTGTCAATACTCTTTTACAAAATGCAGGGATAGAAAATATAAATAAAGATAGTTGGAATCAAGAGTTATTTGGCCATTCATCTATTGAGTTACAAAAAATGATAGGTGTACTATTGAAAATACCTGAATTGCGGGATAATTTTGATGATATAGTCAGGAAAACAAATTCTCAAGATGGAAATACAATATCATTGGTAATTAAAGATTGGGTAAATGGGAAAAGTATAGAAAATATTGCAGAAGATTATTTTAAAACTGAAAATATAAGTATGGATGATGCAATTACAAAATGTGGTCAAAGTTTATATGGTAGAATAACTCAAACTGCATCGTGGGGCTTATCGGCACTGCTTTCATCAACTGTAGGTGAAGTAGAAGACGAAGAGTTCCAAAAGTTAAGTAATCTTCCTGCAAGAGTCTATTATGGTGTAAATACTGATGATGCGATGATGTTAAGACTTTTAGGTGTACCAAGAATTGCTTCAAATGAATTATCAAAAGAGTTAGTAAATATTAATAGTGATGCCGTTGTAAATGTTAGAGAAATGTTAAAAGCCAATGGTCAGGAAGTATGGAAGAGAACAATGGGAAATGAAAAAGGTAAAGTCTATTATAAGGTGTGGTCTGTTTTAGAAGGATTAAATTAAAAGGATATTTTCCATGACCCTCTCCAAATCCCTATACACTCGTGCTGTCCAATGCCCAAAATCCCTTTGGCTCAAAAAATACAAGCCAGAGGTGTTGACACTTCCAGATACATCGGTACAGGCAATTTTAGAAACGGGTAGTGAAGTAGGTGAAGTGGCTCATGGCTTATTTCCAAACGGTTGTAAAGTACAGTATGATACCAACTTTGAAGCTATGGCAGCTTTGACCAGACAATGGATAGAAGAGGGGGTAGAGACCATCTTTGAAGCTACGTTTATAGCTGATGGGCTTTTGGTTATGGTAGATATACTTTGTGTTACAGAGGATGGACTGGAGCTTTATGAGGTGAAAAGTTCTACAGAGATGAAAGATATTTACTATCATGATGTTGCTTTTCAGGTCTATGTACTTCAAAAGCTTGGATATACGGTCAATCATACCTATCTTATGCATATAAACAGTGATTACGTCAGGGGTGATGAACTCGATCTAGATGGGCTATTCACCATAGAAGCACTTAATGATACGGTCTATCAAATGCAAGGTAGTGTAGATGAAAATATAGAAGAGATATTTGCCTATCTGTTAGACCAATACAATGAACCTGACATAGATATAGGTAAACAGTGTAAAAACCCTTATGTGTGCGATGCGATGGAGTACTGCTGGAAAGTACAAAGGGGTATCCCTGATTACTCCATTTTTAATATCTTTAACCTTGGAAGTAAAAAACAGGTTGAACTCTACGAACAAGGTATCGTAGATATCAATGATATGCCCGATGATTTTGACATGACAGCCAAACAAGCACAGGCGGTTAGAGACTACAAGTCAGGAGAAATGCACATAGATCAGGAAGCTATAGCGGCATTTTTAAGTCGTCTTAGCTACCCCATCTACCATTTGGACTTTGAGACCTTTCAGCAGGCGATACCCCAATGGAGAGGTATCAGTCCCTTTATGCAGATACCTTTTCAGTATTCGTTGCATATAGAGCATGAAAATGGCAGACTTGAACACTGTGAGTTTCTGGCAGGAGATGGCAGTGACCCAAGAATGTTACTCGCTCTTAAACTTTGTGAAGATATACCCGTAGATGCAACAGTACTGGCTTACAATATGAGCTTTGAAAAAGGTGTTATACGCAAATTGGCACAAGAGTATGAAACGTTAAGTCCACATTTGTTAGTGGTACACGAGAACATCATAGACCTCATGATCCCATTTCAACAAAAGTACTATGTTACACCAAGTATGAAGGGAAGCTATTCTATAAAGTACGTACTACCTGCACTCGTGCCAGAAATGGAGCAGGCATATAAAGCACTTGATGGAGTAAAAAACGGAGGAGAAGCCATGCAGGCATTTGCTAATCTTTCGAAGCTTGATGCGGCAGAAAAAGAGAAGAAGAGACAGGCACTTTTGGCATACTGCAAGCTTGATACACTGGCGATGGTAAAGATTTTAGAAAAATTGAAAGAAGTTAATAAAAAAGAGCAAAGATGAAAGGTTTAAAAACAATATTTGATGACTTTTATTTATTTCAAAATCTATCATAGTTCAGTAATATTATTGAAAATAATAGTTTAAAAATCATTTATTTTCAATAATTATAGAGTTTTGTAGGTGGTGGGCTTTTCATTGGTTTCCACTGACTTATTATATATTTAGCTCATTAATAGTTTTTTGAATTTCTTCTTCTGGGTGAACCTCTTTATCAAAGGTTTTTATTACTGTTGCACCTTTGATGTCTCTAGTGTTTTTTGTCACTGTATAGCCTTTTTCATCACATGTATCACAACTGTATATCAATACATAAGTATCATTTACTCCTCCCCATTCTTTATAACTCTGCGTTGATAAGTCAGCACTGCATTTATTACATTTCCAAGATTCCATTTTCATCCTTTTATTTTATTGTACGTTTATTATACATAAAATGAATATACTTGTTGCCTCTGATTTTTTTATGCCATGATATATTTCATTATGTCGATAATCCTGCGAGTCGTACTAAAGTACTTTCTAGAGTCGATTTATATTTTCCATCTTTGCAGTGTTCGACAGCATTTTTGGCCTCAGTTAAAGCTTCTGGAATCTTTGCATCTTTCTCATAGCATTGTCGCTTTAAATCATAATAGGATGACAGATTATTTCTCGCCTTTTCATCTTCAAGTGCTAATTCAAGTGCATCATTGGCTACATCGAGTGCGCTAGGATCTTTTAGTTTTAAAAGTGCTTCAGCTTTTCGATACAGTAACCAATGGTTAATATCCTTTTCAGATACTTTTTCAATGGCATTAATAGCCAACTGTGGTTTTTCAGCTTCGATATAGGCTTTCGCTATTGCACGTGCAACGAATGAATTTAATTCCTTTTTATTACTGATTTTATCTGCAAAGACGATACTGGCATGGGACATTTTGTTAAATAATTCCATTTTCCCAGAAAATTTTGCTGCGATTGCAGTGTTTGTAAGTGCTTCACATGCACTAACCCACTGATACTTATCTATCGCTTCTGGTGGCATAGTGAACATTTCTGGGAGTGTTTCTGCGAGTTCTACACAAACTTTAGGATATTGGTATCCAAACATAGAGGTAAATGAAACATATGCTTCGTAAAACTGATCTAGTCCTTCAAGTGCTGATATCGTAATGACATTTGCAAGTGCAATGACCTTCTCTTCATCTGATGCAACATCATTTTTAAGTTTATGGTAGGATCGCAAGCGTGCAAGAGCACCCAGTGAAACACGCAGTGGCACAATTGAAAAATCTTCAATCATAAAATTCACTAGATCTCGCATTGCTGCTTCACCACATTCTTCGACTGATTCCTTTACGCCATATTGAGTGCCAAGGTGAGCAATTTGTCCAAAAGTGGCATGCCAATTTGGTCTTAACTTCAATACTTGTGTAAAACACTCAAGAGCTTCATCAAATCTTTTATATCTTCGTAAAGCCTTACCTCGATGATGAAGTAATTCAGCTTTAAAGTCTTCGTCTTGAAAAGTTTCTATTCCTTTTTGATATTCATCCGCACATTGTTCATAATATGAAGAACGTTCATCTTTATCTTCAATCGAATACGCATGAGTTTCTTTGGCATCTATAATACATAAGAGAGATGCAATGTTCTCTACTTTCAATATATCTTTTTTATAGATATTTCTGTAAATATTTTCTTTAGCTTCTCCTTCAACTTGAAGTAGTGCATAAGTAATCCAATCAGGTTCACGATCTCCAAGACGTTTATTTTCTTCACAAAGTTGTGTATAGCAAAGATGAATCTCTCTTAGAACACTCGGCGACATTTCTATATTATCTTTATTAATATATTCTGCGATCGAAGTAGAGACATCATTAGTGTTTAAATTGTCTTGAACAGCTTTTGCTATGAGATCATGGACCTTGAGGATGCCTGGAATATTTGTTTGGAGTAATATTGAGAGTTTTTGAAGATTTTGTCGATGTAAAATTCCAATAAAATAATTTAGAAAATTAGAATCGTGCTGGTATGAACCTGAGTTAGCTATTTTTTTAAGTGCTTCTAATATCTTATCGTTGAGCTTTCCTAATATTTTGCTCATAATTGATAAACCATCTTTCGATGTAATAGCATCAGGATCAGATAACACTACTGCATACAAATCATTTCTAGAAAGGTTTTTTTCTGTATTAATGATATTGCTTATTATGGAAAGTATAAGAGGAGAAAAACTACATGCGTTTACTATCTCTTCACATCTTTCAGAAGGATTTAAGGAGTCTTCACCAAGGATTTGCATTGCAATATCGTGAGACAATATTGGAATTGATAAATAAGACTTATTACCTATATCTGATAGTTGTGATGTAATAAGTACGAGACTGCCTTTAGTAAAACCTTCGTTAAGTTCTTGAAGTTGTGTAATATTTATAGTCCTATCTAAATTGTCAATTATAAGAAGAGTTTTCGATGTGTTGAATGACCCTGCAATATTAATGGGAATCCCACCTCGGCTTCTTTTAACAGAATGTAGTGAAGTATCCTGCTTCCAGTCATCAGCAGAAATCCAGAGAATATTTTCAAAATTTGAATTTTCAGCATGGATATAGTCAATAACAGCTTGTGTTTTCCCTGCACCACTAACTCCATTAAGTACACATAGCTGATTTCCATCTGTAAAATGATCTTTTATCGTACGTAATATAATTGGTTCAGAAATATGTTTTTCGCACTGTGCTGGAACTGTTCCATAGTATTCGTAATTATCAAGATTCTGTGCAAAAGTAGGAAAAAATTGTTTGTAGCATTCTGCATTTTCATAACTCTCAACAGATTGTTCGTATATAAACTTTGCAAGTTCACGAGCATCATAAATAATTATTTTAGACCCATAAGATTGATAAATTGATGTATTATTAAATTTAGCTCGAAAAGAGGGCGGTTCCTCTTGCGTACTAATTAAATATATTTTTGTAGGTCCAGTGGGTGGCTTGTGTGCGATAGCATGATTAATATCCTTTTCAATCTTTTCATATTTTGCTGGAGTAGTGCCTTTTGGGGATTGATCCTTGAAATATCCTTTTTCAGTACTGTACTCAACAACAATCTCCGAATTATTAGAAAAACTATCAACCGTATAACCACTTGGCATATAGTCTTTATTGATACCATGATGAATCAACCTTTTTGATTCAATATATGAAACTATATTGTGTCCAACAAGTTCAATATTGGTTGCATCAAGGATGCTTATTTCTTCAATCAATTGTTTTATGATCAGTTTTTTTATAGGTTCAAACATTACTACTCCCTGTTGATAAGTTTTTTAGTATAACAATTTTTTATTATTAGTTTTGTCTTAAATGAATTTATTTTGACTCAGTATAACTATTTATTCAACAAATATTACATATTGGAATAGATTGATATAAAACTGTCAGTGAAATTGTCAGTAAAAAACGCCCATTATCTACTGACACTTATTTTTTAATTGTCTACAAAGCCCTTATTTTAGAGGGGCACTGTAATTATGAAAGGGGTTCGAATCCCCCTCTCCCGGCCATCCATTTTTCACCCATATACGTATCAAAATCAATAATTTTTTAAATACCTGCTATAATCATATACTTTTTATACACAATAAGGATCTTCATATGTCAGAGAATATAGGAAAACTCATATTACGTTTAATGGTCGGGGGAATGATGCTTTTTCACGGTATCGATAAAGCATTGCATGGAGTGAACTTTATCAAAGGGATATTGAAGTCTCATGGGTTACCTGAAATACTAGTATATGGTGTCTATGTGGGAGAGATACTCGCACCGATCTTTTTGATCTTGGGGTGGAAAAGCAGGGTTTGGGCAGGAGTGATCGTGCTCAATATGACAGCGGCTGTCTATTTAACGAAAATAGGACTGTTTTTCAAACTCGGAGACCAAGGATCCTGGGCATTGGAATTACCGATGCTCTATCTTTTGAGTGCATTGTCTATTGTCCTCTTGGGCTCCGGAAAATATGCAATGATGAGAGATTAGTACATTAAAATTACACACTGTTTACCTATAGTACCAAAAACGTAAAAGGCAGTGTATGCAAAAAAGAGTATGGATGCTATGTCTGGTAGCAACAGGGCTTATCGCAGAAGTGTTGGAGCCGTGGAGCACCAAATTAAACAGCTTAACACCCTTTGAGAAACATGTGATCATAGATAAAGGCACGGAACGTGCTTTTTCGGGAAAATATGTCTATACCATAGAGGATGGCACCTATACCTGTAAAGTATGTGGCGCACCGCTTTACAGGTCAGATGACAAATTGGAATCTCACTGCGGATGGCCAAGTTTTGATGATGCGATACCCGGAGCGATCAAAGAAGTCCCAGATGCAGACGGTCAACGTACGGAGATCGTGTGTACCAATTGCAGTGCCCATTTGGGACATGTATTTCAGGGTGAAGGGTTTACGGACAAAAATGTGCGTCACTGTGTCAACTCCGTTGCTCTTAACTTTGACAAAAAGAAAGAGACCGTCACAACATTGAAAAAGGCCTATTTTTCCGGCGGATGTTTTTGGGGCGTGGAGTATTATCTTGAAAAGATCGATGGGGTCAAAGAGGTGACTTCGGGTTTCATGGGAGGTCATGTAAAAGATCCGGGTTACTATGATGTGGTACGTAAGGATACCGGGCACTTAGAAACCGTTGAAGTGGTCTATGATCCCTCAAAAGTCTCTTATGAAACACTGGCAAAAACTTTTTTTGAGATCCATGATCCTACACAGGTGGATGGACAGGGGCCCGACATTGGGAATCAATACCTCTCTGCTATCTTTGTCAGTAACACAGAAGAGCGTAAAACGATCGAACGTTTGATCGGTATCCTGGAGAAGAAAGGCTTCAATATAGCCACGAAGGTTCTGCCTAAAACACCTTTTTACCGTGCAGAGGCATACCATCAGGATTACTATGAACGTAAAGGCTCAAAGCCTTATTGTCATAGAAGAATTAAGCGGTTCTAGTCTCGGGTATTGATCATCCACATAGAAAAAACATTAATATAGTTCCAGAAGCTCTGTATATTCTCTTCAGAGCTTAACTTCTGCTCTATGATAGGCTGCAGCGCCTCTTCAAAAGTAACCAGCCAATGCAGTCTTGCATTAGGCGTGATCGCGAAGGGCGCATGTCTCCCCCTCATTTGCGGTGCCCCACGGTTTTGGTTAAAGTAGGTAGGGCCTCCACAGATCTGTATGAAAAAGTCTGCCGAGTGTTGTGCAGCTTTTTTCATCTCTTCTTTGTCATCCGGGAAGAGATCTTTGATCGGACTTTCAAAAAGACCCATATAAAATCTATCAAGCAATGCACGCATCCCTTCTTCTCCTATGTCTGTTAAGAATTCAGGATTGGGTTTGGTGACAGGAGGGTTCACCCCTTCCTGGTAGGGGAGTATAGAGAAATCTAAAGATGAGCTACTAAAATTCATAAAATGCCTTTGCTATATATAAAATGACTGTTTTTGCACCGTGTTATAACATGAAAAGACTTAGGTGTCAAGTAGGTGAAGATCAACGACAGCCACCTGTTCCGCAACTATCACTGTTCTCTACGGCGAAGCTGTTGGTGTATCCGCACTCCACACATTCAAAAGAGAGTAGTTTGGGTCCAGAACAGCCACCTGATCTTTGGTCTGTCAGCTCGATGCTTTTATGATGACACTTCGGACAAAACCCCCGTTTGATGGCATCCAGCTGTTCTTTTTTCTCTTTCAGATAGAAAATATAAACAAAGACTGATCCCAAAAGGAGGATCAGCATAAATGCGAGAAGATAAAATGAATCGATACTAGACTCCTTACGTCATATAGTTTTTGAGTTCAGCGACCTGTTGCTTATACTCAGGCAGATAGTTTTCAACCAGTTGCCAAAAAGCTTTTTGATGGTGTTTGTGCCTGATATGTGCCAGTTCGTGTACAATGATGTATTGTATCACATCATGGGGAAGTTTCATCATCATCGTGTTAAAACTCAAAACATTTTTCCCGCTGCAGCTTCCCCACTGACGTTTGGTTTTTCGAAACCGTACATTTGCGGGGGAAAGGCACATCTTTTCTGCCCAGAATGCTACATGAGATGGAATATGTTTCTGTGCCTCTGTTTTGTAGAATCTATCGAGATGTGTTTGAAATAGTTTTTCATCATAGGCATGGTAGAAAAGCGTAAATACTTCCCCGTCAAAATCAAGATGCGTTCTTTTTTTATGATGTTGTACCAGTGTCAGAGGATAGACCTTCCCCATGAAATAGACCTCTGCGCCACTGGAAAAGTCCAAGGGTTTCCCTTTCTTCTGCTGTATCTTCTTTCTGGCATGGTTGATCCAGGAGGACTTTTTAAGCAAGAGCTGTTCTATTTTTTGTTGTGCGACCTTGGGAGATTTGATCACGAGGTTCCCCTCGTCATCAAAACTAAGATAAATATGCTTGAGTTTAGGGTTCACGATATGGGTATAGTGTGGCAAAAGACTCATATCACAAGATCAATTGACGATTTTGTCTTGACTGTAGATCACTCTTCTATAGATAGAACCATCTTTGCTATAGGTTTGTGCCGGCCCCTCTTTGACACCATTCACATAAGTGTACGATACCATCACATCACCATTGGGGTAATATGCTTCATATAAACCGTCTTTTTTCCCATTGATATAATTGACTTTTGAAAGTACGCGGCCTTTTGGATCATACCCTGTTGCAAGGCCATGGGGTACACCATTCCGTATAGGTATAACCGCAAGTACATGACCGTCATACCCATACTCTTTACGGACACCATTTTGACCCGTGTTATCATTCATAATAAATTCAGAGCGTATCTGCCCACCCGTATAGTATTCTTTTTGTACTTTTCCCCCTGAAAGACCGGGTCCCTGGCAGCCATTTAAAAGAAGAAGTGCAAAAATAGTAAGAAAGAAAGATAATTTTTTCATGGAAACCCTTGATAGTTAAAATAGTGTATGAGTATACTATAAATTGCCTTTTTTTGCTTTTTACCCAGAGTGTATTATAGGCGAGAGAGATATTCCAAAGAGAAGGGGATCATTCTTTGTGTGTTAAAAGCAGGGCATGCATCTCTTCTGTTGTGAGTGGGCGACTGAAATAGTGGCCTTGGATATTGGTACATCCATGGTCGATCAGGAACGCTTTTTGTTCAGATGTTTCTACCCCTTCAGCGATAAGATCAAGTTTAAGACTTTTTGCCAGTGCAATAATGGCTTTGACAATCGCGACATCTTCTTCATCCTCCGGGATATCTCTGACAAAAGAGCGGTCAATTTTGAGCCTGTTGATCGGTAAACGTTTCAATAATGACAAAGAGGAGTACCCTGTTCCAAAATCATCAATAGAGATCCCTATACCCAAAGCATTGATCTGATGCAGTTTGGTAATGACCTCATCAGGTCTTTTGATCATCTGGCTTTCAGTGATCTCCAATTCCAACCAGGCTGGATCAAAATCATTGCTTTGAAGTGATGCTTCGACCTGTTGAAGAAAATTGATTTTATCTAGCTGCATGATAGAAATGTTCAGTCCAAGTACCCCCGGGTTCAATCCCTCTTTATACCATTGAGAGATCTGCGGCATGGCAGTTTTCATGACCCACTGATCGATTTCCGCTATCATCCCGCTCTCTTCGGCCGTAGGGATGAAGTCATCGGGCATGAGAACCCCCAGGGTCGGGTGGTTCCATCGTATAAGGACCTCTACACCTATCAATATATTTGTAGATGCCTTGATCTGGGGCTGATAATAGATCATAAACTCTTCATTATCGATGGCTTGACGCAGGCTCGTCTGCATCAGTATACGTTTCAAGGCGAGTTCGGTCATCTGTGGTGCATAGTACTGGTAGTTGTTCCTGCCTTCTTCTTTTGCTCTGTACATAGCAGTATCGGCATATTTGAGAAGAGACTGGGCATCTGTGGCATCCTGCGGATAAAAACTGATACCCACACTTCCCGAAACATAGAGTTTTTGATCATGTATCAGGATAGCCTCAGCCAATGTTTTGAGAATTTTTTCTCCCAAAAGGGATGTATCATTCGGATCTCTTAACTCCTCCATAATAATGGTGAATTCATCACCGCTCAATCGGGCCAAAGTATCTTCTTTCCGAATAATATCCTGGAGGCGTTTTGCAATGATCTTTAGCACCTCGTCTCCTACGCTATGTCCCAGTGAATCATTAATATGTTTAAATTTGTCCAGATCAATAAAAAAGACCGCCAGTCCCTCTTTGTGCCGTTTTGCTTTTTGGATCCCTTGTTCCAGACGGTCCATGAACAGTACACGGTTTGGAAGACCCGTAAGGGCATCATGGTGTGCCTGGTAGTGTAGGGCTTCCTCCGTTTTTTTACGCTCGGTGATATCTCGAAGGTATCCTACGATACCTATATCCGAACCGTTAGTATCCTTAAGAAGGGAAAGTGAGAGGTCTATGAGAACTTTCTCGTGAGATTTTTTCATAAGTGTCAAGGTAGTGAGGTACTCTTCCTTCTCCATCAGTTCAGGAATATGTTTGACAAATGGCTCATAGGTGTCATCCGGGAATAACAGAGATATATGTTTGCCCAGTACTTCCTCTGCGGTATAGCCAAAAAGAAGTTCAGACCCTTTATTCCATTCATTAATGTATCCTTTCAGGTCTGTGGTGTTGATCGCTTCATGTGTCTGTTGGATCATCTGCGCCTGATGCAATAGCTGAAGTTCATTCTCTTTTTGTTCTGTAATGTCTGTATGGGTACCTATCATGCGGACAGCTTTACCCTCTGCATCAAACTGTACTTTCCCTCTGTCATGGATCCATACCCAATGTCCGTCTTTATGTTTCAGTCTATGGATATTTTCATAATATTCTGTTTCTCGATTGACATTTTTATAGACATCTTTCCATGCCTTTTCAGCGTCATCAGGGTGAATACGGTCATCCCAGGTCGACACTTCATTGGGAAGCTCATTGTCTGCATAGCCAATGATCTCTTTCCAACGAGGAGAAAAATAGACGGTATCCTCAAGAATATTCCAATCCCAAACCCCGTCATTGCTTCCCATAAGGGCCAATTCCATACGCTCTTTCAGTTCCTGGTTGGTTTGATTGCTCTGTTGGAGTGCTCTGGTTTGCTCCCGTGCCTCTTCGCTGGTCACATGGATCAGATGGATCAATGCTTCTATAGAAGTCGTATTGATAGCAACGTGCTGCGGTTGACAATCCGGCATAGATTTAGGGATCTGATCATTTTCACTTAACGATACCAGGGTCATGGTTTGTTTAAAGAGATTTTTGTGATCTGCACTAAAAAACGCTCCATACGTGAAAAAACCGGATACGGGAGAGATCTGTTGAAGCGGGAATATTTCAGACTCGACTTCGTCACCCATAAAGTGTCTGCGTGTCATGTATGAGTAGATAAAAATGCCTTCAGAGGGTTTACGGGCAGTACGGTTGAGAATGGTTTGTGACTGTTGCAAGATCTCTTTGACATTTCCGTATCCGATCCGTACTTTGTCTCCTGTGTACAAATTACCTCCAACGATCAATGATCCATCATTCTCTTTTGCTATACATGCACGTGACACATTGGAACCGTTACGATTGACGATCAGGGGAAATTCGACACCGATACCGGGCAGACCTTTGGCGATATCTTCTCCCAGATAATAGGCATAGGTATCTACGGCACTTTTCCCATTGATGGTATAGACGCGGTTGCCTTCAGCTTTTGTAATGGTCAATTCATTTCCGATAGGGTGCCAGTGAAAGCTATAGTCTGTATGTACATGTAAGTGCCGGCTGTTCAGCGTAACTCCAACAGCACCTTTTGAGATGACCTGTTCTTTGGTGAAAACATAGGTCTGTGTAAAGTGACTGTTGTCCCCGGCATGACCTCCTGCAACAATCACGTTCGCATCTATAGAGGTGATGCCATTGAGGAACTCTTCTCCATTGGTATGCAGACCATTGGTAAAAGCAATGAGCAGCTTAGTCTCATCGGTGATCAACGCTTTTGCCAAGTATTGCCCACTATCATAGCCGTTGACCTTATGTTCTACAGATGCTACTTTCAGTGTCGTATACTCAAACTGACTGAAACTAAGAACGACTTTCCCTGAAGAGACTTTTCCATCCATGATCTCACCATCGGTCGTAGCCCCTATAATAGCCGCATCAGGCAAGAAGTATGTGAGCTCAGAGATTAGAGAGGATATAAATGTTTTGTCAACAACGGCAGAATAGACCTGGATCAAAAGCGAGGAGGAGTTGTAAATCTTTTTATCGTGGATAAACGAGCCTAATTGTTCTTTGTTCATGTAATATGTATTAAAACTTTTCATACTGTTTTACTTTCATGTATAGATAAGAGTGCCATATTACATATTGGTTACTTTCTGTCTGCCACTACAATTATATATTATAGTGCAGTGTATGTTAAAAAACAAAGACGGGAGTGAATCAAAAAAAGCCAGTAGGTAACCCATGTATCTATATTTTACAGGATATGATAAATAAAGGGGAAAGTCTATGCAATATATGGCAGAGAGGAAGGGATTCGAACCCTCGATGAGTTGCCCCATACACGAGTTCCAGTCGTGCGCCTTCGACCACTCGGCCACCTCTCTATCATGGTTTACAGTGTCATAAGTCTCATGGTTCATTCATCTTCCTAAAACAATGGGTTTAGTTTTATGGTGAATGGAGATTATTTCATGTAAAAGAAGCTAGTACCCCTCCCCAGATCCCTGCGGCACACAGTAAAGAAAGGTGGGCTGCTACGTTCCCGTCCTGACCCGTTGTCTCTCAGAACCATTGCACAGGTCTGAAAAGAGGCATCGGAATTTTAGCCAAAGCAAGCTTATATTACTCTTCAGCATTGATGACACTCCATTCATTAAAAGGGATCGCTTCAAAATAGAGTTTTTCTATATGATATTCGTAGGTATTGGCCACTGTGACAATGGTCACTTTTTTGATCCCGTACTTTTTGTAGATAGAAAACTTGCTTTGGGATTTTACCCAGAGACTCTCTTCGCTCTCAAAAGGCGCAGGGATGATCAGTTCATTGTTTTTTGTGACATATCCATGTATCCCGAGTGTCTCTACCTCAATGCCGTGTTTCATAAGGGCCAAGGCTATCATCGTCTCAAACTGCAAGATAAAAGGCTGTCCCAGGGTAAGGTATTTCGCAAAGGCAAAGTCAAAAATCAACATCTTCTTCCCGGATTTTTGATATCTGTCCTCGATGAATAAAACGAGTTTTTCTTCTGTAAAGAGCTTCATCGTTCTATAAAGCCAATCCTTGGAGACTTTGAATTTTTCCTTTGCAAATGTATAGATCTGATGGGTAGTGAGATGTTTGGTATGGTGTTGTGCGAGCACGAGAAGCAACTTCTGCTCATTGGTATCGAAAGCACTTTTGAAAAAGTTTTTCATCACGTGTATATGGTTTTTTTGTGACCTTGCCATCATCGGCAGGGTACCAGAGCGCAAGAAGTGGTTAAACCCGCTGCTCTGAGAAGTGGTGCTCTCAAAGGCAAGAAATTCTTCATAATCCAGAGGAAAAAGCTCAACGGGGATGAGGTCTTTATGATGAAGCGGTAGTCGTGAGAGAACAATGAGTCTTTCAACATTCGGGAAAGACGGAAGATAGCCTTCCGTATAATGATCCAGTATGAGCAGAACAATGCCCACACGGTCTATGTACTGCTGAAGAGCGAGGGTAGTGAGCCTATTGAATATCAAATTGGGATCTTCCATATCTATGTAGAGTGTCGTCTCTTCCTCCTCTTCTTGTATCAGATCAAGGATCATGGTCGTTTTTCCTGCACCCCGTGCACCGTAGAGGTTGATGTCTCCTTTGAGGGGTAATTGGCACTTTCTTGGCACATAATTTACAGTGGCATAACGTTGATTTTGGTAATATTCAAGTAATTCCATGACAGTGTCCATCCTATGGTTTCCTTTTTATAAGGAAACTTTTTTCAATATTGTAGCGTTTTTAGACTAAAAAACATTGCACCTTTCAAAAACTTTGGGTATAATTCGCGTTCCTAAATTTATGTTAGAGGGTTAACCCCCTGTGTTTAGGCACGTACTAACGAGTTCTTTTAAAGGTAAAATATGGAAAAAATTAGAT
The DNA here is from genome assembly GCF_019972135.1 of Sulfurovum sp. TSL1. NCBI lineage: Bacteria > Pseudomonadati > Campylobacterota > Epsilonproteobacteria > Campylobacterales > Sulfurovaceae > Sulfurovum > Sulfurovum sp. TSL1. Next base: position 1,639,104 of record NZ_BPFI01000001.1, on the reverse strand, counting down.
TAAAGCTTAAAGCTTACGATCACAGAGTATTAGACAGATCAGTTGCTGCTATCATAGATGCAGTTAAACGTACAGGTGCAGAGATTAGAGGGCCGATTCCAATGCCAACTAAACTTAAGCGTTATACGGTTCTTAAATCACCACACGTCAACAAAGACGCACGTGAGCAATTTGAGATCAGAATTCACGGAAGAATGATCGACATCGTTTCGGCTACTTCAGATACTATCGATTCACTTATGAAGTTGGATCTAGCACCTGAAATAGAAGTTGAAATCAGATCAATGGACAAGTAGGAGTAGAGAATGGAATTTATTGTAGAAAAAATTGGTATGAGCAGAACTGTTGATGTACCAAGTGTTCCAGTTACACTTCTTAAAGTTATTGAAACGAAAGTTTGTGAAGTGAGAGAAGACGGGAAAGCACTTGTTGCGTATAACTCTAGTAAAAAACTGAATAAGAGCATCGAAGGTCAGCAGACTAAATACGGTGTATCTAAAGAGTTTAACAAATTCATGACTATTAAAGTTGCTGAAGGTACTGAAGCTGGTGATCTAAGCACAGCGGCATTGGCTGAAACATCTGTAGTGAAAACTTCTCTTGACACTAAGGGTAGAGGTTTCCAAGGTGGTATGAAGCGTCACGGTTTCGGTGGTGGACCTGGTTCACACGGACACAGATTTGGTAGAAGAATCGGTTCGATCGGTAACGCTGAGTGGCCTGGTCGTGTTATGCCTGGTAAAAAAATGCCTGGACAATACGGTAACACACAAGTTACTGTGAAAAATGACGTCATGTCGTTTGATGCTGAAAACGGTATCTTAGTATTAAAAGGTTCAATTCCTGGTCACAATGGGGCTAGAGGATTGGTAAGGATAGTTAAATAATGAAAACAACAGTAATTAAAACAACAGACCTTCCACAATCGTTTCTGGAAGTTCACCCGCATAACCTTTACCTCTATTGTAAAGCGTATGCTGCTGGTCTTAGAGCCAACACTGCACAGACTAAAACAAGATCTGATGTACGTGGTGGTGGTAAGAAACCATGGGCTCAAAAAGGTGGCGGACGTGCAAGAGCGGGTTCATTGAGATCACCTGTTTTTGTTGGCGGTGGTGTTGCATTTGGTCCAAGTACGAACAAGAACTATGACCAAAAAGTGAACAAAAAGCAAAAGAAACTTGCGCTCTACCATGCATTGGCAGAGATGGCAGCGAACGAGAGACTTTTTGTGGTTGACAATATTGAAATTGCATCAGGTAAAACAAAAGATGCAATGGCATTTGTAAACGGGCTTGAGCAAAGAGATGTACTTGTAGTGAAAGAGATGATCGATGATAAGACTTTCTTAGCATTCAGAAATCTTCAGAACGCATACCTCATTGAATCAAATGAGCTTAATGCTTATCTTGCGGCTGCATATCACTCAATCGTGATTGAAAAAGCACTATTTGATAAATTGACGAAAGAGGCTTAAGATGGCAGATATTACAGATATTAAATCAATTATGTATACAGAGAAGAGTTTGGCTCTTCAAGAAGATGGTGTCATCGTAGTTCAAACGACTCCAAGAATGACTAAAAATGGTCTTAAAGAAGTATTTAAAGAATTCTTCGGGATCAATCCACTTAGAGTAAACTCAATGAGAGTAGACGGAAAAGTGAAAAGATTTAGAGGTGTTGAAGGAAAAAGAGCAGACTTGAAAAAGTTCTATGTGAAGCTTCCAGAAGATGCAAAAATCGAAAGCTTAGCGGTATAAGGATAGAAGATGGCAATTAAAACATATAAACCAACCACACCTTCACGTCGTTATATGACTAACCTTGACAGTGGTGATATCACTGCCAAAGCAAGCGTTAGAGCTCTACTTAAGAATCTTCCGAGATCCGCAGGTAGAAACAGTAACGGTAGAATCACTTCTCGTCACAGAGAAGCGGGGGCTAAAAAACTATACAGAATCATCGATTTTAAAAGAAATAAATTTAACATCGAAGGTACAGTAGCAACTGTTGAATACGATCCGTACAGAAACTGTAGAATCTGTCTTATCAAGTATGTTGATGGAGACAGAAGATATGTACTTCAACCAAAAGGCCTTAAAGTAGGTGATAAGATCATGTCAGCGGAGTCAGGCCTTGATATCAAGACCGGTAATGCAATGAAATTGATGAATATTCCTGTAGGTACATTGGTTCACAACATTGAATTGAATCCTGGTCATGGTGGTCAGATCGCACGTTCAGCGGGTGGTTATGCACAGATCATGGGTAGAGATGGTAAATACGTTTCATTGAGACTTCCATCTGGTGAAATGAGATATGTACTAGGTACATGCCTTGCTACGATCGGTACAGTAGGTAACGAAGATTTCTCAAATATCGTTATCGGTAAAGCTGGTAGAAGCAGACACCTTGGTATCAGACCGCAAACACGTGGTTCTGCGATGAACCCGATCGATCACCCGCACGGTGGTGGTGAAGGTAAGACAAACTCAGGACGTCATCCAGTATCTCCATGGGGTACTCCGGCTAAAGGGTTTAAAACACGTAAGAAAAAAGCTAGTGATAAGTTAATTATCTCTAAGCGTAAGAAGTAAGGGGCTAAGATATGGCAAGATCGACAAAAAAAGGTCCATTCATCGATGGTCACCTAATGAAAAAAGTGCTTAAAGCAAAAGAAGAAGGTTCAAATAAACCAATCAAAACTTGGTCAAGAAGATCAGTGATCTTCCCTGAGTTTATCGGTTTGACAATTAACGTTCACAATGGTAGACAATTCGTACCGGTATTTGTAACTGAAAACCACGTAGGATATAAACTGGGTGAATTCGCACCGACAAGAACATTTAAGGGCCACAAAGGTTCTGTACAGAAGAAGGTAGGCTAATTATGAGTAGAGCATTATTAAAATTCGTAAGAGTATCACCTACTAAAGCTAGACTTATCGCTAGAGAAGTTCAGGGTATGAATGCTGAACTTGCTCTTGCATCATTAGAGTTTATGCCTAACAAAGCAGCGGGTATCATTTCTAAAGTAATTGCATCTGCAGTTGCGAACGGTGATTTTGAACCAGAAGAAGTAACAATCACTTCTTGTAGAGTGGATAAAGCAGCGGTAATGAAAAGATGGAGACCAAGAGCTAGAGGTACTGCTTCTAGAATCATAAAACCAACAGCACACATTCTTGTTGAAGTTGGCGTAGCTGAAAAAACTGGGGAGGACGCATAATATGGGTCAAAAAGTAAATCCTATAGGTCTTAGACTTGGAATCAACAGAAACTGGGAATCAAGATGGTTCCCTGCAAAAGGTAGAGCGCCTGAATTTATCGCAGAAGACCATAAAATCAGAAAATACCTTAAAAAAGAACTTTTCTATGCGGGTGTTTCTAACATCATCATCGAAAGAACAGTGAAAAAATTAAGAGTAAATATCGTGACTGCTAGACCTGGTATCATTATCGGGAAAAAAGGTGCAGATATTGAAAAATTGAAAGCAACACTTATCAAAATGCTTGGTAAAGATGTAGCGATCAATATTAAAGAAGAGAAGCGTCCTCAGGCTTCAGGTCAATTAGCAGCTGAAAACGTTGCAACACAACTTGAAAGAAGAGTTGCGTTTAGACGTGCAATGAAAAAAGTGATCCAAGGTGCACTTAAATCAGGTGCAAAAGGGATCAAGATCTCTGTATCTGGTCGTCTTGGTGGTGCTGAAATGGCAAGAACTGAGTGGTACCTAGAGGGTAGAGTGCCTCTTCATACGCTTAGAGCGAAGATCGATTACGGTTTTGCTGAAGCACATACGACGTATGGGATCATTGGTATTAAAGTTTGGATCTTCAAAGGTGAAGTTCTTGCTAAAGGTATCCAAGCTGAGCCAGCAGAAGAGAAAAAAGGTGGTAGAAAGCCATCTAGAAAAAGAGGTGAATAATCATGCTAATGCCTAAAAGAACTAAATGGAGAAAGCAGATGAAAGGCCGCAACCGCGGTAAATCTTTCAGAGGTAACAAAATTGAGTTTGGTGATATCGCGATCAAAGCAACTGAAGCTGGTAGAATCGATTCTAGACAGATCGAAGCAGCGCGTATTACTATGACGAGAAAAATTTCAAGAACAGGTAAAACTTGGATCAGAGTTTTCCCAGATAAGCCATTGACTGCTAAACCACTCGAAACAAGAATGGGTAAAGGTAAAGGTGGTGTTGATAAATGGGTAATGAACATTAAGCCAGGTAGAATTATTTTCGAAATGGCAGGCGTTGAAGAGACACTTGCAAGAGCAGCATTGACACTTGCGATTCATAAAATGCCATTTAAGTGTAAAATTATCACTTTAAAGGATAGTAATGAACTATATTGATTTAAAAGATAAAAATGAAGCAGAACTTACGGCGATGCTTAAAGAGAAAAAACTTGAATTGTTTACATTGAATGCAAAGCAAAAAACGATGCAATTAACAAACACTTCAGAGTTGAGAGTAGCGAAAAAAGATATCGCTAGAATTCAAACAGCACTAACTGCTGCTAGATCGAAGTAAAGGGTCAGACATGCCAAAAAGACAAATACAAGGTACTGTGATCAAAAAGGCTGGAGAAAAAACTGCGACTGTTTTAGTTGAAAGAAGAGTACTTCACCCAAGATATCACAAGACTGTAAAAAGATTTAAAAAATATCTTATTCACGATGAGAAGAACGACATCAATGTTGGAGATACAGTGAGCGCTATCGAATGTAGACCACTTTCAAAAACAAAAAGCTTCAGACTTCTTGAAATCGTGAAGAGAGGAGAAGTGTAATGATCCAAGGTTTTACAAGATTAAATGTAGCAGATAACTCTGGTGCCAAAGAGATCATGTGTATCAAGGTTCTTGGCGGATCTAAAAGAAGATATGCATCAGTAGGTGACGTGATCGTTGCTTCTGTGAAAAAAGCACTTCCAACTGGAAAAGTGAAAAAAGGTAAAGTTGTTAAAGCAGTCGTTGTTAGAACAAAAAAAGAGATCCAGAGAGAAAATGGATCACTGATTAGATTCGACGACAATGCAGCAGTAATTATCGATGACAAAAGAGAACCGATAGGTACACGTATCTTTGGTCCTGTAAGTCGTGAAACAAGATATGCAGGTTTTATGAAAATTGTATCACTTGCACCGGAGGTATGGTAATGGCTAAAACATTCAAGATCAAAAAAGGTGACCAGGTAATGGTTATCGCTGGTGATGACAAAGGTACAGTTGGAGAAGTTCTTCAAGTGCTTACTAAAAAAGATGCAGTAATCGTTGCAGGTTGTAAAACAGCTAAAAAAGCTGTAAAACCAAGCGAGCAGAACAAAGAGGGTGGATTTGTGAGCAAAGAAATGCCTATCCACATCTCAAATGTAAAAAAAGTAGAGGGTTAATCCTATGAGTAGAATGAAGCAAAAGTACAATGACATCGTTCCTGCACTTAGAGAAGAGTGCGGGGTTATAAATACGATGCAGACTCCGAAGCTTGAGAAAATTGTTATCTCTGTTGGTGCCGGTGAAGAAGGTAAAGATACTAAACTCATCGCTAATATGGCAGACACAATTTCACTAATTGCTGGTCAAAAAGCAGTAATAGTAAATGCTAAAAAATCAGTTGCTGGTTTTAAAGCAAGAGAAGGTGCTCCATCTGGTATCAGAGTAACACTTAGAGGTGAAAACATGTATAACTTCTTTGACAAACTTGTATCAATCGCACTTCCAAGAGTAAAAGACTTTAGAGGTACACCAAGAAAAGGTTTTGACGGACGCGGTAACTATAACTTCGGTCTTCAAGAGCAATTGATGTTCCCGGAAGTCGAATTTGATAAAGTGATCAAGACACACGGTATGAATATCACTATCGTAACGAGCACTGAAGATGATAAACAAGCATTCACGCTTTTAGAAAAGCTTGGTATGCCTTTCGCTAAAGGGAGAAACTAATGGCTAAGAAATCAATGATAGCTAAGCAACAGAGAAAAGCAAAATTCTCTACGCAAGCATATACAAGATGTAACATTTGTGGTAGACCTCACTCAGTATACAGAGATTTCGGTCTTTGTCGTGTGTGTTTAAGAAAAATGGCCAATGAAGGTCTTATCCCTGGCATGCGCAAAGCAAGCTGGTAAGGAGAATTAAAAGATGATGACAGACATAATTGCAGACTCTCTTACTCGTATAAGAAATGCTGCGCAAAGAAGACTAGACGTAACAACACTTCTTCACTCAAAGACGATTGAAGCAACCGTATCTATTTTTGTAGACAAAGGTTACCTTGAGAGTTACAAAGTAAAAGAAGATGGAAACAAAAAAACAATAAAAGTAGTTCTTAAATATGACGAGGATGAAAAAAGCGTGATCAACGAGATCAAAAAAATCTCTAAGCCTGGTAGACGTGTACACCAAGGTAAAGATGATATTAGAACATTTAAAAATGGTTACGGTACTTTGGTTGTTTCAACAAGCCAAGGTGTTCTTGCTAACGATGAAGCGTTTAAACGTGGAATCGGTGGTGAAGTAATCTGTAGTATTTGGTAAGGAATAAAAGATGTCAAGAATAGGAAAAAGACCAGTAACTGTGGCAAGTGGTATTGAAGTATCACTAGACGGTACGACTCTCGTGGCTAAAAAAGGCAATCTTGAAAAGAGACTTGAAACTCATGGTAGAGTTGGGATCAGCATTGATGGTTCAGAAGTGACTTTTGAAAGAAAAGGTGATGAAAAACAAGATGCAGCGTTCTGGGGAACATACAGAGCACTCTTCAACAATATTATCATTGGTTTAGACCAAGGTTACAGTAAATCTTTAGAGATCAATGGTGTTGGTTACAGAGCAGCCGTTCAAGGTAAAGTACTTAACCTTCAATTGGGACACTCACATGATATTAACTATGATATCCCTGAGGGACTTGAAATCACAGTTGAAAAAAACGTGATCACTGTAAAAGGTACAGATAAGCAAGCAGTGGGTCAAGCTGCTGCTGAGATTAGAGATTTCAGACCACCAGAACCGTATAAAGGCAAAGGTGTGAAGTATACAGATGAAGTGATCATCAGAAAAGCTGGTAAAGCAGCTGGTAAGTAAGGAGCGGTAGATGTTAAAAAGTATTCAAAAAAGAAAAAATAAACTTCGCGCTCAAAGAAAAGCTAGAGTAAGAGGTAAAATCTTCGGTACAGATACAAATCCGAGATTGACTGTATTCAAGTCAAACAAGCACTTTTATGCTCAAGCGATCAATGACACTACTGGGACTACACTTGCTTCTGTTGACGGCAGAAAGCTTGGTCTTAAAGTAAACCAGGAAGATGTAAAAAAAGTAGCTGCTGAGATGGCTAAAAACCTTGCTTCTAAAAACATTGAAACTGTTGTTTTCGACAGAAATGGTTACCTTTACCACGGTGTTGTTGCGTCATTTGCTGATGCACTTAGAGAAGCCGGAATCAAGTTTTAAGGAATCATGATGGAAGAAATAGAAAAAGAATTTGAAGAAGTAATCGTTAATATCGGTCGTGTTACCAAAGTTGTTAAGGGTGGTAGAAGATTTAGATTTACTGCGCTCGTAGTGATCGGTGACAGAAACGGTACTGTTGGATACGGATTTGGTAAAGCCAAAGAAGTTCCTGATGCGATCAAAAAAGCGGTTGATGATGCTCACAAAAACCTTGTGAAAGTAAACATCAAAGGTACAACACTCGCACATGATATCGAGCACAAATTCAACGCAAGTAGAATCGTGCTTAGACCAGCGAGTGAAGGTACAGGTGTTATTGCCGGTGGTGCTGCCAGACCAGTACTTGAGCTTGCAGGGGTAAAAGATGTCCTTTCAAAATCAATCGGTTCAAACAACCCAAATAACCTAGTAAGAGCGACAATCCAAGCACTTACTAGAATCAAAGCGTAAGGGGTAAAGTATGGGTTTACATAATTTACAACCTGCTCCAGGTTCAACTCGTAACAGAAAAAGAGTTGGTCGTGGTCAAGGTTCAGGAACAGGTAAAACAGCTGGACGTGGTCAAAAAGGTCAAAAAGCTAGATCTGGTTACAAAAGAAAAAGAGGTTTTGAAGGTGGTCAACAGCCACTTTACAAAAGATTGCCTAAAATCGGTTTCACTTCTAGCGTTGAAAAACCATATGTGATCAATGTAGAAAAGATCAAAGCAATCGCTGAGCTTTCTGAAATTACACTTGAGACGATCAAGTCAGTGCATAAATTGCAAAAGAATGTAACGAAAGTGAAGTTGATCGGTGCAAGTGCAAGAGATCTTGCATCTAAGATCAAAGACGACGCTGTTACAACAAGCGGAAAATAATTATGGGCAATGCTTTAACTCAAAAAATCCTTATCACACTAGGATTCCTTTTTGCGTACAGAGTTTTAGCCTATATCCCAACTCCAGGTGTTGATTTGAATGTGATCAAAGAGTTCTTTGATAGCAATACAAACAACGCCCTTGGGCTAATGAATATGTTCTCTGGTAATGCCGTTGAACGTTTAAGTATCATCTCTTTAGGTATCATGCCTTATATTACTGCTTCCATCGTTATGGAACTTCTCGCAGCTACTTTCCCCGCACTTGGTCAAATGAAAAAAGAACGTGACGGCATGCAAAAATATATGCAGATCATTCGTTATTTCACTATATTTATTACGGTAGTACAAGCTATCGGTGTATCTATGGGACTTCAGAGTATGACAGGTAGAGCGGGACAGAGTGCAGTGATGATCGATCCTATGATGTTTACAATTATTACGACTTTCTCTATGCTGGCAGGTACGATGTTGTTGATGTGGATCGGTGAACAGATCACACAAAAAGGTATCGGTAACGGTATTTCACTGATCATCTTTGCGGGTATTGTCTCTGGGCTACCATCTGCGATCGGAAATACAGTGAGAGCAGTAAATGCCGGCGAGATGAACTTTTTAGTGGTACTTGGTATTTTGGCAATTATGCTGATCACTATCCTGGCCATTATCTATGTTGAACTTGGTGAGAGAAGGGTACCTATCTCTTATTCAAGAAAGACGATCATGCAGAATCAAACAAAGAGAGTCATGAACTACATTCCTGTAAAAGTAAACCTTTCAGGTGTCATTCCTCCTATCTTTGCTTCAGCGGTATTGATGTTTCCTCTGACTATGCTTCAGTCAAGTACTACGCCATTTCTTGTAGCGATTGCTGACTCATTGGCACCAGGTGGTATCACATTCAATGTGGTCACTTTCCTGCTTGTCATGTTCTTTGCATTCTTCTATGCATCGATTGCATTTAATGCGAAAGATATAGCAGACAACCTGAAAAGACAAGGCGGGTTCATTCCTGGCGTGAGACCAGGTGAACATACAAAAGAATTCCTGAATGAAGTGGCAAGCAGACTGACCGGTTCAGGTGCAGTGTATCTTGCGATCATTTCGACAGTGCCGTTCTTGATCATCTCCGGAATGGGTGCATCTTTCTATTTTGGTGGGGTTGCCGTACTTATTATCGTTCAGGTTGCACTCGATACCATGAGAAAGATCGAAGCACAAAGAACTATGAATCAATATGATACATTGGGTAATGTAGGTCTATAATGGCTATTGCTATCAGAAAACCAGATGAGATCGCCAAGCTTAAAAGAGCTGGCGAGATCGTTGGAAAAACACTTCAATATCTTCAAAATATCATCAAACCAGGTATGACACTGAAAGAAATCGATGCTTTAGGTGAAGCCTATATCCGTGAACACGGTGCAGTACCGTCGTTTAAAGGATTGTATGGTTTTACCGGTTCTGTATGTACTTCGGTCAATGAAGTATGTATTCATGGTATCCCTACAGATAGAGTGATAGAAGAAGGTGATGTGCTCGGTTTAGATATCGGGACAAAACTGGATGGCTATTTTGGTGATGCTGCGATCACAATGGCAGTAGGTAAACTATCTGCAGAAGACGATGCGCTTATCGAGTGTGCAAAAGGCGCACTTTATCATGCGATCGATTCTATCAGAGAAGGTATGCGCTTTAAAGAATTGTCAAAAATTCTTGAAGATTATATCGTTTCTGCAGGTTATGTACCATTGCGTGATTATTGCGGCCACGGTATCGGTACGAAACCGCATGATGAACCAAATATCCCCAACTATCTTGAGGGTAAAACAAACCAGGGACCTAAAATTAAAAACGGTATGGTCTTCTGTTTGGAGCCTATGGTATGTCAAAAAAGCGGGCAACCAGTACTGCTTGAGGACAAATGGTCAGTTATAAGTGAAGATCAACTCAGATCAGCACACTATGAACATACGGTTGCAGTGGTAGACGGTAAAGCTATCATATTGACTGAAGCGTAAGCTTCATCATTTGACACAATTAAGAATATAAAGTAGAAAATGAATAAAGGAATACAATGGCTAAAGATGATGTTATAGAGATTGACGGTAAAGTGGTTGAAGCATTACCAAATGCGACATTTAGAGTTGAGTTGGATAATGGTCACATTGTCCTTTGTCATATTGCCGGTAAGATGAGAATGCACTACATTAAAATTCTTCCGGGTGACAAAGTAAAAGTAGAACTTACACCTTACAGCCTTGATAAAGGTCGTATCACATTTAGATACAAATAATTAATAAACAGTGATCTCCAAACTATTTAGAGATCACTGTTACTCTTTATAGACTATACTATAGCAATGCGAAAAATTATTCTAAACACCTCTTTTTTGAAAATTATCCTTCTTTCCTCTTTTATTTTTATTTTTTTAGAACTATTTGCTTCTTTGATCATATGGAAAATGTATGAAGATAAACGGGCTGCAGTTTTTGAGAGAAAAGTAAAAGTTTTTAACGATGTCTACAAGAACACACGTAAATCCTACTCTAAGATCACAAAACTACTGTATGATGAAATTATTAACACCCCCGGGGTCATTGATCAGTTCAAACAGGCAAAAGATGCCGGCCCCGAAAAGCAGAAAAACATACGTCTTTCTTTATATAAACTACTGATCCCTACGTATGAAAGTCTAAAATCGATCAATATAAGACAGTTACACTTTCACTTACCCAACGTAAGCAGTTTTTTACGTTTTCATAAACCTGAGAAATATGGGGACTCACTTGTAGGCATACGTCACTCTCTTGAAATTGTCAATAAAGAGAAGAGATATGTGGAAGGGTTTGAAGAAGGAAGAATCTATAACGGTTTTCGTTATGTCTATCCGCTCTTTGACGAAGAAAAGAGACATATAGGCAGTGTTGAAACTTCTCTCTCCTTCAAAGCATTAAGCAATGATATAGAAGAGACACTCGGTGATGAAATAGACTTTATCCTTAAAAAGTCAATTGTCGAAAGAAAAGTATGGGAAGATGAAAAAAGTCACTATATCATGAGCCATATCAACCATAGCTATATGCATGAAAAAGGAGATGAATATATTCCTATCATGTACAAATATCAACAGATCAATCAATCTATCTCGAAAGAAGTCACACAAAAAATGCAAAACCAGAAAGGGTTTTGCATTTCTAAAGAGAAAACAACCGTCACCTTTATCCCCATCAGTAATGTTGAGGGGGATAAAAATGCAGCGTATCTCATAAGTTATGAAAATTGTGAAGAGATAAGCAGCATTGAAAAAGATGCTTTGACCCTATTGGTGATATCTACCCTCATTCTATTGATTTTATCAATGCTTATTTTTGTAGTATTGCAAAAAATTTCAAAGATCAATGAGATTGCTACGTATGATAGTCTTACCGGAACTTACAATAGAAATACAATGAATGAACTCTTGGAATATGAACTTGAACGCATTGAACGTAAACAGAAGCCACTCTCAATTCTTTACATTGATATAGACGATTTCAAACCAGTCAATGATAAGTATGGACATGAAAAGGGTGACTTTGTTTTGAAAAAAGTCGTTGAACTTATGCTACAGAAACTCAGAAAGAGTGACCGTTTAGGGCGATGGGGCGGCGAAGAATTCCTTGTAATGTTGCCAGAAACAGATGAAGAGGAGGCGGTATTGGTCGCAGAAAAATTACGGGAAGTGATTTCCATGGGCGACTATGCAATGCCTAGAGAGTTGACTTGTAGTTTTGGGGTAGCCACATATAGGGATGCAGAGGACCTTGATAGTCTGATTGCCAGAGCCGACAGATATCTGTACAAAGCAAAAAAAGAGGGTAAAAATAGAGTAGTATCTCATTTCTAGATATCTAGAATATATACATATTATATGTATAAGAAAAAATTAATGCAAATCTGGGTATAATCCTCCTCCCTATTACCATTAGGCTTTTAGGAATCTGCGCGAAGAATCTTTGATTAAGCCGCACCGATTACTCAAGGGTTGGATTATGATACATCAATAATCCACGCAAAACAGGGGTGTTGTCAAACACTCTAGGTGCACAAATATATCGTAGGAGTAACCAATGAAGGTTAGACCATCAGTGAAAAAAATGTGTGATGACTGTAAAGTTATTAAACGCAAGGGTATCGTACGCGTGATTTGTAAAAATCCAAAACATAAACAAAGACAAGGATAAACATGGCACGTATTGCAGGTGTTGATTTACCACAAAAGAAAAGAATGGAGTATGCACTTACTTACATTTACGGAATTGGGTTGACGACTTCAAGAAAAATTCTTGACAGAACAGGTGTTGATTATAACAAAAGAGTACATGAACTTACAGATGCTGAAGCAGCAACGATCCGTAATGATATTCAAGAAAATGTTATGGTTGAAGGTGATCTTAGAAAAAAAGTGACTTTAGATATCAAAGCACTTATGGATCTAGGTTCATATAGAGGTCTTAGACACAGAAGAGGTCTGCCTGTGCGTGGACAAAAAACAAAGACAAATGCGCGTACTCGTAAAGGTAAGCGTAAAACTGTCGGTGCGGCATAAGGAGTAGGTTAGATGGCTAAGAAAAAAGCAAAAAAAAGTATTGCTAAAGGTGTAGTGTACGTAGCTGCAACTTTCAATAACACTGTGATTACAGTGACTGACGAAATGGGAAATGTTATCTCTTGGAGCAGTGCAGGTGCACTAGGTTTCAAAGGTAGCAAAAAATCAACTCCTTTTGCTGCTACTGAAGCTGTAGCGGATGCAATGGCAAAAGCAATGGAGAACGGTATCAAAGAAGTGGGGATCAAAGTTCAGGGTCCTGGTTCAGGTAGAGATACTGCAGTGAAAGCAATTGGTGCAACAGAAGGTATTCGTGTAACATTCTTAAAAGATATTACACCACTTCCACATAATGGTTGTAGACCACCTAAGAAGAGAAGGGTATAAGCATGGCAAGATATAGAGGTCCAGTTGAAAGACTAGAAAGAAGACTTGGTGTTGATCTTGGGTTAAAAGGTGAGAGAAGACTCGCTGGTAAAAGTGCATTGGAAAAAAGACCATATGCACCAGGACAACATGGACAAAGAAGAGCAAAGATCAGTGAATACGGTCTTCAACTTCAAGAGAAGCAAAAAGCTAAATTTATGTATGGTGTAAGTGAAAAACAATTTAGAGCACTTTATAAAGAAGCAAACGCTAAAGAAGGGAACACAGGTTCTATCCTTATCCAACTTCTTGAGCAAAGACTTGATAATGTTGTTTACAGAATGGGATTCGCTACAACTAGAGCGTCAGCAAGACAATTCGTAAACCACGGACATGTATTGGTGGATGGGAAAAGAGTAGATATCCCTTCTTTTAGAGTAAAAGCAGGTCAAAAAATCGAGATCAGAGAGAAAAGTAAAACGAATCCTCAGATCCTTAGATCAATCGAACTGACTAATCAAACAGGTATGGTTGATTGGGTTGATATGGACAAAGAAAAACTTTTTGGTCTATTCACAAGAATTCCGGAGAGAGAAGAGATCGCAATCCCAGTGGAAGAGCGTCTAATCGTTGAGCTATACTCTAAATAATACATACATAAGTAAAGGCTATTAATGAGAAAAATTAAAATTGCACCATTTATGCCAACGGAAGTAGAAGTAAATGAGATCAGTGCAAATCGTGCTGAGATCGTTGCTTATCCTTTTGAGAGCGGTTATGCTGTTACACTTGCACATCCACTAAGAAGACTGATCTTAGGTTCTTCTATCGGTTATGCACCTATTTCGATCAAGATCGAAGGTGCTGCACATGAGTTCGATAACATCAGAGGTATGCACGAAGATGTTGCTGTATTTATTATCAACCTCAAGAACATTCGTTTGAAAATTAAAGACGAGAGTGACAGAGTTGAATTAAAATACAGTTTTTCTGGGCACAAAGAAGTGACAGCGCAAGACCTGAACAATGATCAAATCGAAGTGGTGAACGGTGATCTGCCGCTTGCAACATTGAATGAAGATGCGGAGCTTAACTTTACAGTAGTGATCTCAAAAGGTATTGGTTATGTACCAAGTGAAGACCTTAGAGATGATGTTGAAAGTGACAGCATTGCACTTGATGCTTTCTTTACTCCGGTAAGAAAAGCGAATTATAAGATTGATCCTGTACTTGTAGAGGACAATCCTAATTTTGAAAAGATCACATTCGATATCGAAACAGATGGTCAGATCGGTCCGGTTGAAGCATTTACAAATGCATTGGAAGTTATGAATAAGCAACTTTCTGTTTTTAATACGGTACTGGATCTAGATATCTCTGTAGCACCGGTAAAAAGAAACAGTGATGATAGCGAACTCAAACCTTTCATGCAAACTGTCGATAGCCTTGGGCTTAGTGCAAGATCATTCAATTCACTTGACAGAGCTGGATTAAAGTTCCTCGGTGAGTTGGTATTGATGAGTGAAAATGAGATTAAAAATATCAAAAATCTTGGTAAAAAATCTTTAGATGAAATCTCTGAGTGTCTCGTAGAGCACGGATTTGGTCCAGATTTTGAACTTTCAGATGTTACAAGAGTGAATCTTGTAAAGAAAATAGAACAACTTAAAGCATAGTTGTTACAGTAAAGGAATATTATGAGACATAAGCATGGTTACCGTAAATTAAACAGAACGTCTTCTCATAGAGCGGCGCTTCTTAAAAACCTATCAATTGCTTTGACAAAAGAGGGTAGAATTGAGACTACATTGCCAAAAGCTAAAGAGCTTAGAAGTTATTTTGAAAAGCTTATCACTAAAGCTGCTTCTGGTGATTTTAACGCACACAGAGCAATTTTTGCAATGTTACAACACAAAGAGTGTACAAATACGCTTGTAAACGAGATCGCACCAAAGTATGCAGACAGAAACGGTGGATATACAAGAATTATTAAAACACGTATGAGAAAAGGTGATTCAGCACCTATGGCAATTATCGAACTCGTATAATTCCCTCTGAAACTTCACTATTCAAGGCTTTGCCTTGAATACGATGCACTACATCATTTAATCATTAAACCATTCAAACACCCATTGACAAAGTAATACTTTTAGTGTATAACACACTTAAAGAACATAGTAACAAAGATTTTACTATGATTTTGTTATAATAATTTTATGAGATGTCTCTAGTATAGAGATGCAAACTAAGGAGAAACATTGATACCATTTACAGATGAAGAATTAGAACCTGCCGTAATGAACGTCATAGACAAGGTGAGACCTTCTATTAAACTTGATGGAGGGGATATCACACTCATTGCCATTAAAGATGGAAAAGTCTTTGTCCAGCTTCAAGGTGCATGTGTCGGTTGCGGTAGTTCAGGTACAACGATCAAGTTCGGTGTGGAGAGACAGATGCAAACCCTTATTCACCCTGAGATCACAGTAGTCAATGTACCTGCGGGGTTTGAAGACAAATTGGATCAATTGTAATTTAAGATGAGCAAAATAAGTCAAGATTTATTGCTGAAAAGAGCCGAAAGCGAGTTTCTACAGGGAGACTATGCCAAGGCACTTCGAAGTTACGGTTTGATCTTAAGGGATTATCCTACGTTAGATGAAGCAAAAATAGGCGTCTACTTGAGTGATCTGGGGATAGAGAGTCAAGAGGAAGCACAAGCTTTGTTTGACTACTATCAGATGATCAAGAACGAGAAGGAGAATGCTGTGGATATCATCGATGGACTTATTGAGAATCTAGACAGCTCAAAACATAAGTTACAAGAACTTTTGATTGAGCCCTTGGAAGAACAGATAGAATATGGCGATGGTATACGTTATAGTGATTTCCTGGAACTTGTAAAGAGCAGGGGCAGCTTCAAAAAGACATTTGAAGATATTATGTTTTCGACCAAGGTAGTGATCACGAATAAGGAAGAGTTTATAGATTTTGTTACACAGCTTGCAAACGAAGGATTTGATGAGATGGCACTGGGATACCTGGATGCTTCATCGAGCCTCTTTGGGAATGATCAGGAGATACTCGCACTTTACCATGTGGTTAGAGGGCAAAAATAGTGAAATTGGATTTCCAAAAAGATGGTTATCTTTTTCTGACAGATGATACAAGCAAACTCGATAAAGATACGATCTTTTTAAAAACGACACAAAATAGCCGCTATTACGAAACATTGGCGTCGAAACCGGAAACACTTACAGTGGGTGAGCTGATCTCTTTTTGGGGACTCGAAAAGATGAAAGTGGTAGGTGTGACCGGAACGAACGGTAAAACGACGGTAACCGCAGCCATTTACTCTTTTTTGCTTGATCTGGATGAGAAGCCGGCACTGCAGGGTACGCGCGGTTTATTTGCGCAGGAAAAGCGGATAGAAGAGAAGAGCATGACCACGCCTTCTATCCTCGAAACACTGCACAATATGAAACAGACGATGGATATGGGATGTAACTACTTCATCATGGAAGTCAGCTCCCATGCGATAGATCAAAACCGGATAGAGGGGTTAAGCTTTGCCCTTAAGGTCCATACCAATGTCACCTCTGACCATTTGGATTATCATGGTACCGTTGAAGAGTACAGACGTGTGAAGAGTCTCTTTTTTGCAGATGAATCACCCAAGCTGCTCAATAAAGATGACATTAAAAACATTACGTATAACCCCATAGGGGCACAGAGTTACGGAGTGGATGAGCCGGCAACCTTCAAAGTGCAGGCGTTCTCTTTGCTGAATGGTATCACGGCAGGGATCAAACATTTGCGGACCGAAGCAACCTTCCACTCACCCATGGTAGGCCTCTTTAACCTTTTTAACCTGATGGCAGCCATAGGTTCGGTACAGATGTTAACGGGAAGAAGCATAGAAGAGATATGTGAAGTGGTAGAGTATTTTGCAGGGGTCTCAGGGCGTATGGAAGTGGTGAGCAGAGACCCGCTTGTGATCGTGGATTTTGCACATACCGATGATGGTATGTATCAAGTGCTTGAGTCGATGAAAGACAGAGACATCTCGGTGGTCTTTGGAGCAGGCGGGAACAGAGATAAAGAGAAACGTCCCCGCATGGGAGCAGTTGCCGGCAGGTATGCAAACAAGATCTATGTGACCAGTGACAACCCTCGGGATGAAGTACCCGAAATGATACTTGAAGATATCTTACTGGGCTTGCACGGAAAGGACCATGTCACTGCGACTCCAGACAGAAGACTCGCCATAAAAATGGCACTTGATGCATTGGGAGAGAATGAAGTACTGCTCATACTCGGCAAGGGGGATGAGGACTATCAGGAGATCAAAGGGGTGAAGCATCCTTTTGATGACAGGGAAGTGGTACGGGAACTTCTAGATGAGAGAGCGTAATGCTCTTCTTATGGTATGAGGTATCAAGCGCCTTTAAATGGTACATTTAAACTTCAATTAAGTAAATCGGAGTAAAATACTCCCAATTAAACTTTAAAGGATTCTCATGGTACCAGGTACTATACCACAACCAGCGTTTTATATCTTCAAATGTCAGCAGTCTGCACCTCCGGGGATGCCAAAACCATCTTGTGTAAAAGCAGATGATCAAGAGTCACAAGAACTTTTTCAGTACCTTGCACAGAAATTGATGCAAAAAGGGATCATGCCTGCAGTTACACCTATTCAGACCGGTTGTCTTAACCGTTGTCAACAAGGTCCGGTAATGCTAGTAGAACCGGGGCATACAATGTATGTAGGTTTGACAAAAGAGAAGATAGATAGAATTATCGATGAGCATATCATCGGTGGAACAGTTGTAGAAGAGTATGTGATCCCGGCTGAAATGTGGGGAGAACCTCTTTCACCTGCAAGTCTGGCTCGTTAATTCTCTATACCCATCTTTTTAGGGTCGCACGACTTCATAGTGCGGCTTTCCAATTTCCCCACAATTTCAGTATAATATAACTATATAGGGGATTTTGGTATAATCCCAATAATTTTTATGAAATAAATAGGAATAATTATGAATATTACAATGCTTTATTCTAAAATACATAGAGCTACCGTAACAGATGCAAACTTGAATTATGTAGGCTCAATTACCATTGATCAGGAACTTTTAGATGCAGCCAATATGCGTGTCGGACAAAAGATCGATATCGTGAATGTCAATAACGGTGAGCGTTTTTCTACCTATATCATCCCGGGTGAACCAGGCAAAAAAGATATCTGTCTGAATGGGGCAGCGGCGAGAAAAGTACATAAAGGCGATAAGATCATCATTATTGCCTATGCAACGATGAATGAAGAAGAAGCAGATGCGCATCTGCCAAAAATCGTCATACTGGATGATGACAATAGCATCGCCGAAGAGTTTGAGGGCTTAGAATAATGTTTGAAGGCTTTGACTTGGGCAACATGGGTAAGATAATGGAGCAGATGCAGGAAAAAGCGAAAGAGATACAGGAACAGGCTAAAAATATACACTTTACCGCTAAAGCAGGCGGAGGCCTTATTGAACTGACCGCAAACGGTGCGGGCGAAGTGATAGATCTCACGATAGATGATTCTTTGTTGGAAGACAAAGAGTCTTTACAGATACTGCTCATCTCAGCGATGAATGATGTCAATAAAATGATAGAAGACAATAAAAAGTCTCAGGCGATGGGTATGATGGGCGGGATGAACCCGTTCGGGTCTTAAGGTTATTTAGCGGTTCTTGTCAACAAGATAGCTGAACTCTTTTGAGTGCTTCAGTTTTACGATCGTCTTACAAGTCAGTGAATGTTTTCCTTCTTCTTTCACTGCTTTTTGAAGTATTTTACTTATTTTCATGTTTTCTCCTTTCTTTCAATTGATATTTCTCTTATGAGATGAATAATAGTATATGATAGTTATAACAAAGTGGTAACATAAGGACACTATTTATATTGTTTATTGAAAAGTCCACTAAGGTAGATTTTCTTCCTGACCCTTCTATGACACTTTAATTGATTTGCAGTATGCATAAGCAGATATTTTTCCTCTTTTTTCTATTCAAACATGAGATAACCATTTGATAACATAAATGTTACCACTCTGTTTCCACTCTGTTTCCATTTTTCGTCACTATTCTGCAAACAAAACCGTATACGGTGGAAATAGGATGACAGAAATGACTAACTTGACTAACTTGACTAAAATGGCACTTTCGCTCGCAGCTATTGCTGCTATGACAGGATGTGGTGATACATCGATTAATTATGGTGATTCAACGGTGGCTATCACTGGGGATACTCTTACTACTGGTACTACAGGTGGTACTACAGGTACTACTACACCACCAGCACCATCAACACAAGAAACAGTAATAGGAAATATTACAACAGACACCACATGGACAGCTGATAAGGCATGGATCTTGGACGGATATGTTTCTGTAACGAACGGTGCTACACTTACTATCGAGCCTGGAACCCGCATCGCCGGTAAAAATTCAGACTCATATCTTCTCATTGATAAGAACGCTAAGATCATAGCAGATGGTACAGCTGAAAAACCGATTATATTTTCCTCAGTGGATGGATTGAGTGGCACTGACACAACTGTAGGTAAATGGGGTGGGGTAACACTTATCGGTAATGCGAACATGTCTAGTACACCACTTACATACGAAGTGACGGTAAACGGAAGTTATACGGCAGGGACGGGAGTATCGGATGACAGTTCTGGTATTTTGAGACATGTGAAGATCCTCAACTCAGCAACAGAAACAGGACTGAGTCAAGAAACCAATGGTCTTTCAATGGTAGGTGTAGGTTCCGGTACAGTGGTTGAGGATATTACAGTGGACTATTCCAATGATGATGGTATAGAGATCTGGGGCGGTACAGTGAACATGACCAATGTAACGATCTCCCACTGTACAGATGACCACCTGGATGTTGACAGTATGTACCAGGGTACGGTTAAAAACCTTGTCATCAATGCTACTATGGGTTATGCAGGTATCGAAATGTCAGGTACAGACACAGTTTTAACTGTGGATGGCTTTACTATCACCGTGGATGGGTTTGCTATACCTGATTCAGCAGAAGGTGGTATCTTCTTCAAGAAGTCAGGAGTTGGAGGTAAATTCTACAATGGTACGATCATTTATAGAAGTGCTTCAGCAGGGGCAATTTATTCACAACAAGATGCCAAGCTTTCAAATATTGATTTCAACAACGTGGGTATCTACACAGATATAGGTAATACATTTGTGAACAAAACAGATGCGGCAACAGACTCTGCAGATGAAATCAAAAATATTTTTACGACGACAGGCAGTGGTAACAACGATGATGCCTGCGTGATTCCTTCTACGACAATTACTGGAAAAATTGCAGGATGTAATGTACTTACAAGAGGCAAGTCATGGGTAATCGACCAATTTGCAGATACTGCAGCAGGTGCATCTATAAGAATTCAGGATGGTACGACTATTGGTGGTAATGATGCAAACTCATATTTACAAATCAACAAAGATTCAAAAATATATGCACTTGGTACAGAAACAGCACCGATTACATTTACCGATAAAGCAAAAACAAATGCACAAGAAGGACTTTGGGGTGGTTTAACACTTATCGGTAATGCGAATATGTCCAGTACACCACTTACATACGAAGTGACGGTAAACGGAAGTTATACGGCAGGGACGGGAGTATCGGATGACAGTTCTGGTATTTTGAGACATGTGAAGATCCTCAACTCAGCAACAGAAACAGGACTGAGTCAAGAAACCAATGGTCTTTCAATGGTAGGTGTAGGTTCCGGTACAGTGGTTGAGGATATTACAGTGGACTATTCCAATGATGATGGTATAGAGATCTGGGGCGGTACAGTGAACATGACCAATGTAACGATCTCCCACTGTACAGATGACCACCTGGATGTTGACAGTATGTACCAGGGTACGGTTAAAAACCTTGTCATCAATGCTACTATGGGTTATGCAGGTATCGAAATGTCAGGTACAGACACAGTATTGACACTTGATGGGTTTACGATTAATCATGATAGTTATGCTGCCGGTGTCGGTGAGTTTGAAGGGGGTATCTACTTCAAAAAAGCAGGAGTTGGAGGTAAATTCTACAATGGTACGATCAATTATAACAGTATAGACGGTGCAGCCATTTATTCCGCGAAAATACCTAAGCTTACTAATATTGATTTTGGCAACGTTACTATTAATACAGTATCAGGTGATTTCGAAGATCAAACGGATCCTACTACAGATGGAGCTGATGAGATTAGAGCAATCTTTGATGCGAATACAAGCAATACAATAAATTACCTCTAAGGTACCCCTATCAGACAGGTTTCGGCCTGTCTATTCCATTACAAATCCATTACATACAATGTTTCCACTTTGTTATTAATTTATGGAAATATTGCGCACACTAAAATCAACACAGATTTTTAATTTTTCACAAGGAAAGACAATGGTCACATTCAGAAGATTGATCTCCATATCAGCAGCGCTATCAGTTTCAGGTACGATGCTTCATGCAGCAAATGATGACAGCATGATCAAATCGATCATGGAACTCAGATCGCAGGTAGAGTCGCTCTATACACAAATTGATGATAACAAAGAGGCGTACAGAGCTCAAATGAAGTCTTATGCACTTCAAACTTCCGACAATGAAGCACAGATCAACAGACAAGAAACTGCGTTGAAGCTGACACAACAGAACATTGAAAAAACGCAAAAAAAGCTTGAAGTGATGGGAAGCGCCACAGTGGACCTTAAGCCTGTTGTGACCAATGCACTTGATGCACTTGAAAAAGAGATCCAAGCCGGTATCCCTTTCAGAAGGGAAGAGAGAGTCGCAGCACTTCATCAGATCAAAGAGGATCTTAAAAACGGGAACATCTCACAAGAGAAAGCGCTTGCACTGACATGGGCAAGCTATGATGATGCATTGCGTTTGACCAAAGAGATCGGACAGTTCAAGCAGGAGATCACGCTGGATGGAAAAGACACCATAGCAAAGATAGCCAAAGTGGGTTCAGTGATGATGTTCTTCGCAACACCGGATGACAGAGTCGGGTATGTGAAACAAGAGGGCAAGAAGTACAGCTATGTAGTAGCAAAAGACAGCACTGAGCGTGATCAGATCATTGATCTTTTTGATGCCGTGCAAAAACAGATCCGTACAGGATACTTTACTCTGCCCAATGCATTACTACTTAGAGGAGCTAACTAATGAAGGCATTATCAATCACTAAACTATTTTTCGCGATCGCAACACTTGTTTCGCTTTCGGCAACTGTCCAGGCAGGGGAACTTGAAAGAGCGTATCAAAAAGAGTATGCATTCCTTAAAGCACAAAAAGCAGAACTTGAAAAGAGACTTGAAACAGATACAGTACAACAGGCAAATGAACTTCATGCATCTAAAGAGAAGGTAGAAGCACTTCAGGCAAAACTTCTTGAAGTATCTGCAAAGGCAAAAGTAAGCAGTGAAAAACTGGAAAAACTCTCCAAGATGTTGGCTGAGAAAGAGGATACGGGCGGTCTTACAGGTAATGTGGTCAATCAGGCACGTTTGGCACTTGAACCCTATGGTGTGAAAGTTTCAGATGATAATAAAACCAATGATGTAGAGAAGATCCAGCAGGCATTCGGCAGTTCTATGAAATTGTACAGCGAACTCTCTTCTTTGAGAAATGAAAAAGGTGCGTTCTATCTTCCGGATGGGAAGAAAGCAGAAGGTGAT
Source organism: Sulfurovum sp. TSL1 (assembly GCF_019972135.1). Classification (NCBI taxonomy): domain Bacteria; kingdom Pseudomonadati; phylum Campylobacterota; class Epsilonproteobacteria; order Campylobacterales; family Sulfurovaceae; genus Sulfurovum; species Sulfurovum sp. TSL1. Next base: position 1,616,076 of record NZ_BPFI01000001.1, on the reverse strand, counting down.
ATCGTAAAAGTAGGAAATGTGGCTGCATATGGTATCGCCAAGGAAGCAGCCGGAGCACTTTCCCCTGCAGGAGACGGTAACTATAAACTATGGAATGCCGTGGGTTCATCTGATGATGCCAAAGCAATGTTTGCCAAAGAGAAGACAGAAACGATCGATATCTTTGTCTATGAGAACCTTGATAAAGAGGTGGATTATGTGACGGAGAAAACCTTTATGGATACGATGGAAGACGGTGGTATCATCGGCTATATCATCTTTGCACTTGGCCTCTTTGGTCTGGTCCTTTTGGGACTGAGAGTGATCAACCTGATGGGGGCAAAAACAAATGTGAATGAGATCACTCAGATCGTGGTAGATACATTGGAATCCGGTGAGGGCAGCACAGTTTCTCTTGAGAAGCTTAAAGGATATAAAGGCTCAACGGCAAGAGTCATCAAAGCGACGTTGAGAAATATCAAAAAAGAGAGAGCACACGTTGAGGATGTCATTATGGAAAATATCCTGAATGAAAGTACACAGATCGACAGATTTGGCAGTTTTGTACTGGTCATCGCTGCGGTTGCACCGTTGATGGGGCTCTTGGGTACGGTCACAGGAATGATCGAGACATTTGAAGTGATCACAGAGTTTGGTACAGGTGATCCGAAATTGCTTTCAGGCGGTATCTCTGCAGCACTGGTGACAACGATGCAAGGTCTTATTGTAGCGATCCCGCTTCTGTTGATCGGAAACCTGCTTTCCGGTTGGGCACAAAGCATTAAAGACTCTATGGAGCAAAGTGCTTTACATATCGTAAATCTTTACGAGAAGTATAGAGGCTAAGATGCTTTCGCCATTTGAGTTAATCGGCAGATTTGTCGATCTTATGAATACCGGAGGAGTGGTCATGTGGGTACTTTTTGTACTGAACTTCTTTCTCTGGTATGGTTTGGGATATCGTTATTTTATCCTGAAGAGGGGAACCAAAGGGAATGTCCGCCGTTTGATCACTAAGCATGAAACAAGAGGTGAAGCACAAGCGATGCGAGGGATGCTTGACTATGCTGTTGCGGATGCCCTCCAAGCTGCACAAGAGGCCAAAGCGATCGGGGCAAACGTAAGAAAACACATCAACGGTGTCTTGCTCCCGTATTATAGTGATGTAAACAGTTACAGGATCATGATCAAGACGATCGTTGTACTTGCACCACTGGTAGGTCTGCTTGGAACCGTTATGGGGATGATCGAGACATTCGATGCACTGCAAAGCAGTTCTATGTTTGCACAGGGAGCCAGTATCTCAGGAGGTATCTCCAAAGCGCTTTTTACTACCGAACTCGGGTTGGTGGTTGCCGTTCCCGGGCTGATCATAGGACGTGTACTTGACAGAAAAGCAGAACGTTATGAACTTGAATTTGAACAGATCACAGATATTATATCCACGAAGGATGCAGAATGAGAATTAGACCAAAGAAACAAGAAGTAGACAATGTAGATGTATCCCCATTGATCGATATGGTTTTTATCCTATTGATCTTTTTTATGGTAACCACTACGTTTGTAAAAGATATGAAGCTGGACCTTGAGCGTCCGTCTGCCGCAAGTGCCAGTAAGTCAGATGCAAAAGTGGTACGTGTCTATATCGATAATACGTCGCAAGTGTATATCGATAACCAGCCGGTACAACTATGGGCGATACAGAGTAAACTCAGAGACCTGTTGCGTACTGCTTCTGAGAAGTCAGTTTTGGTCATCTCTGATGATACGATCCCTGTAGAGACATTGATCGATGTAGTGGATGAGTGTCGTATGTCAGGGGCAAAGGATGTAGCTGTATCCACATCAAAAGAGATGGGATAATCTATTATGGACACTACAAAGTTTAATAGAGATCGTGCCAAAACCTTTGCCTTATTGGCGATGGGAATGGGTGCTTTTTTGATGATGGTACTGGTTGTATCATTTAATGCAAAGGTCGAGAAGAAAGAGAAAAAAGTCAAAGACCCTATGCGTTATATGAAGATGGCAAAACAGCCGCCGAAAGTGGAAAAACCAAAACCGAAGCCAAAACCAAAACCTAAAGCACAGCCAAAAGCACCGATGCCGGACCTTGGAGCAATGCTTGGCGGGATCGCGATGAACATTCCTGAATTCGCTACAGGGGATATCATCGGTGACGGTAGAAGTCTTTTGGGCGATATGGCAGCAGATGCAGCAATGAGTGAAGGTACTGTTGACAGTAAACCAAGGGTGGTTTCACGTAGTCCATTGGAGTACCCTCCTGCAGCAGCTAAAAAACGTATCAAAGGATATGTGGTCGTGAACTTGCTTATCGGTAAGGATGGAAGTGTAGAGCTGGCAAAAGTGATCGCTTCAAGTCCGGCAGGTGTGTTTGATCAGGCGGCACTGAGAGGTGTCAGAAGCTGGCGTTTTGCTCCGGCAAAATATAAAGGCAACCCGGTCAAAGTATGGGCGAAGCAAAAAGTACGCTTCGATTTTAATTAAGGTGAAGTCATGTTGAAAAAAATTATTACACTATCATTTGTCCTTTTCTTGACATATTCACTGCAGGCGAATGAAGCTGAAGAACAAACGATCAATCATATGGAGATCGCTACGATTATGTACTATGACGGGAAGTACGATAAAGCACTTGAAGAACTTCAGCAAGCTAAAGATTCCCATACGAAGATCGAATGGGATAAATATCATAATATGAGAGGATTGATCTTTCTGAAAAATGAGAATTATCAGGCATCTATTGATGCATTTAAAAAAGCGATCATTGCAACCAAGCAAAAGAGTTATGAGCCACCGGTGGAAGAGAAGCCTAAAAGAGAGTATCTTTTCAGTGTTTTTTCTGAAAAGAAAAAAGTAGAAGAGCCTATAGTAAAAAAGCCGGTGTTTGATCCGGAGAAAGTAAGAAAAGATCAGATAGAGGAGATCAACATCTATCTTTCCCAGGCATATTATAAAGCAGAGCAGTATCTCAATGCCGTACATGCACTCGATGCAGCAGGAGAAAAAGGGCGTGCCAGTGCATCTCTATTCACACTTAGAGCAGAGTGTTACTGGAAAGCGGATCAAAAAGGTGCTGCGATCGATGCACTGAGCAGAGGGGCAAAGATTTTCCCTAAAGATGCAACATTGCTGAAACAGAAGTTTTATTATTTTGCAGAATTAAAGCTCTATCAGGCTGCCATCGCTGCGGCAAAAGCCTATATGCAGAAGATGCCTGCAAATGCACAGGAGTATATCTCCTTGGCACAGATGCTTCAAAGCGGGGGTGAATCAGAAGAGGCGATCAAGGTACTTGAAGAGGCGAAGCTGAAGTCCCCGTCTTCGGCAAAAGTACACATTTTACTGGGGCATTACTATAACCAAAAAGAGATGCCTCATGTTACTGCGGATCTTTTTGAAAAGGGTTCTTTTTATGATGCGAAATATCTGAAAGAAGCTGCAGAGATGTACAGAAGAAACGGTGAACTTGCACATGCGCTGTATCTCAATTCAATGATGACAGATAAAGAAGAAAAGACCAAACAGAAAGTAGCGATCTATATCGGTAAAGGTGAGTTTGAGAAGATCATAGGAGTCAAAGACGCGCTTGATAGATACGGTCTTTTGAAAAATGACAATATGCGTTATGCATTGGCGTATGCATACTATATGGTCAAAGATTATGAGAGTGCAGAAGAACATCTTAAAAAGATTGAAGATGATGAGCTCTTCTCTAAAGCGACGGTGATCCGTAAGAATATTGAAAAATGTAGAAGTAACAGTCTGGAGTGTATATAAATGAAGAAGTTGGCGCAATTATTGCTTTTAATGACACTGCCACTGGTTGTCATGGCCAGTGAGTTAAAAGAGGGTACACTTTCAGTGTTGCTTTTCAGTGAGGGGAGCCCCCTTGCGAAGAATGAGATAAAAGTCGATGGCAAAAAGGTTTTTCATACAGATAAAGATGGTGCCGTAAAGATAGCTCTCGTTGCAGGAAAACACCAGATAGAGATCTTTGGTAAAAATGCTGCAGGCGAGAACCTGGGGTATTTTAAAAAACCTGTTTCTATCAAAGAGGGAAGAGACACAGAAGTTATTGCGACACTCTCTAAAAGCGGGACAGACAGTATAGACATAGATACCCCCGTGGCGGTGGCTGCATCAGTGGAAAGAAAAGAGGAAAAAGTCACCGGAGAGGGGATACTGAGAGGGCAGGTACTCTCTTCAGAAGGAAATACCCCTGTTTCAGGTGCTAGAGTCTTTGTACGAGGTACGTCGGTAGATGTAAGAACGGATGGGAATGGTCGTTTCTCTGCAAAAGTACCATCCGGAAAAACGTTAAGTATCTCTGTAGTACACTCGGCTTACAGTGCACAGACGATCGGAGGGATCGTGGTTAAAAAAGATGCAACGACTTCTAGAACAGTCAAATTGACTCCGGCAAGTATGGAGCTTGAAGAGTTTGTTGTCCTTGCTCCGAAGATCGAAGGTAGTATCGCAGATGTTATCGCAGAAGAGAAAAATAGCAATGCAGTAGCGAACATTCTGGGTTCTCAAGAGATATCAAAAAAAGGAGACTCTGATGCAGCTGCTGCACTGAAAAGAGTCACCGGTGTTACTTTGGTCGATGGGAAAAATATCTATGTTCGTGGACTTGGGGAGAGATACTCTAATGTAGAGATGAACTCTATGCCATTGCCTTCCCCGGACCCTATGAAGCGATCTGTGCCTCTTGACATTTTCCCTACTTCGGTTATCGGTTCGATGAAAGTACAAAAAAGTGCATCCGCTGACATCCCAAGCAATTTTGGTGGTGGATATATAGATATCAGAACCAGAGGAAATGTTGATGAGGATTTCATCAAGATCTCTTTAGGAACAAAATTTAACAGAGATACCGGTACGGCACAGATAGACTATGTCGGATCTGCAACAGACTGGACCGGATATGACTTTTCGTACCGTGATATTCCACAGCCTATTCTTGATGCGACAGAGATGCATATCGGTGAAACTACACCACTATTGACAACAGATTATTTTACAAAGGAACAACTTTCTGACTTTACCAGAATGTTTATCAATCGTATATATGCCGTCAACAAGACCACTGTGTTACCAGGAGTAAGTGGATCTATCGAGGCTGGTAAAAATTTTACAGTGAATGATGATCATGAATTGTCTGTCTTTGCAACCTATGGATATACGCAAGAGAATAGATTTAGACAAGAACAATACTTTAATTACGACTACGACATGTATGGGAATCAGTATGATACCCCTACGCAGTCAGGTACGATTGATCAAAGAGAAATGACTATATCCCATGGAGGTATGTTGAATATCGGTTATAACTTTTTGGATGTATTCAAACTTAAGTATACGAAGCTGTATACAAAGGATGCAAGTAAAAAAACCAGGATCACTGATGGTATTTTAGGTTCAAATGATGAGCATTTAACCATCTATAATCTTGACTGGGAAGAGAGAGAAATGAATGCTGACCAGTTAAGTGGAGAGATCGATTATAGAGTATTTAATTCTGCTTCCACATTTAGTTTTGGTCTACAACACAGCACGGCAAATTTTTATCAGCCTAACAATTACGAATATATCTACTATAATACAGCGGATTTTGCATATCTTTACAACAAAAATTCAGCTAACAATGCAGCTACAAGAGTAGAGTCTGATGATGTACTGAAGTCTTTATATCTAAAAAATAAACACCAAATAGAAATATTTAATCCGGATGAATCTATTGAATATGGTATCACTGTCTCTTCCAAAGAGAGAGTTTCACGACAAAGAAGATTTAAATTGTCTACAAGCCCTACATCACTGATAGAGGATCAAATGATGACGCAAGGTATTGATACGATTTATGGGTTGTATGTCATACCTGATTATCCATACGATTACCGTCCATTTCTTTTGACCTCATTTAACAAGCCTGCAGATGCATTCGACGGATATGTTGATGAAAAGAGTCCATATGTTTCTTTGATGTTGCGGCCTACGGAGAAAATTGAAGCAGTTTTCGGTCTACGATATGTAAATCTAACCCAAACAATAGATGAATATGTGAAAGACACCTCCAATCCGGATATGTCATTAAGAAACACTATCACAACCACATCGAGCAGTACGGAAGTCAAAGAGTTCTTCCCTTCGTTCAGCGTGAAATATACATATGATGACAAAAATATTTTTGATATAGCGGCATCAAAAACGTATATTATGCCTGACCTAAGAGAGCTTAGTGGTGTATATAATCATCCATTTGAACCAGCAACGATTATCGGTAATCCTGATTTGGTCAATACTATTATGTATAATCTTGATCTTAAATATAGCTACTTCTTCTCTGAGGCAGAGTTTGTCAAGTTGGGATTGTTTTACAAATATATGGATAAGCCCATTGAAGATGTACTACAGTATTCTACATCATTACCTATCTATTCGTTTGCCAATACTGACACTGCAACACTTTATGGCATAGAGATAGATGGTAGAAAGAACCTGGATTTTCTTGGACAAATGTGGCAAAACTATTATGTATCGGGGAACTTTTCCTACAATGAGTCGGATGTGTCTTTGAGTGAAGAACAGCAAACACAGTTTACAACCAACCACAGAACGCTGCAGGGGCTTTCACCATATGTTGCAAACTTAACAGTGGGATACGAGGATGATGATCGCTCAGTATCTCTTAATGCAAACTATATGTCTGAACGTATTCGAAAAGTAGGTATTATCGCATTTGGATTGGGACTAGAAGATCAGTATGAAACACCGCCAACACTTTTGGACCTTGTATGGATCGAGAAGTTTGATTATGGATATCCGTTAGAGTTGAAGGTGAAAGCAGGAAATTTACTGGATGATGAAACTGTATGGAAAGAGGGTGATGGTATTACACGATATTACAAAACAGGACCGACACTAGACCTGAAAATTTCCGCTAAATTCTAAAGGGTCTGATACTTGTAACCATATGGTAATCAATTTGTAACCAATTTGTTTTATACTTCCGCATCAAAAATAACAAGGAATTATACAAATGAAAAAAATTGTACTATCCATGGCCGCACTAGCGACAGTAGCAATGGCTGAATCGGACATTAGTCACCCAATTGAACGAATAGAAGAAGCGAAAGACACAACTGCAACAACTGAAAAAAGTATCTTCGATAGAATTCATTTCAAAGGTGACTTAAGACTACGTTATGAGAGTAAAGAGACTGACTATTATGACGGTACTGAAAGTAATAAGTATCTTGGTCGATATCGTTTAAGACTAGGCGCACATATTGATATCACAGATCATCTTCAATTTGAAGTTGGTATGAGAAGTGGTTTTGGTAACCCGACTTCAGGTAACCAAACTTTTGTTGAGGCGAATAAGGATACTGAAGCTCTGTCAGATTACTTTTTCCAGTCGCTTAGATTCAATGCTTTAGCTCTTGATTATACATATGGTAACTCTACTTGGAAAGTTGGTAGATCACCATACATGATGTATAGACCTATTAAATCACAACTTGTTTGGGATAACGATCTTTCATTAGATGGTATTAACTATCAGTACCAAGATGATACAAAGATCATCACTGCAGGTATTAACCAACCAAGTTATGCGGAAAATATTATTGCAAAGGATGATGTAAATCTCTTTTTAGCACAATATGTACAAAAAACAAAGTTAGAAAGCTCAACACTGAATGTGGGTGCGGGTATTTACTATTATGATGGTGTCAAAGGTAATACATCACTTTATAGTGACAATAAAGGTACAGGTATGGGTAACACTTTAACGGTAGATGGTGTGTTTGCTAATGATTATCATATCGTAGAAGGATTTGGAGAACTCGAGTTTAAAAATGTACTTGGTAAACCATTTTCAATCGCTGCTGGTGTAGCATATAACACAGCTGCAGATGACAATAACTTTGGATACGATTTGGCATTTCAACTCGGTAAGGCTAAAGAAGTTGGTGATTGGCAAGTAAAATACTCTTATACAGATATCCAAGAAGATGCGGTGCTTGGTGCGCACTCTGACTCAGATAACTTCGGTGGTGGTACAGCTGCCAAAGGTCATGCTATCAGAACAAAATATAAATTTGGCGAAAACACATATCTTGCCGGTACTTTCTTCTTCAATACACTCTATGGAAGCAAAGTTGGCGATCCTGCAGATGCAGACTATGAGCGTGTGCAGTTAGACGCGATTATTACATTCTAGTCCAAAATATCATGTAAACTCCTAAAGATGGGCATACTCTGCCCATCTTGACTTTTTCAACTCCCAATTTTCTTTTACTTGCATTTGGTTACATTTTGGTAACAGAATTGTAATACTTTTTTTCTATAATCCCGCCACTAATACACAAATGAAGGAATGTAGATGAACAATACATTAAAAATAATACTGGGTGCAGGTTTTGCTGTAGCCGTAGCGTTTTATGCAAACAGCGTTATGGGACAGGCAACACACGGAGGATTTTTAGTACTAGCAGCGGTATTTGGTGCCTATATGGCGATGAATATCGGTGCGAATGATGTTGCCAATAACGTAGGCCCAGCCGTTGGTTCAGGCGCATTGACCATAGGTGGTGCTGTACTTATCGCATCTATTTTTGAAGCGGGCGGTGCACTCATCGCTGGCGGTGATGTGGTAGGAACCATTAAAAAAGGGATCATTTCTCCAGCTGCTTTTGGTAATGACCCTATGCTATTTGTCTATGGTATGTCTGCTGCACTGCTTGCCGCAGCACTATGGCTGAATCTTGCAACATGGCTTAAAGCACCGGTTTCAACCACACACTCAATCGTGGGCGGTGTCCTTGGCGGCGGTATCGCTGCAGGTGGTTTTGCTATCGTTTCTTGGGGAACCATGGGTAAGATCGCTGCTTCATGGGTGATCTCACCTGTACTGGGTGGAGTGATTTCAGCGACATTCCTTTATGTCATCAAATCACAGGTGATCTATAAAACAGATAGGTTAACGGCGGCTAAAAGAGTCATACCTGCACTCGTGGCTATCATGTCAGCAGCATTTATCACCTATTTGACGCTTAAAGGCTTTAAACATATCTGGGGAACGATCACTGAGATATTGAGTTTCTTGCCTCAAACCAAGAAGCCATCTTTTTCTGTGGCATTGATCTTAGGTGTGATCGGAGGAGTGATCACTTTCTTGATCGTTAAGCCTAGAGTAGCAAAAAAAGTCGTTGGTCTGGATAACTCTAGAGAAGCGGTCAATATGCTTTTTACGATTCCTCTTATTTTTGCAGCGGCACTTCTGAGCTTTGCACATGGCGCAAATGACGTTGCCAATGCGGTTGGCCCTTTGGCAGCGGTAAATGATGCATTGACCACACTTGCTGTTTCTGAAAAAGCAGCGATCCCTTTATGGGTCATGGTTATCGGTGGTGTGGGTATCTCTGTAGGTCTTGCACTGTTTGGACCAAGACTCATAAGAACGGTAGGGTCTGAGATCACTGAGCTTGATCAGATGAGGGCATTTTCCATTATGATGGCTGCGGCGATCACAGTGGTTATTGCTTCTCAGCTTGGTTTACCGGTCTCTTCTACACACATTGCTGTAGGTGCGATCTTTGGGGTCGGTTTTCTTAGAGAGTGGCTTGACAGCAAAGATATGAGTGTGAAGCAGGAGAGACTTCATATCGAAATGGAAAAGCACAATGCCCTTAAGTCAGAACTTGCAGAATTGAAAGCTGCAGGAGATTATAAGAGACAAGTCGAATTAATCGAAGCGGCTAAAGTCCAAAAGAAAAAAGTCAAAAGCTTGAAGCGTTCATTGCGTGAGAATTACGTAAAACGCGGTATGGTGAAAAAGATCGTAGCGGCATGGGTGATCACTGTACCGGCCGCAGCAGTACTATCTGCCATTATTTTCTTCATACTTAAAGGTGTAGCGAGCTAGACATCATTTGATGTGCAGCATCAGCTTGCACAACAATCATATACCGTTGTAACGCAGGTAGAGATATCTGCGTTCCTTTTAGAAACCCCTCCCCTTTACCCTTCTCCCTCATCTGTAATCAAATTGTTATCAAGATATACTATGCTATAGAATGCAAAATAGAGATATAGAAATCATCGTTATTGAAGACGAACCGGATATTTTAGAACTTCTTGAATATCATCTTGAAAAAGAAGGATACACTGTTACAGGGTTCGTCTCTACAGAAAATGTAGAACAGTTCCTGGAAGAAGAAAATCCTTCCCTGATGATCGTTGACAGAAATCTTCCTGGTGTAGAGGGAAGTGAATTTGTTTCAAAAATACGGGACTTGGGATATGATATTCCCGTGTTGTTCCTGACAGCAAGAGATAAAGAGAGTGACCTGGAAGAAGGTTTCCACTCCGGAGGTGATGACTATATGACAAAGCCTTTCAGCAGTAAAGAACTTCTTTTGAGAATAGCCGCACTATTGAAACGCAGTGGTGCGACATCCAGCGATAAGGTAAAATACAGAGACCTTATATTGGATCTGCAAAAACGTGAACTTTTCATAGAGGAGAGACGCATAGAGTTGACCAACCTGGAATTTAAACTTCTTCATACCTTTGTCAAAAATCCGCATCAGCCATTAGACAGAGATTATTTGCGTGATGAAGTCTGGGGTGATGACAGTACAAACTTTCATGATAAAACCATCAATGTTGCGATGAACAGACTTAAAAAGAAGATCGACCCTGAAGGCGTGAAAGAGTATTTTGCTCCGGTATGGGGTGTTGGATATAAATTGCTCTAAAACGGCTTCTGTGCTTTTTTCTTTCTGGACAGTGCAGGCGAAAAGAGTACGGCTAGAATCCTAAAGAGAAAAAAGACAAAGATCACTAAAAGTAAAAAGAGTATCTCTTGGCGGTCTTTGTCTGGGTGTGTTGTCAATATGATCACATCCCGTGTCAAAAAGATAATAAATACATCGATCACATACCTCAGTCGTAATCTTTTCTTGTCTATAAACTCCGAGATCATTTTTACCACCTCTATGATCACAACAAACTCCAGCATCAAAATGATAGCTTTATAAAAGGGATAGTGTGTACTTAGTATGGCAACGAATATAACTGAAGCGCACAGTAGTTCGTAGTGTTGTTTTATAAAGTTCATGTGAAAGTGTAGTGATAAATGATAACAACACGATAACCGGAAGTATAGATCGCTTCGTAGAGAAAATGTTACCGAAATGAAACCGGTTTTTTATACTATTGCTTCATGAATCTTCAATAGGTACGTTGACGTCATATGAAGATCAATAGAGATAAAAAAGGCTTGTTCATGGTAAAAGGAATGGATCCTATGGCAATAATTTTAAGTATTGAAGACAATGAAGATCTACTGGAGTTGGAAACCTTTCATCTTGTAAAAGAGGGGTATAAGGTCATTGGATCTACTTCAACAAAAGGGGTGGAGTCTATACTGGAACAAGAGAACGTAGATCTTATGCTCGTGGACCGTACGCTTCCTCTAGTTGAAGGCAGTGAGTTTGTAAGCTATCTGCGTGACAAAGGGGTGACGACACCTGTAATGTTCGTTTCTGCGAAGGACAGAGATGAGGAGATAGAAGAGGGGTTCTTGCGTGGAGGGGATGATTACTTAAGAAAACCCTTTAACATGAAAGAACTGCTTTATCGTGTCAAAGCGATACTTAGACGTACCATTCCTATAGAAGCCGAGAGATTGATGGCCAGAGATATCGTCATGGATTTCAACACCAGAAAAACATATATAGGAAATGAAGAGGTTGAACTTACTAGGTTAGAGTTTGAACTCTTGGGTCTGTTCATCAAAAATAACAATAGAGCACTCGACAGAGAATATCTGCTTCAGAATATCTGGAATGGGAATGAAGATATCCAAAAACGTACGGTGAATGTCACGATTAACCGTTTGAAGAAAAAGATCGATCCCCATGAAAAAAAAGAGTATATCGTACCAGTGCGAGGCATAGGGTATAAGTTTCAATAGCGACTACTACATATTGACTGGTTGCATATTACTGAAATGAAAACGTTTTCTTTTACTCTTGGAAGAGGCATCTTTTCTCAGACCCACGAGTGAGACAGTGTATCTCCTTCATCCATGATGTCTCATTACAGTTTTTTTAATACTTCCTTATAGTAATGGCATGTTATAAATATGTTATCACTATATCTTATTGTTAACTATAAGTTTGAATGGAGAAAAATATGAAAGATGAAATATTCATATCAGATAAAAAAATAGCGAAACTTGCTAAAAGTGTTGCAAAAACTTTTTCGATCGATGAAGAGGAGGCTACAAGTACTATCTATGAAGAGTGGGATCTGGTTGAAGCACTTTTTCATGCACATACAAAAGTAAAAGCCGTACATCGTCATTTTGTTGATGAGATCAATCATGCCTATAGGATAGCCTAATGCAGATCAGTGTAGAAAATTATCTGGTACACCATTATCCAGAAATTGAAACCTTCCCGCATATTGCAAAAAAAGTATTGTTTAGCAGTATGAAAAAGTTCTTTCATGAAAATGAGATCAATACGTTTATCTCAGAGAATACACATAAAGATACGTTCTCTTATGTAGAAGCAATTATAGATTATTTTGATATCTCTATCGGGTTGAAGACCAATGAACTGACCCGTATCCCTGCCTACGGGCGTACCGTTATCATTGCAAACCATCCATTGGGTGCGCTGGATGCCATGGCATTGCTGCATCTGCTTAAAAATGTACGAAAAGATATCAAGATCGTTGCAAACTCTTTTTTATCGCAGTTTGACAACCTGAAAGATATCATCATCCCTGTAGACAATATTAACGGGAAAATGGATAAAGAGACCGTTAAAAATATCTATGATGCTTTGAAAGCTGAACAGGCAGTGATCATATTCCCTTCGGGAGAAGTCAGTCGTGCAAAGCCCAATGGCATAAAAGACACACCATGGAAAAGCGGATTTTTAAAGATCGCATCCAAGATGCAGGCACCTATCCTTCCTATTTATATCAAAGCGAAGAACTCTAAGAACTTTTATCTGCTCTCTATGCTGAATCGTTCTTTGGCGACGGCAACACTTCCACATGAGATGTTTAAAGCAAAAGGAAAAAATATTGAATTTACTATAGGCAAAACCATTCCTTTTGATGCCTATAATGTACCAAACATTTCACGTAAAGAGAGCGTGAAGCTTCTTAGAAAACATCTCTATAAAGTGGCTAAAAATCACAAACCGATCTTCTCAACCTATAATGAGATTTCTGTACCAGAAGAAAAAAGTGAATTGAAAAAGGAATTGAAGCGCGGCATACTTTTGGGGAAGACAACAGATGGCAAACATATTATGGTGTATGAATCTGAGAAAGAGAATTGTGTCATTAAAGAGATAGGACGATTACGTGAGATCAGTTTTCGTCATGTAGGGGAAGGCAGCGGTAAGAAACGTGATATAGACAGCTATGATTTTTACTATAAGCATTTGATCATATGGGATGATGAGGCACTGGAGATAGCTGGTGCCTATCGTCTGGGGATATGTAGGGAGATCATCAATGACTTTGATATGGAGGGGCTTTATACAAGTACCTTGTTTCAATTTGATGAAAAGTTCGCACCGTATCTGGAAAAAGGAGTAGAACTGGGCAGAAGTTTTGTACAGCCAAAATACTGGAACTCAAGGGCATTGGACTATCTTTGGCAGGGGATAGGTGCCTATATAAAAAGTCGTCCTGATATACAGTATCTTTTTGGTGCAGTGAGTTTGAGTAATGCCTTTAACCAAAAAGCCCAGGGGATGATCATCTACTTTTATCAAACATATTTTAGTTCAAAAGAGCATTTAGCCAAACATAAAGTACCTTATATCCAATCGTCATGGGTGCAGGAGCATTGTGAAAATATATTTTCAGGTTCTGACTACAGAACGGATATGAGAAGCCTAAAAGAAGAGTTGGGATTCATGGGGTATACGGTACCTACATTGTTCAAACAATACTCTGAACTTTGTGAAGAGGGTGGTGTAGAGTTCTTGGATTTTGGATATGACAAAGACTTTAACCATTGTATAGATGGTTTTATCATTACAGACCTCAAGTTACTCAAAGAGACAAAAAGGAAGCGCTACTTTTCCCACTGATGACATTCTGTAACCAAAATGTTTCCAAGTTGTTTTATACTTCGTCCAATCCTAAGTCTAATGGACATAGAGGGCAATTTATTTCTCAAGGAAACAAACCATGACATTGAAAAAAATTCTTACGGCGGCAGTGGCAGCTTCAGTAGCACTCTCAGCAGTCAATGCTGATGAACTTAAAGGGAGAGGGGCATCATTCCCTGGACCTGTATATAAAGCTTGGACAGCAGAGTATTATGCTGCAACAAAAAACCAGGTGAACTACACACCAACAGGTTCTGGTGACGGTGTCAAATCCATTACCAAAAGAATGGTTGACTTTGCCGGTTCAGACAAACCGCTTAAGCCAAAAGCACTTAAAAAAGACAAGCTTTATATGTTCCCTACTGTCGTAGGTTCAGTGGTTCTGGCGTATAACATCGATGGGGTAAAAGACGGAGAACTTAAACTGAGCCGTGCCGCGATCGCAGGTATCTTCAGTGGAAGCATTACGCACTGGGATGATCAGGCGATCATGGCACAAAATGCCGGTTTAAAATTACCGCATGAGCCTATCACGGTAGCCGTACGAGCTGACAAATCAGGTACAACATTTAACTTTACCTACTTCTTGAACAAACTGGATGCAAACATCAAAGTAAGCAAAAAACCTACATGGAAAGCAGCAAAATTAGTTGCAGGTAAATCAAACTCAGGTGTATCGGCAAATATCCAGCAGATCAAAAACTCTATCGGGTACATTGAATACTCCTATAAAGAGAAGTTAGGATTGGCAGCAGCGCAGATCGAAAACAAAGAAGGTCAATATATCAACCCAACGCTACAATCGTTCCAGGATGCAGCTAAATATGCAAGCTGGACAGCTGAGAATGATTTCTATGCAGTGATCGGTGACCCTGCAGGTGCAACTTCGTACCCTATCGTAGCAGCAACATTTATCCTGCTTCCGGAAGAAAAAATGGAAACAAACAAACAAGTGACGGCATTTATCGACTGGGCATATACCCATGGGGATAAAGCAGCAACAGATCTTGGATATGTGCCGCTTCCTGCATCAACCAAAGATGAGATCAGAAAATACTGGGAAGCTAAAAAAATTAAATAAAACTTTTAGCAGCAACACAACTACAAGCTCTCTACCCGGGGGCTTCTTCGTAAATCACATTTCTCCCCCTACTTCTTGACACCTTCATGATAAAAAAGATTTGATTTGTAACTAAAATGTAACCAACTTTTATTACAATCCTTTCAATTAATTACGAAGGCGATACATGAGTGGTAAACTCTTTAAGAATTTTTCTTTTTTCTCTGCAACGCTCTCCTTTTTTATCTTGGTAGGGATCTTTGCGGTACTTTTTTCATATGCACAGGATGCATTGCATGAATTTGGCTTTGATTTCCTCTACAATGAAACGTGGGAAGCGGATGAAGATGATGAAGGCGGTATCTTTGGTGGATATGTACCTATCGTCGGTACTTTGCTCAGTACACTGATTGCTATGGCTATTGCCACGCCTCTGGCGATGGGGATTGCTATATTTTTGACAGAGATCGCTACTGAAAAACTGGTAAAACCTGTTTCAATAGCCATCGAATTACTGGCAGCCATTCCAAGCATCATTTATGGTATGTGGGGACTTTTTTACTTTGCCCCTATTGTTCAGGCAACAGTAGGAGGGAACGGTGTAGGGTTATTGACCGCGGGTATCGTACTGGCGATCATGATCATCCCTTTTATGGCAGCGATCACCAGAGATGCGATGAATACCGCACCTTCAGTGCTCAAAGAATCAGCGTATGCTATGGGAGCAACAAAATTTGAAGTGATCAAGGATGTGGTGATGCCTTATGCAAAAGGCGGGATCATCGGTTCTATTATCCTGGCACTTGGTCGTGCATTGGGCGAGACGATGGCTGTTGCATTCCTTATAGGTTCAGTGATGAGTATTCCAAGCAGAGTGACGGATCCTACAACTTCCATACCGGTTTTACTCGCAAATAACTTTGCAGAGGCACAAGACCTTGAGATGAGCAGTATGTATTATCTTGCACTTATTTTATTTGTCGTCAGTTTTGCCATTATCTCTATGGCGAAGTTCTATTTCTTAGGAAGAAAAACAGTATGAAAAGGACAGCATTATGAATAGACTGATACTGAATAAAGTCGTTTTGGTCCTCTCTACGCTCTCAGCAGTCATAGGTATAGGATTTTTATTTTGGATACTTGTGACCTTGAGTTATAAAGGTATGACAAGTTTACATTTTGAGACTTTTACGAATGACCTTGTAGCTGGGGGGATAAGAAACCTTCTGGTGGGACAGTTTACCATGGCGCTTATGGCAAGTGCTTTGGCTGTACCGCTTGGTATGATGGCAGGTATCTATCTTAGAGAGTATAGCAACAATGGCAAGCTGGCTTCTGTCATTAGAAATCTAAGTGATGTGATGATGTCAGCGCCATCCATCGTCATAGGTGTTTTTGTCTTCGCCCTGTTCGTTGACCCTTTTGGTGGGTACAACGGTTGGGCAGGTATCGTTGCACTGGCGATTATGATGATACCTATCATCATCAGTACCACGGATAATATGCTGGCACTGGTGCCTAAGGAACTGAGAGAAGCGGGTATCGCTTTGGGCGGAAGCAAACATAAGATCATTTTACAGATAGTGATCAAGGCGGCGAAAGTGGGGATCACCACAGGGGTTCTGCTCTCATTCGCACGTATCATAGGAGAGACGGCCCCGTTGCTTTTTACATCAGCGAATAACCAGTTCTTTACGATGGACCTCACAGAACAGTTTCCCTCTCTTACGGTAAGTATCTATAACCTTGCAACTTATCCGGATGAACAAAGTAGAGAGTTGGCATGGGCAGCATCTTTTGTGCTTACACTGGTTGTGTTGTGTATCAACCTGCTCGGTCGATATATGATAAGAAATAAAAAATAATAGAAAAGGTCAGAAAACAACATGGCAGAAAATAACATTATAATGGATATTAAAGATTTTTATTTTACCTATGCGGGTGTGGATGAACCTTCATTAAAAAAGATCAACCTTCCTATAGAGAAAAATAAAATTACAGCGATGATCGGTCCCAGTGGTTGCGGTAAATCCACACTTTTGCGTGCCATGAACCGTATCCATGATCTCTACCCCGGAAACAGCTATGAGGGTGAGATCAACCTGTATGGCGGGCATGATGAAAAACAGAATATCCTGGATCTCAAAAAAGAGAATGATTTCATCAAGTTGCGCCAACAAGTAGGAATGATCTTTCAAAAACCCACACCGTTTCCTATGAGTATCTTTGATAATGTTGCCTATGGTTTGAAGCTTTCAGGTATCAAAGATAAGATCGAGATAGAGGAACGTGTGGAAAAAGCATTGCAAGATGCAGCTATTTGGAAAGAGACAAAAGATAGATTGAATAAAAGTGCACTGGGGCTCAGTGGCGGGCAACAGCAGAGACTCTGTATCGCCAGAGCTGTGGCACTGAAGCCTGAGGTATTGCTTTTCGATGAACCAACCTCGGCACTTGACCCTATCTCAACGGGAGCGATCGAAGAGTTGATCGCAGAGCTGAAAAAAGATGTCTCAGTCGTGATCGTGACACACAACATGCAACAGGCCAGTCGTTTAAGTGATTATACGGCGTTCATGTATCTGGGCGATCTGATAGAGTATGACAAAACGGATAAGATCTTTTTGAACCCTTCAAAGAAGTTGACAGAAGATTACATCACTGGTAGATTTGGATAAATCTATGTGCCAAAGGCAAAATTTTACGAGAAATCATTTCGTGATTTCCTGTATCAGTCTGTTGGACTAGAAGTGAGCAAAAAGAAAAAAGATTTGGATAAAGGATAAAATATGTTACCAGGATATCAAGAAGCAAGACTTTCGGTAAGAGCTGACGTACTGAGTGTACTGGAAGGGCTGGCCACAGCAAATAAAGAGGGACTTGAAGCACTTCAGGCTATCGATGCAGTGAAGTTGGAAGAAGCCAGAGGCAGACTGAAAGACATCAGTCAAGAGACAGAGAAGATAGACAATGACATCGTGCTTATCTTTGCAAAGTATACACCAGAAGCAAGAGATCTAAGGGAACTGGTCTCTTATTTGAAAATTACGTCTGCTTTGAACCGTATTCGTACGAATATCAACAGTTATCTTAAAAATATGCAAAGTATGCTCATGGAAAGAAATGATAAGATGACCCAACTTATCCAGGATTCCCTGAGCATTAATCGTTGTACACTCAATGCTTTTGATTATACCATTGAAATGTTGCAAACATTTGATGACAATGAGCAGGTAAAAGCATTGGCTGCGAGAATTGATGTGGAGTACAGTAAAACAGATGATATCTATACGCTGCTGGAAAAAGATGTGATACAACAAATAGGCAGTGCGGATGGGCTTGCGGAAGAGTATTTTAATCTTTTGAAACATATACGTAAGAATCTTAAGATCATAGACCGTTTGGAAAGTGTGTCACAACGTGTCATATTTGCACGTATGGGCGGGAAACTCTAAATAGAAACCATACAGTGTATGCTATAATGCACGTATGCAAAATCAAAATATAGAAATAGTTGTCATCGAAGATGAGGAAGATATCTTAGAACTTATTGAGTACCATTTGAGTAAAGAGGGGTATGCTGTGACCGGCTTTCTCTCTACAGAGAATGTTGAACAGTTCTTAGAGGAGGAAACCCCTTCTCTGATGCTTGTTGACCGTAACCTCCCCGGAATGGAGGGGAGTCAGTTTGTCGCCTATCTCAGAGAGATAGGCTATGATATCCCTGTCATATTCCTCTCTGCCAAAGATAAAGAGTCTGAACTTGAAGAGGGATTTGAAGCAGGCGGTGATGACTACATGAGTAAACCTTTTTCACCCAAAGAACTGACACTCAGGGTCAAAGCACTGCTTAAGCGTTCCGGTGTCCTGCAAAAACAACAACGTATCAAATATAAATCACTTACCATGGATCTGGAAAATAAAGCTCTTACTGTTGACGGGCAGAGCGTCCCGCTTACCAACCTTGAGTATAATTTGCTGCATACCTTTATGAAAAATATAGACAAAGCACTGACAAGAGATTTCCTTCGTGATGAGGTATGGGGATCTGATGGAGAGGGAGTCAATGACAATGCGGTGAATGTCGCTATCAACAGGCTCAAAAATAAAATAGACCCTGACAATGAGCAGAATTATTTCCATCCGGTATGGGGAGTAGGGTATAAGTTCTCCTGAAAACATGACAATTTGACATGTTTTTCCTCTCTTTGACCTTAGACACGCTACACTTCCAGTATGAATAAATTAGAAACCCTTGAACACTATTTCGGACACAGCGCTTTTAGACCTTTGCAAGAAGAGGTCGTGGATGCGATCCTGGCAAAACAGGATGTACTGATGATACTACCTACGGGTGGAGGAAAGTCGCTTTGTTACCAGCTGCCTACCCTGCTGATGGAAGGCATTACCGTTGTGGTGTCCCCTTTGCTGGCACTCATGCATGACCAGGTAGTCGCACTGAAGGAGAACGGTATAGCTGCAGAGATGCTCTCTTCCATGCAGGATATTGACGAGAGTCAGCAGATAGAAGCACGTTTGAGGGCAGGCGAGATAAAACTGCTTTATGTGGCACCCGAACGCCTCACCAATGCCTATTTTCTAAATCTGCTGCATCAGCTTCCTATCAACTTTTTTGTCATCGATGAAGCACACTGTGTGAGTGAGTGGGGGCATGAATTCAGGGAGAACTACAGACGTCTGTCTCTACTGAAAGAGCAGTTTGCCACGACACCTATCGCAGCATTTACCGCTACTGCGACCCATGCGGTAGAAAGCGACATCGCCAGCAACCTGGGATTACAGGACCCTAAGCGTGTGAGAGGTTCGCTTTTCCGTGAGAATTTGACCATTCATGCACGACACCGTATCAAAGACGGACGGGCACAGCTGATGGAGTTCTTGAAACTCCATACAGATGAGTCCGGTATTATCTATACGCTTTCACGAAAGTCTACAGAAGCCGTCGCACACTTTTTGCAAAGCAAAGGCATAGAAGCCAGAGCATACCATGCCGGACTTTCTACTGAAGAGAAGAACCGTACTTATGCGGATTTTGTGGCTGACAGGGTACAGATAGTGGTTGCGACCATTGCGTTTGGTATGGGGATCGACAAGAGTAACATCCGTTTTGTGGTACATATGACCATGCCAAAGACCCTGGAGAACTACTATCAGGAGATAGGACGCGCAGGAAGGGATGGACTGGCTTCTGAAACACTTTTGCTCTTCTCGGCGCAGGATATCGTACAGCAAAAAATGTTCATAGAAGATCTCCCGGAGACACCCTATAAACAACATGCGTTCAACAAGCTGGACAGTATGGTCCGTTTTGCCAATTCTGAAAACTGCAGGCATCAGAGCATCGCTGCTTATTTTGATGACCGCATAGAAGCGTGTGGAGACACCTGTGACAACTGTACGGCACCTGCAAGCGAAAAGGTAGACATTACTACAGCAGCACGCATGCTACTTTCCACCATCTTGCGTACAGATCAGAATTTTGGGTTGCATTATGTGATAGATGTACTGAAAGGAAGCAAAGAACAGAGGGTACTGCAAAATGGACATGATACCCTTTCTGTCTATGGTATAGGAGAGGAATACAGTAAATCACAATGGTTGACAATAGGTGACAAGCTATTGGAACTAAATGCCGTGGAGATAGGCGAGTTTAAAGTCTATCGTTTGACAGCTTTTGGAATAGAAGTGATCAAAGGTTTACATCAGATCGAACTGAAAAAAGAGAGACTGACGGTACAAAAATCCGAGGTCAAAAAAAGAGTGACCTATTTTGATGATTATGATGTGGAAGTGTATGATAGGCTTCGTGATCTGCGTACACAGATCGCTTCTGAAAAAGGTATCCCCCCTTATATCGTTTTTTCGGATAAAACTTTAAAAGACCTAAGTATAAAGGTACCGCAAGATAAAGAGGCGATGCTTGAAGTACACGGGATCGGGGAAGTAAAATTTGAACGTTACGGGAAAGAGTTTTTGACTCTTTTGAATGATGCACAGTAAACCGTTATGTGGGATAGATGAGGCAGGCCGTGGACCTTTGGCCGGTTCACTGGTGATAGCCGGAGTGGTGTTGAAAAATCCTATTGAGGGGTTGATGGATTCCAAGAAGCTGACAGAGAAAAAGCGTGAAGCACTTTACCCGATCGTGATCGAAAATTCAGCGTATCACATCGTTACTTTTTCAGCCAAAGAGGTCGATGAGATGGGCATCTCCAAATGTTTACAGACAGGTTTACAAAGTATACAGGAACATCTATCTGGGGTTGAGTATCTTTTTGACGGGAACAGCAGTTTTGGGGTTGAAAATATCAGTACGATGGTCAAGGCAGATACAAAAGTAGCTGAAGTGAGTGCCGCAAGTATTTTGGCCAAAGTCACACATGACAGAGAGATGATAGCAATGGCAAAACAATATCCCCAATACGGTTTTGAGAAACATAAGGGGTATGGGACCAAAGCCCATATTGAGGCTTTGCTCAAATATGACCGATGCGAAATGCATCGTAAAACGTTTAGAGTCAAAGGGTTGGATGAACCTGCTTTGTTTTAAACGCTGACCGGATTATCATTGGGCTTGATAGATCGCAGTCAGGTGGTCCATTTTTTTACCCATATTAAGCAGTGCCATATCTGCCAGTGTCAGTGCCATCATCGCTTCACATACCACAGCACCCCTGATGGCGACACACGGGTCATGTCTTCCTTTGAGGTTGCATTTTACCTCTTCATTGTGGGTCGTGATCGTTTGTTGCTCTTGAAAGATAGAAGGTGTCGGTTTGAAGTGTGTCTTCACCACGATCGTATCTCCATTGGAGATGCCTCCCAGCATACCGCCGGAGTGGTTTGAGGTAAAGCCATCCAGGGTAATTTCATCATTGTTCTCACTACCTTTGAGGTGGGTACTGGCAACACCATCGCCTATCTCTACCGCTTTAGCTGCATTGATGCCCATCATCGCTTCTGCAAGTATCGCATCGAGTTTGTAGTAGAGCGGTTCACCGAGTCCTATGGGGACGCCTGTAGCCGTAGTAAGGACCACGCCACCTACAGAGTCATGATTCTCTTTTGCTGTCAGGATGGCTGCTTCCTGTGCCGCTTCTTTTGCAGGGTCAAGGGCATACATCTTGGAACTTTTTGCATATTCAAAATCCTGCACTTCCCCTTTGATCCCATCGACTTCACAGAGACCGCTCTGGATGGAGATACCGAGCTCTTTGAGCATCAGCTTTGCTATGGCACCGCCCGCTACGCGTGCAGCGGTCTCTCTGGCTGAACTTCTCCCCCCGCCACGGTAGTCTCTTAGGCCATATTTGTGAAAGTAGGTAAAATCCGCATGCCCGGGACGAAAGAGATCTTTCACATTTTCGTAATCTTTGGATTTTTGATTGGTGTTGAAGATGATCATAGCGATAGGCGTACCTGTACTCACGCCTTCAAATGTCCCAGAAAGGATCTCCACTTTGTCCGCCTCTTTACGTCCTGTTTCCAGTTTTGATTTACCGGGTTTTCGTCTGTCAAGTTCACTTTGTATAAAAGCTTCATCTATTTTCAGTCCGGCAGGTACCCCATCCAGTATGCAGCCGAGTGCTTTACCGTGGGATTCACCAAACGTGGTAAGGGTCAGTTTTTTTCCAAAGGTGTTCATGCTTTTAGTTCCTTTAATGCCAGTTCGGCTGCTTTTTGCTGTGCTTCTTTTTTACTTTTACCTTTGGCTGTCGCAATGGTCTTGTCATCGAGGGTGACTGCGATCACGAACTCTTTTTTATGGTCTGGTCCCGAAGAGTCCAAAAGCGTATAGTTCGGTGTCACGCCGTGGGTTGCCTGTGTGAGCTCCTGTAACGCTGTTTTGTAATCTTTTGAGAGAGAGTCAAGGTCGATTTTTGGATGACTCTCTTCCAGGAGTTTGATCGATATCTCTTTGGCCGTAGCTAAACCGGCTTCAAGGTAAATCGCACCGATGATCGCTTCAAAGGCATTGGAAAGCAAGGAAGGTTTGTTGCGACCGTTGTTGTTCTCTTCTGCCAGTGAAAGGTAGATATAGGAACCCAGATCGAGTCTTCTGGCCAAAAGTGTGAAACCGCTTTCGTTGACCAGTGAAGCACGGATCTTTGAAAGTACACCTTCATTCGAATTGGGGAATTTGGAGAAAAGGTACTCTCCTACAATGAGGTCGAGTACGGCATCTCCCAAAAATTCAAGCCGCTCATTATTGTAAGGCTTTTTGTAACTCTTATGGGTCAGAGCCTCAATAATCAATTGCTTATTTTTAAATGTATAGTTCAGTCGTTCTTCCAGTTGACTGTAATCATTCATAGATTTCTCCTATAGTGTTAATTTTATTCTTTCTGCTTCATTACGGGCCAGTTCGTCACAACGTTCATTTTCAGGATGGCCATTATGCCCTCTGACCCAAGTGCCGCATATAGTGTGAGGGCTTGATATTTCAAGATACTCTTTCCATAGGTCTACATTCTTCACTTTGGCAAAGTTCTTGCGCACCCATCCGTCCAGCCATTCATTGATGGCTTTGACCACATAAGAGCTGTCAGAGATGATCTCTACATCACAAGGCTCTTTCAGAAGCTTCAGCCCCTCTATCACAGCCTGAAGTTCCATACGGTTGTTGGTGGTATGCGCATCTCCGCCAAAGTACTCTTTACGGACTCCCTTGAATTCCAAAATACCCGCATAGCCGCCGGGGCCTGGATTTCCCAGGCTGGAACCATCAGAGTAAAGAGTAATCTGTTTTCGGGCTTGATTTTGCAATTTTTTCCTCAACTTTAACAGAATTTATCGCCATACAATTCGGACAGCGCTTGAAAGAGACAGGGAAACTCTGTTTACATTTTTGACAGAGATAGGAGAAGACCAGGTCTCCCTCTTCAAAGCCATTTTCTCTTGCAGTAGCTAACATATCTACACTGAAAATACCACTTTCTTTTGCAGGTTTTTGCAGATAACCTTTCGCATAGTAAAGTGTTTGCAGCTGTTTATTTGATGTGATTATATCTAAATCGAGTTGTGAATTCGGTAAGAACCAAAGGACGTCAAGAAGCTCTTTGATGCGTTCGGGATCAATGCTCTCCCAGGCACTTTTGGTATCAAGGAATAAAAGTGCTTTGATGATGTGCCTGTAGAGGCTCGGGGCCTCTTTTAAGAGCTGTTTGAGTCTTTCCACTTTTTCCGGTATGGCTAAGGTCTTATTGACAAGGAGTTCTGAAAGATCCAGAAATTTTTCAAGTGATGTTGTCTCTTCTCCTAGCATTGTCAGAGGGCCTAAGACCTCTTTGGCTTTATCGTATTTTTGCATAATCTCATAGACGATCCCCAATTCATAAAGGGCTTGAACATTACGGGGTTTCTTGCGTAGAACTTCTGTGTAAATGGATTGGGATCGTTCCAGAAACCCTGCATGAAGATAGGTACTGCCCAGACGTTCCATCAGTTCTATTTTCCCTGAATCATGGGTAATGTTTTTAATCAGGAACAGATAAATACTGATAGCCTTGTGATACTCTCCGGCATTTTCAAATGCTTTTGCCAGTAGGGTAAGCGGTTTAAGCATATGAGGCTCAAAAGGCATGTCCGCGGTTTCCAAAGCACACTCGGCAGTGTCAAATTTTTCTAGGAACTTGAGCAGGTTCCCTTCCTCTTTTTGCTGTTTATGCAGCCCCCATCCATAGGTAACGAGTGCGATGATGAGAGAGATCACAACAATAAGCATAATACTGAAAAGAGGGTCATTATACGCAGGTAATATATGTTCCAAAATAATCCTTAAGAGAAACAAAGCAATGGGGGAAAGGTTAAAATAACCAGTTACAGGCGCTTTACTCTGTTTACGTCCTTAAATTATATCTAATTAGATATAATTTTAGAATGATAGATAATGCCTCGATAGAATCTTTAAAAAACAGTATTGACATTGTAGATGTGATAGGTAGCTTCATAGAGCTGCGTAAAGCCGGAGCGAACTACAAAGCCAACTGTCCTTTTCATGGAGAAAAAACCCCTTCTTTTGTTGTCAGCCCGAGTAAACAGATCTATCACTGTTTTGGTTGTGGCGTAGGGGGAGACAGCATTAAATTCGTGATGGAGCTGGAAAAACTCTCCTATCCTGAAGCGATAGAAAAACTTGCTTCCATGCATAACTTTTCATTGACCTACAGCAAAGGAAGCTCGGACTACTCTGATGCAAAACGTGTACTTGAAGCCGTAGGTCATTGGTATGTGAAAAACCTTCATCACAATGAAACAGCGATGAAGTATCTGCTTGACAGAGGCATATCCCAAAATTCCATTGAAACGTTTGAGATAGGATATGTGCCAAGCGGAGGTGAAGTGATGCAGTTTCTGCAAAGGACTCTGCTTCCTTTGCCCAAGGCAGCAGAAGCAGGGATCATCGCCCAAAATGAAAACGGCAGCGGTTATTATGCACGTTTGGTGGAGAGGATCACTTTTCCTATCTATTCTACCAGCGGTTCTTTGGTCGGGTTTGGCGGCAGGACCATTACGAACCATCCTGCAAAGTACATCAACTCTCCTCAAACAAAACTCTTCAATAAGTCGAGACTCCTTTATGGGTATCATTTGGCAAAAGAGAGCATCTATAAGAACAAAAAGATCATTGTATGTGAAGGGTATTTAGATGTAGTGATGTTCCATCAGGCAGGCTTTAAAGAAGCGGTCGCCGGGATGGGAACCGCATTGACGCCGGAGCATTTGCCTCTGCTGCGCAAAGGAGATCCAAAAGTGATCCTGGCGTACGACGGTGACAAGGCGGGTATAGCCGCAGCACTGAAAGCGGCCCAGATGTTGTCAGTGGCAGGTTTTGATGGCGGTGTAGTACTTTTCCCTGACGGACAGGATCCTGCAGACCTCATAGCCAAAGGGCAGAGTGAGAGCGTAGCGAAATTGCTTCGCAATGCCAAACCGTTGATCCCTTTTGTGCTGGAGATGATCGTATCTATGTATAATCTCAATGACCCTCGAGCCAAAGAAGCCGCCTTCGGCGCCCTGAAACAGTATTTGGAGACACTCAGCCAGATCATCAAAGATGCGTATATTCCCATGGCAGCGACATTGGTGGGTGTAGCCCCTTCTCTTTTTGGTAAAGAGGCCAATGTAGCCAGGGCAAGAGAAAGTTTTACACAAAAAAGAGATGATATAGGATATTTAAGTATTTTAAAAACACTCATCGAAAATCCTAACCTTATAGATAATGTACTTAGCGTGATGGATACGACCATGTTGGGGGAGTACACCGCACTTTTTACAGCATTGATCAATGGGGAAGACGAGCACCCCGGGCTGGTAGGTTTAAGTATAAATGAGAGTATCAAAGCAATGGATGAAAAGGAGCTCAATAGTGCCCTAATCAACATACTTACGATACACTATAGAAATAAATTGCAGAGTATACCAAGAGATACAGCGATAGCGGCAGAGAAGAAAACATTTTTGCTTAAAAAGATAAAACTGGATATACTTCCAAGACTGAAAAAAGGTGAGCTAGTAGCGTATGACTCACTTCATTAATCGTTGAGAAGGAAAGAAAATGGCAACAGCATCAGCAAGACACATATTGGTCAATGACGAAGCACTCTGTAAGAGCCTCAAAGAGAAGATAAATGCAGGGGAGATCACCTTTGAAGATGCAGCAAAGCAGAATTCCACTTGCCCTTCAGGTGCAAGAGGCGGAGATCTTGGAAGATTTGGCCAGGGACAAATGGTACCGGAGTTCGACAGAGTCGTTTTTAACGATGAGGTGGGTAAAGTACACGGTCCTGTGAAAACACAATTTGGGTACCATCTGCTTGAAATAACAGAACGTGCGTAAAAACTCTGCACAAGATAGGTAAAATATACCTATCTTGTGCTAGAATCCTATGTTCACATCTTTGGGGCATTAGCTCAGCTGGGAGAGCGCTTCGCTGGCAGCGAAGAGGTCATCGGTTCGATCCCGTTATGCTCCACCAAACTTCATGGAATCATCCAACTGCACTTTCCGAACATCTATAAATATGCTAAAATAGATCATACGTATATGGATTCGGTGTAACCTTTTTGATACACTAAAAACAGCATAAGTAAATATAATGCATTATGTTTAGAATTGTCATATTAAATTAATGTAAATGATTTATAATACATGATACTTTTGTAAACATGCTACACCTGTCGTGAGATGGGGTCAGAAAGCCATGGGTCTTGAATGCTATTATGTCATATAGCGAATGAAAAGATCGCCAGGTCACACAATCAGTAGAACAACTTAAGAACTATTTCAAGGTATGCCATGCTCGACAATATGCACTTTTATGATTTTATGCACAAACAGATACTTGTGGTGATCGCACTGTTTGTCGGTACCGGCATGGGGTATCTGTATATGGGGTGGCTCTACTCTTATTCGTTTCTTCCTGAACTTTTATGGTTTTCTTTTGTATTGGTACTCTCATATTGGGGATATAGATTACATAGGAGTTTCTTAGAGCATGATCTTAACATGCAGCAAAAAGAACAATGGCTTGGGCAGCTGAGATACTTTCTATTCAGTTATTTCTCTGTTTGGACGATCATGTTTCTGATCTATACATCACGCAATGATATAGAATTACATTATGTAGCCATAGCAACACAATTGGGCGTTACAGTTGTTTCGGCAACCATTTTGGCTTCACAAAAAAAGCTCGCTCTGTTTACTCTGGTCACACTGATGCTGCCTTTGACCATCTATTTTATCCTGGTAGGTGAGTTTTACAGCTATCTATTGGCTTTTTTTACGATCGTTTTAGGCGGTGTTTTGCTCTATGCCGCGCACAATACCTTTAATTATCTCATTAAAAGTCAATTCCAGGCTTATCATGATGCTTTGACGACACTCGGGAACAGACGCTATTTTATCGAACTTTTGAATGACGCTATGAAAAGCCAAAAACACGATCATCAACATATTTATCTGTTATTGATCGATCTTGATCATTTTAAGACCATTAATGATACTTTGGGCCATGATATCGGAGATATGCTGCTTTGTCAGGCAGCAGACCGTATGCGCGCTTTGAGTAAACAGCACCACAATTTTGTATCCCGTCTTGGCGGAGATGAGTTTTGTGTTCTGAGTACTTCCTTCGCAACTGAGCAGGAGTGTCTTCATCATGCCTCTCAGTTTGCAGAGGAGTTACTGGCATTGATCAGAGAAAGTTACCATATAGAAGAGCATTATTTATATATCAGTGCGAGTATCGGTGTGAGTATTATCAGTGACCCGAAGATGGAAGCCGGTAATTTTATCAAAGAAGCGGACATCGCCATGTATGAGGCCAAAGGGAAGGGAAGAAACGGCATTATCTTCTTCAATGAGACACTTGCAAAGCATGTCGAATGGAAACTTGAGATAGAACGTTTATTGCATTTCTCGCTTCAAAACAATGAAATAACATTGACCTACCAGCCACAGTACAATGCGGAGAATGAAATTATCGGTTGTGAAGTCCTTTCCCGTTGGGATAACGAAACATTGGGAGAGGTCACTCCGACTGAATTTATACCGATCTCGGAAAAAACGGGGTTCATTATAGAGTTGGGATTTTATATATTAAAAGAGGCATTTCTCACATTGAAAGAATGGGAAGAAAAGGGTATTTTGTTGCAACAGATGTCTATTAACGTCAGCATGAGACAGCTTTTTCATTATCATTTTATCAATGATGTGAAACATCTTTGTGACACCTATCTTAGCAAAGAACAACGCTCAAAGATCGTCTTTGAGATCACAGAGACTTCCGTTGCAGAAGATATCACAAAACTGATCAAAAACATGAAGATCCTTCAAAATTACGGTATTCGTTTTTCAATGGATGACTTTGGAACAGGGTACTCCTCTTTAAGTTATCTTCGACAGTTACCTATCAATGAGATCAAGATCGACAAGTCGTTTATCTCTGAATTGCATCATCTTGAAGAGGGTGAAGACAAATGTTTTGTTGAAACGATCTTTACCATCGCTAAAAACCTCAAGTTGAAGATCGTTGCCGAGGGGATTGAGAATGAAGAACAGCGCAAGTTTCTTGTAGATCAAAAATGCGATATTTTACAGGGGTATTATTTCTCAGGACCAGTGATTGATGAGGCATTTGAAAGACTCTTCCTGGAGGCAATCCATAGGAAAACTTTGAGTAGTGTTGATGATTTCATCGCTATGATATAGGTTAAGGCTTACCTGATGTTTATTCAATGGGATTTTGTATACAATAGAACAGTATAGGGTTAATTAAATGGATGGTGACCCCACGGAGACTCGAACTCCGGTAACATGGATGAAAACCATGGATCCTAACCGCTAGACGATGGGGCCACATAATGTTGATAGATTACAAGTTAAAAATGGTGACCCCACGGAGACTCGAACTCCGGTAACATGGATGAAAACCATGGATCCTAACCGCTAGACGATGGGGCCATCTGTAACTTGTGGATGGCATTATATAGATAGGGCGCTTAAAAATCTCTTAAGATAGGATATAATTTATCTAAAATAAGGAAAAAAATATGGATTTTAAAAGAACCGTTTGGATTTTTATTACGGCTTTTCTTTTGAGTGGCTGTGCATCTAAAGAGTATGTACAACAAAATTCTGCCTACATCATATTTAAAACCCCTACCTTTAAGTATGCAGATATGGGGTTCATCTATGAGAATGAAGAGGCGTTGAAAATCGAGATCTACAGCAGTGGGCATCCACTCATGTCTCTGGAGATATCCGGGACTTCAGTATGTATGAGTCTGTTGGAATGTATGGGGAAACGTGCCTTTAACAAAGAAGTGCTCAGTGCTATGTACCCGGATGATATACTGGACAATATATTTAGAGGTAGACCTCTGTTGAACGGTACCGGATTAGAAAAAAAGGGTGACGGGTTTACACAGAAGATCGTAAAAGAAGATAAATACAACATCGATTATAGTGTTTTAAACAAGCAGATTATTTTCCGTGATACAATCAATTCTATACTTATACAAGTGAAAAAACAATATTAAGGTACAACGATGACAAAATATGTCGGTGCACATGTAAGTGCAAGCGGAGGTGTAGATAATGCACCACTCAATGCAATGGCCATAGGAGCGAAAGCCTTTGCACTTTTTACGAAAAACCAAAGACAATGGGTTGCAAAATCCTTAGAGACAAAAACGATAGATGCATTTCATCAAAATCTTGAGGCTTCTGGTATCTTGCCTAAACACATTTTACCGCATGACTCTTACCTTATCAATCTGGGACATCCTGAAGCAGACAAACTCGAAAAATCAAGAGATGCCTTTATTGATGAGTTGGAACGTTGCCGTATCCTGGGGCTTGACAGGCTTAATTTCCACCCGGGATCGCATTTGACTAAGATCCCTAAAAAAGACCCTGAATACCATGACAAGCTCATGCACGCAGAGCTGCAGTGTCTTGATGTGATAGCAGAATCCTTAAATAGAGCCATAGAAGCGACAAAAGATTCCAATGTCAAACTGGTCATAGAAAATACCGCAGGACAGGGATCCAATCTTGGGTATAAGTTTGAACATTTGGCACACATCATAGATAAGGTAGAGAATAAAAGCCGGGTAGGCGTTTGTATCGATACCTGTCATATGTTCACAGCAGGATATGATATCCGTACGAGAGAGACCTATGATGAAACATGGAGCAGTTTTGATAAAGTCGTAGGAAGAGAGTATCTTATGGGTATGCATATCAATGATTCCAAACCGAAGTTGGGTTCAAGAGTGGACAGGCATGACTCGTTAGGTCAGGGAGAGATCGGATGGGATGCTTTTAAATTCATTATGAATGACCCGCGTATGGATGACATACCCCTTGTCCTGGAGACGATCGATGAATCGATCTGGGCGCAGGAGATCACTGCACTTTACGGGTTGGTCGAAGCATAAATATATCATGTTTGTAAGAGGCAGAAAAAAGGATGGGGAAATGCTGAAAGGTTTGGCACTAGGTGTGATCACAGGTCCGGTGGTGATGGCAGTCGGGTATACGTTCCCCGAGCAGTCAATGAACCCGGTACTTGCAAATGTTGATGGGTTTTCCGAAGGTGGTGCATTCTTAACCTCGATGGGTATATCTTACGAGTATTAAGATGGATTACAAGTTTAGCAACTTTTATGAACTGATCACCTTTCAGGCAAGAAAACGGGGCAAGAAAGTTGCACTCTTTGTGGATAAAGAGAAAATCACCTATAGCGATATTTTAACAGCTGCAGACAAGTTGGCTGCTTTTTTTGCGCACAAAGGGGTAAAAAAGGGTGACAAGATCGCATTTTTTTTACGTAACTCTCCGGAGTTCATCTATACGATCTTTGCCGCTTCAAAACTAGGGGCGGTTGTCGTACCGATCAACACCTTTTTGAAAGAAGAGGAACTGACGTATATTTTAGAAGACAGCGGGGCATCGGTTCTTGTAGCATCTGCACTCCACGAGAAAGTTGTCAACAGCTCTAAAGCAGGTCACGTATGTAGGTTACTGGTTTGGGAAGGGGAGAAGCGTGTCCGGGGAGAACAACACTACACTTTTGATGAAGCATTAAAAACAGACCTGTCTGTAGCCCATACAGATACTGCCTTGGAAGATACAGCAGTGATCATTTATACTTCAGGTACAACAGGAAAACCCAAAGGGGCGATGTTAAGCCATAAGAACCTCTTTTCAAACGGAAGTTCCGGGATGAGGCACATTGATGTGACACCCAGAGACAGGGGGATCGTATTTCTTCCCATGTTCCACTCTTTCACATTTTCCATCGCTGTGATGCTTCCTCTGTATGTAGGCATGAGTATCGTGATCATCAAATCGATACAGCCTTTTTCCAACATCTTTAAACAGACGCTGTTAAAACGGGTGACACTCTTTTTTGGTATTCCCGATGTCTATAATGCTTTAGCCAAAGCGAAACTTCCATGGTATTTTATGTGGTTTAACCATGTACGTGCATTTATATCAGGGGCAGCAGCGCTGCAGCCTAAAACACTGGATGCGATGGCAAAGAAATTTAAACGGGCAGCGCTGCTGGAAGGGTACGGACTGAGCGAAGCAAGCCCTGCTGTCAGTATGAATACGTTAAAAAAACAAAAAGCGGGATCCGTAGGTACGGCACTCTATGGGTATGAGATAAAGATCGTGGATCAAGAGTTGAATGAGGTGCATCATGGAACTGTCGGAGATATCATTGTCAAAGGTGATAATGTGATGCAGGGGTATTTGAACCGTCCTACCGCGACCGATGAGACCATCATTAACGGGTGGCTGCTTACGGGTGACGTAGGATATATGGATGAGGAAGGGTTTCTGTTTATCGTAGATAGAAAAAAAGATCTCATTATTTCAAAAGGCATCAATATCTATCCCCGTGAGGTAGAAGAGGTCATAGACAGGTTTGAGGGAGTAGGTGCATCGGCAGTGATCGGCATGCTTGATGAGAAGCATGGTGAAGTCCCTGTCGTCTATATAGAACTTGAAGAGGGTGTAGAGAAGCTTGATGAAGAGGGGTTAAAAAAATATATGAGAGAACACCTGGCAAATTATAAAATACCCAGACAGATCCATCTGATTCAGGCACTCCCTAAAAATGCCACGGGTAAAGTACTGAAAAGAGCACTCAAAGAGTGTCTAGCAAGTGATGTGTGATCACTGTACAAAAAATAAGGTGAGGTAAAAGAACATAATGAAAGCCATCCTCAATGGAAAGATATTGCATGATGACAAGATCGTCGAAGATAAGGTACTTTTGTTTGATCATAAGATCGTCAATATCGTAGAAGAAGCAGATCTTACAGGTATTGAAACGATCGATGCCAAGGGTGCTTACATCAGTGCAGGCTTTATCGATCTGCATATACATGGAAGCGGTGGCGCAGATGTGATGGATGCTACACCGGATGCCTTGGAAACGATCTCTTCGACCCTGCTTCAAACAGGGACCACTTCGTTTTTGGCCACGACCATGACAATGTCAAGTAGGGCTATTGACAAGGCTTTACAAAACATACAGCTGCATGGCGATAGGGTCAGCGGTGCGAAGCTGATTGGCATTCATCTTGAAGGTCCCTTTATCAATGCAGAGAAACATGGTGCACAAGACAAAGCCTATGTTCAACCACCGAACATGGCACTGATAGAAAACTATATGAACGAAGTAAAAATGATCACACTGGCACCTGAAATAGAGGGTAGTGAGCATTTTGTAAAGCAGTTGACAAATGAGTATCCTCATATTATCCTCAGTATCGGGCATTCTGATGCAAGTTATGAAGAGAGCCGGGAGAGTTTTGCCTGGGGTATCTCTCATGCCACCCATCTCTTTAATGCCATGAACCCTTATCATCATAGAAAACCCGGCATCGTAGGTGCCGTACTTGACTCGGATGTGACCTGTGACATGATCGCCGACCTGGTACATACCCACCCGTCGACACTTGAACTGGTACAGAAGATCAAAAAGGAGAAGCTTATTCTTATTACCGATGCGATGCGGGCAGGTTGTATGAAATGCGGCATCTATGATCTGGGTGGACAGCGTGTTGAGGTCAGTGAAGGCAAGGCGGTACTTGAAGACGGTACGCTTGCGGGTTCTGTACTGAAGATGAATGAAGCATTGTCAAATATGAAGGAACATACCTCTATGGACCTTGTCGAGATCATCAATGCGGTGACAAAGAGTCCTGCGAGAAAAATGGGGATACCTAAAGGTGAATTACGGGAAGGCTATGATGCAGATATAGTCATCTTTGATGAAAATTTCAGTATCATATCAACCCTAGTGAACGGTGAAGTAAAGTATAGAAGGTAGAGAGATGTTCGGATTTTTAAAACGTAAAATAAGAGAGATAAAGTCACCTGTTGATGGACAGGTCGTAGCACTTGAAAGTGTGCAGGATGATGTCTTTTCACAAAAACTTGTAGGTGACGGTGTAGCGATCATCCCTATGTCAGATGTGTTCAGTGCTCCCATAGACGGGAAGATCACAAAAATATTTTCTACGAACCATGCCTATAGCATTAAAAGTACAAAAGATCTAGAGGTCATGGTACACATCGGTTTGGAGACTGTGGCACTTGAAGGCAAAGGTTTTGAACGCCTTGCCAACGAAGGAGACGAGGTGAAAGCAGGAGATCCTATTATCCGTGTTGACCTGTCCTACATTCGTGAGCATGCCAAAGATATCATCACGCCGGTGATCATTTCTGAGGAGAGTGATGTGAAAAGTATCGATAAACGATTGAATATCGTAAAAAGCCAAGATATCATTATGGAGGTGAACTAATGCCAATGAATGACAATATCTATTATTATGTGATCTACGGTTTGATTTTGGTTGCATTTCTCATTGTGCTCAAAATGCCTAAAAAAAAGAAATAGTTTTATATAATATTTAATTAATATTACTGGTTGTATACTCTAATATTATGAGAATACTATTACTTGAAGATGACCAGATTTTATGCGATAGCCTGAAAGAGTTCCTGGAACTGGAAGGGTATCATATAGATGTGGCACATCGCGGACCCGAAGTATTTGACCTTACGTTTACCCACAAGTATGACCTGTACATTTTAGATGTGAATGTACCCGAGGTCGATGGGTTTGATGTGCTCTCAGCACTCAAAGATGCTGGAGATGAAACACCTGCGATTTATATCACTGCACTTACTGACATCAACTCCATCTCCAAAGGTTTTGCTATAGGAGCGGAAGACTATATCAAAAAACCTTTTGACCCCGAAGAACTGCTGATACGCATTAAACGAAAATACCAACAAGAGGATGAACTGCTTTCTCTGAATGATATTACGTATAATCCGGTGACAAGAGTACTGCAAAAAGCAGGACAAACCATAGGTCTTGGCGAGGTACAGCAAAATATTTTTCATGCATTGATGACATCACAAAATAAAATTGTAGAGAGTTACAGACTGATGGATTTTTTAGAACAGCCTACCGCCAACGCGCTACGTGTAAATCTTGCAAAATTAAAGAATAAATTAGGCATAGAGATCAAAAATATACGTGGGAAGGGGTATATGATTGAAAAGGTATGAGCGTGAATCATTTTTCAAAAGTTTTTTGATATTCCTGATACTTTTAGAGGTATTGCTGGCGATTAATTTTTGGAATGAATATCAAATTAAAAAGGTAGAGATAGAAGATAAAATCCATATAGAGATGAAACTGTGTGCCTTTTCCTTACAGTGTGCAGGACTCACCACAGACTTTGTGGACAAGGATGAAAACAAAGAAGAAAACATTCTGTATCAGGATGGTGGTTTTTATAGCTATTTCAAGGTGCCGACATCGGAAAAGTATTTGATGAAAGTCATGTACTCAAAAGAAAATTATATACTAAGGGTGGAAAAGTTGGCCAATAAACTGTATGGAAAGTTTTTGTTCTACTCTGTCTTCGCTGCATTTGTTTCTCTTCTTTTCTCTATCTATTCACTGATGCCACTGCAAAGAGCACTTCGCATCAATGAAGAGTTCGTCAAAGATATTCTTCATGACTTCAATACACCTATCAGTTCTATGCTTATCAACTTAAAAATTTTTAAAAGAGAGATAGGGGACAATCAAAAAATACGGAGACTTGAAAACAACATCCAAAGTATCCTCTCCTTACAGGATAATCTGCGTATTTTTCTCAAGGGGGTTCCGGCACAATCAGAAAGATTTTCACTGAAAGAGCTGGTACAGGACCGGGTACATTACTTTGAAGTACTCTACCCTGATGTGCAATATAAGATGACTATAGATAAAACGGTCTTAGAGACAAACAAAGATGCGTTTACCCGTATTTTGGACAACCTTTTAAGCAATGCCGGTAAATATAACAGTGCCAATGGGGAGGTAAATATTGTATTGCAAGGGAGCAGTTTAACGATACAGGACACAGGAAAGGGTATCAAACATCCTTCCAAAGTGTTTGATAGATATTATAAAGAACAGGACAGAGGTATAGGGATAGGATTGCACATTGTGAAAAAACTGTGTGATGAGTTAACCGTACCTATCAAGATACACAGTAAGAAAAATAAAGGGACAAAGATCGAATTGAATCTTTACAATGTGCTCTTTACCAAATAGTTGGCAGTGAACCTATTGATTTTTCTGTTTCTCCTTGATGAGTGACAGGATACGTTTTTTGTATTTTGGGTCTTTGTTGATCTTGTAGGCAGCGATGAGATCTTCAAGCGATCCTTCATGGAAGAGTTTTTCCTCTTGTAAGAATTTTTTTCTTCTTTTTAATAGCGTGTATTGACGGGCTGAGAGTGAACCTCTCGTCTCCTTTTGTGAAAGATACGCAGACAATGCATCAAGAGGTGCCTCATGTAAATAATACGTATAGATCTCCTCTCGTGTTTTGATCTGCAGTTTTTGGGCGATGATCTGCAACTGTGCCAATTGTTTGCGTGTGCGGGCCCGTTTTTCATAGCGTCTATAATACGCATAGATCAGCTGTTTTGGCAGCTTTGTTTGAATACTTTTGACCCCATCGGCATTGTATCTTTTAATGGCCTGTTGGTAGAGGTCCTGGAGATGTGAATAGTCTTGAACTTCAACCAAAAGTGTTTTGACCCCTTTGTATCTTCTCGGAGCCACAGATGCGATCACCCCCACAGCATATAAAGAATCCACGGGCGCAAATCCCTGGCGCTTCAAACTTTTAAGGACATCGCTATAGCTTGTCTTTGGATCGGTGTGCAGCGTAAGTGCAGTTTGTTCCGGTTTGCTGAGATTGTAGAGTATATATTCGTTTTTACGATGCAGCAGTATGCCAAGGTGCTTCTTTTTTTTATCATAAAGATAGAGGTATTTCTGATCCTCTTTGATCGTTTCCAATTCGGTTCTTGTGAAGTATGCACGGTGGTGTTTCATATAGGGCGTATACTCTACCACAGTGACTTTATTGATCTCCCCCGGAACATACAGTCTGCTCAAAGAACAGCCGCTCAGTAGTACTAAGAAGAAGAACAAGACAACTGTACGCATAGATATATCCTGAAGGTTTTTTCTATAAGTATAATGCGTATAAGTTAATACATGGCTAATGCAATCTTAACAAATCGTTACCTTCTTCGTAAGAATGCTTTTATCTTCTCAGCGACACGCTCTGCTTTCGTCCCCAATACCACTTGGACACTGCGTCTATCCGGACGAATGACACCTTTTGCACCTAAACGTATCAGGGCATCATCACTAAGCAACGAGCTATCATGTACCTGCATACGCAATCTGGTGATACATGCATCGGTATGAATAATATTTTCTTCCCCTCCCAAAGCAGCAATAAATGCTTTCGTCTCCTCATCCGATTCGACTGTTTGCTCTTCTAT
Source organism: Sulfurovum sp. TSL1 (assembly GCF_019972135.1). Lineage (NCBI taxonomy): Bacteria > Pseudomonadati > Campylobacterota > Epsilonproteobacteria > Campylobacterales > Sulfurovaceae > Sulfurovum > Sulfurovum sp. TSL1. Next base: position 1,578,445 of record NZ_BPFI01000001.1, on the reverse strand, counting down.
CATCTCTTCAAAGATATTGAGTTTAAAGCGTTTGATCGTGTAGTAGGAAGTGACAAAATAGAGAAGTGAGAACACTGCTCCCAAAGGGAGGAGAAGCAGTGGGTTTGTAGCAAGTTTATAGTTGATCACGTAATCTATGAAGCCTGCCGAAAACCCGAATCCTGCATGAATGTCCAACATCTGTGCCGTTGCCAGTGCCAGACCGGTCAGTAGTGCATGTAAAACAAAGAGCGGAGGGGCCACGAACAAAAAGAGGAACTCCAGAGGCTCTGTGATCCCTGTGAGAAATGAGGTAAAGGCCACACCCGCCAAAATAGCTCCGACTTTTTTACGGTGGCGTTTCGGGGTATTCAGGTAGATGGCATAGGCCATGGCAGGCAGACCGAACATCATGATGAGATAAAACCCAGACATATAGACCCCTGCAGTTTTATCACCGGCAAAAAAACGATGGAGGTCCCCATTGGCCACCACTTCCACGCCCTCTTTGAGATAGGTGTACTCCCCCAGCTGGAACCAGAACACAGAATTGAGTATATGGTGCAGTCCCAAAGGGATAAGCAGACGGTTGAGTGTGCCGTAGATGAAGGTCCCTGTCTCATGCAATCCTATGATGGTATTTGAAAATGCATCGATACCGCTTTGCGCAAAGTGCCAGAAGTATCCGGCAAGCACACCGACGCCTATGGCAGCAACAGCAGTAACGATAGGTACAAAACGTTTCCCCCCAAAGAAGCCTAAAAATTCCGGCAGTTTGATGTCATGATAGCGGTTATAGAGTGTACCGGCAAGTACACCGATGATGATACCTACAAAGACACCCATGTTCACCTCTTTGTCAATACTGAGATAGACTGCTTTGGCGATAAGTACTCCTATCGCACCTGAGAGTGCTGCGGCACCATCATTGTTCTTAGCCAGTCCATAGGCAATTCCTATACCAAAAAGGAGATCAAGATGAGAAAAGATCGCCTCTCCCGCACTCTTCATGATCAGGGCTATTTGGCCGTCAAAGATATCACCAAAACCCAAACGAAGCAGAAGTGCAGCCACAGGGAGGACTGCAATAGGGGTCATCAGTGCCTTCCCTATGCGTTGAAGTAAATTAAACATCTCTTATCTCCTCTTTTGTTTGTGCGATACTTTTGGGTGAAACACTGAGCGTCTCCATCCCTAGGTTTAAAAGTTTGGGTATGGCATGTTTGTTTGCCGCCAGTTCACCGCAGATACTGACCGGTTTGGTTGCGGTATCAAGAATGAGCTCAATGGCAGAAAACAGTGCCGGCGAGAGTTCATCCGCTTTGAGCAGCGGATGGGTCCGCTCAATGGCAAAAAGATACTGTGTAAGGTCATTGGTACCGATGGAGTAGAAATCTACGACATCATTCAATGATTCCAGTAAGAAAAGTACCGACGGCACTTCTATCATCATGCCAAATTGAAGGTGTGAAATGTCAAGTTGGTATTTTCGGGCTACATGCTGTGCAAAGGATTTTGTTTGCATGAACTCTTCCACAGAGCTGATCATAGGGAACATGATCTTGATAGGTTTATCTCCTGCAGCCAGGAAGATCGCATGTAGTTGTTCTTCCAGAATTTCAGGATGTATACGGAATAGACGTACACCGCGTACACCTAAAAAAGGGTTGTTCTCAGCAGGTAGATGGATATAAGGCAGGGCTTTGTCTCCGCCTACATCCAAAGTACGTACCGTGATATCTACAAAGAGTTCAAAGATCTCTTTGTAGGCTTTTTGCTGTGTTTCTAAAGAGGGTTTGACCTCCTTAAATAAGAATTCTGAACGCAAAAGACCTATCCCTTCCGCCCCCTCTTCTTTAGCTGCTTTTGCTGTGCTTAGATCTGCTACATTGGCAAACACTTTGATAGGTCTGCCTTTTTGTGTGATGGCCGCTTCAAAACGTTTTGTAGCAGAGAGTGCTTTTTGTACATTCGCTTGTTCCAACTGTTCCCTTGCTTTTTGCAGATCATGAGCACTGGGGGCTTGAACGATCACGCCAGCCTGTGCATCGAGTATGACACTCTCTCCTTCGGCATAGTCTTGGGTGTCTGCAATAAGAGAACAGATGCCCGCAGCACGGAGTAAAATAGCTGTATGTGAGTGAATAGAAGTCTCTTTTAAGATCACCCCTCCAACGTTTGTTTGCTGCAGCTGGTCTATTTCGCTGGGGAGCAGATCCTTGCATAGTAATATAAAAGGTTTGTCCGGGAAAGAGACCTGTATCTCCAGTCCCAAATGTTTTTTGACACGTTGAAGTATATCTTGATAATCACTTATTTTGGCATCCAGTTTGGTGCCTGCAAGGTTTCTGGACTCCTCTTCAACTTTTTCCTCAAGTTCACTCAAAGTGTGACAGTGTGTACCCAGAGAGATCAGAAGTTCTTTTTGTGCAAGGTAGATAGAGGCATTTTCATCCTTTTCTTTGTCGTGATACAGTGTTTCCAGTTCCTCTATACTTTTAGAGAGAGCGGCATTAAAGTCCATCTCGCTTTGATGCTGTACCTCTGTCGTATGATAGGTGTAGGCAGGAGCAATGGCAATACCCTCAGAAATGATCTCTCCTTCTATGACAGAACCTTCATAACTGTATGTGGTTTTGTCTATCTGTTTGATCTCTTTGTCATTTTGCATCAGTGTTATAAAAAGACGTTGCAGTGCCTCAAGGGCTTCATCTGCCTTTCTGCCTTGCACAACCAGTGTGAAAGTATCTCCTTTTTCCAAAGAGAGTGAAAGTAAGGTATTGACACTTTTGCTGTCGACACTTTTGTTGTTAAAGGTCGCAGTGATCTGACAGGAGAATGATTTGGCCAACGAAGCAAATTGTGCAACGGGTCTGAGATGAAATCCGTTATTTGAGGTGACGGTAAGTTGTACAGAGAGAGGTTTCGAGAAGAGGTTTTTAAACAGGAACATCGTTTATTTTGTATCTTTTGAACAGACAGGTTCAGCCATGACTATAGAAAATGTTGGAGTCATTGTCAAGGCTGTATCCATCTGCTCTCCTTTTTTGCACGTTGAATGTATTACTCAAAGTATAGCAAATATTTGTTATACTCAAATTATTAACTATGAGGAACACATATTGAAATACCTTATTGACTTTATTGAAACAAAAGATGTGAAGAAGACATTGATCTTTGAACATTTGAAATGTACGATAGAAGAAGCATCTTTAGTCCAGTATATCTGTAAACGTTACGTGGCAGGGCTGGAAGAAGTCTCTGTGCTGGAGATGCTGCAGGAGAATTTTTCATCAGAGGGGTATGTCTATCTGGAAAAACTCGGATTGGTCAAAAATCTTTTGGACCTGGGATGGATGATCCAAGTGAGTTTCGGGCAGGTCAAAGCACATGAAGCATCCACGCTGGAACTGCTCAGTACTTCTGTGACACCAAGTATCTCTCTGTTGCGTCTGCTGGAAGAGGGGTCATTGGAGATCTTCCTCCCGGAAGTCAAACCGTACACGGACCACCTCGAGTATCTTCAGGATCAGTTTGACATGGTGTCGCTTTTACATAAGATCGCTACATTCAAACAGGGCTTTGCAGACAATTCACTGAGTATAGGACGATTGAAAAATAAATTGACACTTTTGACAACGCGTATAGAAGAGCGTGTCAAAATGACAGAAACACCTATCGTTGTCGAAGAGTTCTTTAAAGAAAAAGAGCTGGATGAAAAAGAAAAAAGGATATTCCTGGCACTGCTTAAAGAAGAGTACAGCGGAGGAGAAGGACAATTCAGGGATATGAACACGCTGATAGAGCTCATCAGTTTTGACGAGTACGAAAAGATAAAGAACCGTGCGCTGCTCGAAGATGGAGCAAAACTCATCTCGGAGGATATCATCGATTATGAAGAGATACTGAATATGTTTGGTGGGGTAAGCCGTTCTTTTTATCTGCAAGAAGAGGTGATGCAGCGTATCATACATCCTAAAAAAAGCAAAAAGGTCACCAAGCTCAAGTTGGATGCACTGGTACAGGAACAAGAGCTTTTCGAGTACCTAAAACCTACAACCACTCTAGATGATGTGGTACTGCATCCTAAGACAAGAGAGACATTACAAAACGTTGTCAAACAGGTTGACAAAGAGGTGTTTAAAAAGCTCAGAGAGTGGGGGATCAAAGACAAACGTAAAGGTATTGATGCACGTATCATTTTCTACGGTCCCGCAGGAACAGGGAAAACAATGACCGCGATGAGTCTGGCTAAAACACTCAAGCGCCCCATACTCTCATTTGACTGTTCCAAGATCCTCTCTATGTATGTAGGGGAGAGTGAAAAGAATGTACGTAGGATATTTGATGATTTTAAAGAGTTGCGTACCAAAGCAAAAGTAGATCCTATCTTACTGCTCAATGAAGCCGATCAATTTTTGAGTGCAAGAAGCGAAGGGACAGGAAGTTCGGCAGATAAAATGCATAACCAAATGCAAAATATCTTTCTCGAACAGATAGAAAAATTTGACGGTATACTGATCGCTACGACCAATTTGCTGGGTAACATCGATAAAGCGTTTTCAAGGCGTTTCAATTACAAGATCGAATTTAAAAAACCGGGGAGAAAACAGCGTCTCAGATTGTGGCAGTTCATGCTTCCCGAAAATGCGGATTATGAAGAGGGATTTGATATGGCAGAACTTTCCAAATACGAACTCACCGGCGGTCAGATCAATCTTATCATCAAAAACACAGCCTATAAAGTAGCGGTACGTGAAGAGAGTGTATTTGGCAATCAGGACTTCCTTGAAGAGATCGAGAAAGAGCTTGGTTCGAGCTTTGAAGGGGCAAAAAGTATGGGCTTTAAAGTTTAAACACCAGTAGCCTGATTTGTCTTCATCCTGACATACGGAAACAAATATATGATCACTTGTCATATTAATATATTGGGTAGGAGATTTATACTTGAAAAGTCCCCTGAAGTAAAAGAAATAAAGCTTCCTGAAGAGTTAAATGAACAACTAGATAATTTTAAAGATTCCAATGAAAATTCTATTAAAATATTCACTAAGTCACATTGCTAAAAAGTTTTAGAATTACAGTAGGGAGACGGTTAGTCGTACTATTTGACTAAATCTGCACCTGCACCGATCAGTTTGATGATCCCGCCTTTGACATTCAGCGGGGTAAAGCCGTTCTTTTCTAATATGCGTGAGGCAGTCACACTTCTGCTTCCCGTTCTGCAATAGACAATGATCTTTTTATCTTTATCTTGTTTGAGCATTCCCAGATTTTGACTGAGTGCCTGTACGGGAATGAGTGTCGCATCTCTGAGGTGGCCGCTTTTATACTCCTCTATGGTTCTTACATCAAGCAGTGTTACGTTATCGTCATTTTCCAGCAGATAGATGGCCTGTTTGGCATCGATGGATTCAAAGTTGGCAAATATCCACCCTTTTGAGTAGGCAAACCAAAAAACCAGGCCTGCCATGGCGATCCAGTAGAGTACATTCATAGGGTTTTTAAAAAGAGTCACCTTGTCTTTCCTTATAGTTATTATAATTTTATTTGATATTGTAGCGCTATTTTCTTTATGCATCGTTACATCTCGTTACATACTAAAGCGTAATCATAGGTAGGATTGAGCACTCCCAAAATCTTTTAATCATCTTTTAGATAATATGAAGCTAATATTCTAAAGGAATTTCTCTACTGGAAAAAGCAGGTGAAAACTTAAGCCTAAAGTGCACTTCAGTGAGAGGAATTGAAAACGGGCTTTGCTTGTTTTCAAAGAGAATTTATGAAATTAAAGGGATTAACATGACTCATGTAATTACAGAACATCCGTATTTCGGTGTATTTGTTTTATTCGCGTTGACAGCAGTGGCGTTCCCGGCAACGCTATGGGCTGCACGTTTCGTTAGTAGAAAATTTGCAAGACTGGATACGGAAAGATTAAAATTAAGTATATACGAATGTGGACCAGAGGTGACCAAACAGCCTAACACCATTTCTGCACAGTTTTACCTGATAGCACTTTTGTTTATCTTGTTCGATGTAGAGATCATCTTTATGTTCCCTTGGGCAATCGACTTTAAATTACTTGGTTGGTTCGGTTTTGCTGAGATGATACTATTTATCTTACTACTTACGATTGGTTTCGTATATGCATGGAAAAAAGGAGCACTTGAATGGCACAGCATCAAGTAAACTACGCCAGCTCAGCTGGCTTACCGATAGCACTGACTTCGGTAGACAAACTCGTAAACTGGGGGCGTTCAAATTCACTTTGGCCGCTCACATATGGACTCGCATGTTGTGCGATCGAAATGATGGCATCGGGAGCATCCCGTTATGACTTCGATAGAATGGGAACGATCTTTAGGGCATCTCCAAGACAGGCAGATGTGATGATCCTCGCGGGAACACTCTCTAAAAAGCACTCTGAGTTCGCCAGAAGACTCTATGACCAAATGACAGAGCCTAAATGGGTGATCTCAATGGGGTCATGTGCAAATACCGGCGGTATGTTCAACACGTATGCCACTGTACAAGGGGTGGACCGTATCATCCCTGTAGATATTTATCTTCCAGGATGTGCACCGAGACCTGAAACACTTCAGTATGCACTGATGATGCTTCAAAAGAAGATCCGTAAAGAGTCTGCAGACATGAAGAAGAACACAAAACAAGACTTAACCAATCAAACGGGTAAAAGAGCGAGGTTGATCTAATGAGAAAATACGTACCAAAAGACAACGTTCAGGGAAAAGCATACTATACAGATAGATTTTGGGTGGCACCGCGTGTACCTAGAAGTGAAGTAGAAGATGCACATTTTGCTTCAGTAGTTGAAGCATTGGGAGAACAAGCAAAAGAGTCTTATGTAGAATTAGGACAGCTTGTCGTACACATCGATGCGACCAATAATTTTGCTGTACTTAAAACACTGAAAGAAGCATGTGGATATACACAATGCTCTGAGCAATCAGCGGTAGACTATTTGGCAAAAGACGGAGAGTTTGAGCTTTTTTACCAGCTTCTGAATGTCAATGAAGCCAAAAGAGTAAGAGTGGTATGCCGTATTAAACAGGGTGAAGCGATCGAGAGCATTGTACCTCTTTTCAGATCTGCGAACTTTGCAGAGCGTGAAATGTATGATATGTTCGGGATCAAAGTGAACAATCATCCGTTCCTTAAACGTATCATTATGCCTGATGACTGGGAAGGGCATCCATTGCTTAAAACCTATCCTTTACATGGAGATGAGTTCGCTTCATGGTATGAAGTCGATAAGATCTTCGGAAAAGAGTATAGAGATATCATCGGACCGGAAAACAGAGATCCTGCAAAAGTAGACAGACACGACACAAAACGTTTCTCAAGAATAGGATATGAAGTACCGTTCGGTGCAGATATTTCTGAAGGTGAAAAAGAACAAGACATTGAATATAGTGAAACATTCTTAGTGAACTATAACAAAAAATCGTCTAAGAAATTAGACGAAAGAAAATAGGGGAGCCGATGCAAGTAGCAAATAAATTAACACCATTTTTTGAGAACCTCAATTTTGAGCGTGAAGACAATACTATGGTTATCAACTTTGGTCCTCAGCACCCTTCGGCGCACGGTCAGTTAAGACTTGTACTCGAACTCGACGGTGAACAGGTTGTTAAAGCCTATCCGGATATCGGTTACCTTCACAGAGGTATCGAGAAGATGGCAGAGAACATGACATATAATGAATTCTTGCCAACGACAGACAGACTTGACTATATCGCTTCAACTTCAAACAACTATGCCTATGCATTGGCAGTAGAAAAACTTCTTGGTATCGAGGCACCAAGAAGAGCACAGGTCATTAGAACCATGTTGCTTGAACTCAATCGTGTTATCTCACACCTCTTCTTTATCGCAACACATGCTTTGGATGTCGGTGCGATGTCAGTCTTCCTTTATGCATTCCGTGAACGTGAATTTGCCATGGATCTCATGGAAGACTATTGTGGTGCCAGATTGACACACTCTGCAGTACGTATCGGTGGTGTGCCACTAGATCTGCCTGCAGGCTGGCTTGAAAATATCGCAGCATTCTGTGACAAAGTAGACTATGAAGTAGAACATACCTATGAGGCACTGCTTACAGAAAACCGTATCTGGAAAATGCGTTTGGAAGATGTAGGGGTCATCTCTGCTGAAGATGCACTTTCATGGGGATGTACAGGTCCTATGCTTAGAGGTTCCGGCGTGAAGTACGATATCAGAAAAGAAGAGCCGTATGAACTCTATTCAGAGCTTGACTTTGATGTTCCTGTGAGTGAAAGATGTGACTCTTATGGAAGGTATAGACTCTATATGGAAGAGATCAGACAATCCACAAGGATCATCAGGCAGCTCATTCCTATGTATGCAGAGACAGAGCCACAATTGATGGCACATTCACCACAGTATATCTCAGCACCGAAAGAAGAGATCATGACGCAAAACTATGCATTGATGCAGCATTTTGTACTGGTCACTCAAGGTATGAGACCACCTAAAGGTGAAGTCTATAGCCCGACTGAATCCCCAAAAGGTGAACTTGGTTTCTACATCAAGTCAGAAGGTGAACCATATGCCTACAGATTGAAGTGTAGAGCACCGAGTTTCTTCCATACCGGGTTGCTTCAAGAGATTCTGGTTGGTACATACATTGCAGACGTCGTTACGATTATTGGTTCTACCAACATCGTATTCGGTGAAGTTGACAGATAAGGAGAGACCATGAAAAGATACGATTTAAGACATTTAAAAGACGATTTCTATGACAGAATGGTTGAGCTTATTGATCAGGGATTGAAAGTAGGAGAAGTAGGTATTTTCCTTTTTGAAGTAGGGGATTACACTTCTATCCAAAAGTCTGCAGATGTCATAAAGGCTACTGGCCATGACTTGATGAATTCTCTTAAGTTCAATGAAGTGGACTGGACGATCGTCGTCAAAAAAGTAGATGAAGCGACAAAGCAGGAGAGAGCTGCAAAGATGGAGGCTGAAAAAGCTGAAGCCCAAGCAGAAGAGACTGAAGAAGAAAAGGCCGAATAGAACCCTGTTATTTTATAAATAGCATCTTTACTTTTGTGAAGATGTTATATGATCCTACTATCCATATCCTTCAACATAAAATATCAATCAAACTATACTGTATAATATTGTTAAGTGGAAAATTAAAAGTTTGCGTATGTACTCTAAAAAAGTCTTGAAGTAAGTATATATGCATACTATGCTCAATAAAGAGCACAGTATCGTGGATTTATTTTAGTTTAGATGCGATATTTTTTACTGCATCACTCGCATGGTTGAATGCAAGTGCAATACTACCTTGATCGGTTACAACGTCACCGATCGTGTAAAGACCTTCTACATTGGTCTCAAATGTTGACTCATTGTATACAGGTACATCCCACTCACCAGTTTTTACACCAGAGTTTACAAGGATATCTTTTGGAGTCGTTCCCCCGAGTGCATAGACAGCCCTGTCATACTCACCAGTCGAACCATCAGTAAAGTTTACTTGGATTTTACCAGAGGCTGAAGGCTCTACGCTCTCAACATCTACACCCATTTTGTTAACAATTTTACCATTGTCAAGATACTTTGTACACATTTCAGTATTGATTGGGTTCATACGTGTGATCTCTGCTTTTCGGTAGTTAAGTGTTACCACACAATCTTCCATACCTTCCAACTCTACTAGACCATAAGCATACTCACCTGCAGTGTCACCACCACCAACAATCATGACGTGCTCACCGTTTTGAACTTTTGAAAGGTTGAAGTTAAGAACATCTTTAAGCTCTCTAGGGAACTTATATTTAGGTTTGTTTGGTTTACCCATACGACCCACTGAAAGGATAACGTTTCTAGCTTTCAACGTTTCCATCGCTTCATCTACACCGTCAGTACCATAAATAATTGAGAAAAGACCATCTTTACCTTTTTCAACTCTCATGATCTCATGGTTATACTCAAATTTGTCAAGTACGCCAGCATCAGTCAGTTTTTTATCCATTTGCTCAATGTACTCTTCTTTAGAACACTCTTCAAAAGTAACGTTACCAGTAAATTCAAATTTGATACCCATCCAGTCTTTATCTACACGTTTACCTTTTTTGTAAAACTTGTGGATCATATCATTGTGGTGAGGCGCCTTGTCAATGACAACAATGTTCTCAATACCAGCCAGTTTTGCTTCGATAGCAGCTGCCATACCGCCAGGCCCTGCACCGATAATCGCGATGTCTACTATTTTTCCGTTTTCATGAATCATGTGTTTACCCTTATAAAACTTTATTTTGATATGAATTGTAACATAGACAATTAAGAAAAGCTCTATATGGAATTTATAATTTTCATAAGTTGTACTACGATGTGAGTATATGTAACAATAGAAACGGGAATAAGGCAGTAAAAAATGGCTCTATGAATCGTGAATGAGTCATTTTAACACAGAACTTTGTTTTTTAATTTGTTTTCTAATACAATCTTGACAAGCATTTTGAAGCAGAGACAATAGGGTAGTATTGTCCAAGGTCATTAAAGTGAAGATTAATAGGAGGAAGAGACGACAGTGGAGTCCACATATGAAAGTCAAAAAGAGAAAATAGTTGAGGCTGACAGTATAGTTTTTTCAGCAGATATCACCAATGAAGAAGCGCACATCATTCAAGAATTGAAAGAGAAACAGGGTAAGACCTTGGTATGTCCCGAAGCAAAAGGGTACCAGGATTTCTTAAAAGCATACAGCAGTGTTAGCGGGTATCATGTTTTTAAAGGTGATCTAGAGACTTTGGCAGCTTCTGATGTAGTGATCTCTTTGGGGGTATGGTTTCAGGATGAAAGTACAGAGTCTATACCGGTAGTTCACAAATTGTTAGAAGAAAAAAAGCCCAAGTTTGTCTATATGCATCCTATAGAAGATGCAGAACTTCAAAGCCGTATCACACAGTTTATAAAATATGAAGTAGGAAGTGAAGAGGGTGTCGCTGCACTGTTGGCAGATGCACTGCTGGAAGACAAGACGCTTCCCCAAGAGATAGAAGATATTTTAGAGGATCTTGATATCGGTTATCTCAGTGCTGAAAGTAATGTAGGAGAAGAAGAACTGGAGTCGATGCTTGATCTTATAGATGACACAGCGACACTCTCTTTGGTCATAGGCAGTGATCTGTATACGCATCCAAAAGCAGCACAAATTGCAAAACTCATAGCACTGTTGGAACAATATGCCGGTGTCAATATTTTATGTCTGCCGCCTGCAGATAATGCCTTAGGTGTTGCATTGATCTGTGACCTCGAGGATGTGGTTCAAGGTCAAAAAATCATCTATAAAAGCTGTCAAGAGGGCACCTATGTCAACAGTGATAAATGTCTCACTGTCAATGATGAGATGCAAGCTTCAGATGTGGATGGATTAAATAGCATTGCCACTATCTTGGGTGTAGATACCCAAACGCTTCTAGCTTACACCAATCAATTACCCAAAGAGAAAGGATTCCAGATCCTTAGTGAAGGGGACATCAAGAAGCCGTGTATCTACAGAGTGATTCCCCAAGAGCAAATAAGGGACATTGTGATCGATGAAATAGATGATCTGCCTGTCTATGATGGCGCAGTGATCTATACCTATAAAAAAGCTGAAAATGAAATAGCGAAAGAGAGAGAAAAAGAAGAGATATTGCGGGGTTCTCAACAGTTTGCCATGGCTACAAAATTACAAGATGGTGACTTGATTTCTTTTGAGATCGAGGGGGTTAAATTTATGCGTGTGTTTAAAATTGATACATCTATGAAAGGAATCATTGCGTTAAATCCTGCTTATGAGATAAACTTAAGTGCATCTTTGCTATCCTCCTATAGATTTAGCAGACTAGCTTTTGAAAAAATAAATAATCAAAAAATAGGAAACAACGATGAGTGAAGTACAAACAGTAGATAATATGGTCTCAATTTCGATTGATGGTATAGAGTACAAAGCAAAAGAGGGTGAATATATCCTGAATGCTGCTCGTGCCAATGATGTTTTCATCCCGGCTATATGTTACCTGACAAGATGTTCGCCGACATTGGCATGTCGTATTTGTCTAGTGGAGGCAGACGGTAAACAGGTATATGCATGTAACGCTAAAGTGAAAGAAGGTATGGAGGTCACTACTGAGACACCAAACATTCTTGAAGAACGTAGAGCGATCATGGAAGTTTATGATGTGAACCACCCGCTCCAGTGTGGTGTATGTGATAAGTCCGGTGAATGTGAATTACAGAACTATACGCTTGAACTTTCCGTAGATTCACAATCATATATGATCCCGGATACAAAAAGAGAGACAACAAACTGGTCTTCAGTATTGCACTATGATCCGGGTCTCTGTATCGTATGTGAACGTTGTACGACTGTCTGTAAAGATATGGTAGGTGATGCAGCGATCACTACTGCAAAAAGAGGCGGTGCCGATCTGGACAAAAGCTATAAAGATACGATGCCAAAAGATGCATACGCTATGTGGAATAAACTTCAAAAGTCTGTGATCGCACCGAGTAATGGTACTGATGCTACGAACTGTTCAGACTGTGGTGAGTGTATCGCGGTATGTCCGGTCGGTGCACTCGTAAGCCGTGATTTTGTCTACCAGTCAAATGCCTGGGATTTAAGAAGAATACCTGCGGTTGCAGCACACTCAAGTGATGGTGCACAAATTTACTATGAAGTAAAACCGACATCGATTGAAGACAGATCTGAAAAGATCTACCGTGTAACCAATGAATGGAACTATGTATCACTGGACGGTTCAGCACGTTTTGCCTATGACTTTGAGAACAGAGGTGTAAGCAAAGATGAAACAGCATTCAATGCGGCGCTTGAAGCATTCAAAAAAGCAGACACTGTACGTTTTAACGCTATGATCACGAATGAAGAAGCGATGATGCTTCAGACCTTGAAAGAAAAAATGGGGCTTAAGCTTTATAACCCAGAGGTAAGAGCCTTCCAAAAATTCTTAGGTCACTATGCAGCAGCTTCAGGTAGCTCTTTATACTCTACAGATACAGATGCGATCATGAAGAAGAGCGATTTTGTTATCTCTGTAGGAGCAGCACTTAGAAATGACTCTCCTGCACTTAAATATGCGTTTAACAATGTACAAAAACTCAACAAAGGTGCAGGACTTTATTTCCACCCGGTAGGTGATACACTCATCCCTACATTTGGTAAAACAGTTGAAACATTTGTCCACAAAGCTGGTCTTGAAGAAGCAGCACTCTACCTTATCTTGGACCTCTTTGCAGACAAAGAGAAACTTCCGGCGGAGGTAAAAGAATACATTGAAAGCTTTAAAAGTTCAGAAACCAGAACGGTGAAAGAGCAGGTCATGAAGACTGTCAAAGAGATGGTGTTGAATGAAGAGACCGGTGAAGAGGAAGAAGTGTCTAAAAAAGTCAAAGAGACGGTTGAAAAAGAGATCACTGTGACGATCAACGGTCTTGTGACACTTTTGGGTAAAGATTCTGAGAAGTTTGATGATGCGTTTGACAAAATGATGAAGAAAAAAGAGGCTTTCTCCCTTATGATCGGTGAAGACCTTTACTTCCATGAAAAAGCAGAGAACCTCGCTAAACTGGTAGCATTGATTGAAGCAACATGTAACATGGATGTGGTGATGACCCCACCAAAGTCAAATGCACTGGGTGTTGCGCTGATCTGTGACCTTGATGATGACTGTTCCGGGTATACTGTAGGTTACAATGAAAACGGTGACTTTAGACTCTCTGCACTGGGTGACGGTGACCTGGATATGCCGGCAATGAATCAACAAGAGGGAACATTGACCTCTATGGCTAAAAGAGTACTTCCTACCAATGCTGCTTTAGAGTACGGTGGATATGAATTGAATGACATTGTGAAAGCACTTGTAGGTGCACCAGAGTTAACGATCGACTGGACAGAGATGCTCCCTGTGTCAAAAGGCTTTAAATCTGTAGCCTTCGACGATTTACCAAATGCATATACGAATGCCGGTGTAGATAACCGCGGATATAAACTGGATGTCACAGTGCAAGAGGTAGCACTACCAACCGTTGAGAAGTTTGATGAGAGTGCAGCACTTGAAGGTGAGATCGCATACAGATGTAACCCTGCAAGACAATTTAATGACTTTACAGACAAGGCACATGAGATTTTTGAAGCATTCGCACTCTATGCAAGTCCGGCAAAAGCAGAGAGTTTGGGAGACAAAGTTGAAGTAGTGTTTGAAAATGGAAGCATTACTCTGGATGTAGTGGCTGATGAAAAGATCGAAGGTGACATTGTCAAAGTTCCGGATTTCAAAGCTGCTAAAGATGTATATGGTCTCTTTGGAGGATCAAGATATCAAACAGTCACATTGAGAAAGGTGTAATATGGAAACAACACTCATAGAAAACTTGCCAGAAGTTACTGCATTAGGTGTGATCATTAAAGCCATCATTATTTTGGCAGTGATCTCAGCAATCGCAGGTTTTGGTACATATATAGAAAGAAAAGTGCTTGCATTTATGCAAAGACGTCTTGGGCCGATGCACGTAGGGCCATATGGTTTACTGCAAATTGCGGCAGACGGTATCAAACTCTTTACCAAAGAGGATATTATTCCACAAAATGCGAATAAACTGATCTTTATGGTCGCACCGGTGATTACAGCAGCCACAGCATTTATTGCACTCTCTGCCGTACCTGTTTTCCCAGATTTTACGGTTCCTGAGTTTATTCCTTTGCTTGGTGGTACCTTTGTACCTTCTATCGCATCTGATCTGAACATCGGGGTACTCTTTGTACTTGGTATGATGGCAGCAGGACTTTACGGACCGCTTTTGGCAGGTATGTCACAGGCGAACAAATGGGGTATCATCGGATCAGCCAGAACAGCGATCCAGTTTTTATCTTATGAGGTTGTGACAGGTCTTTCCATCCTGGCACCGATCATGTTGGTCGGTTCATTGTCTTTTGTGGACTTTAATGAGGCACAATCCGGTGGTATAGGTTCATGGCTGATCTGGCAACAACCGGTAGCATTCGTACTGTTCCTTATCGCTGGATTTGCAGAGACGAACAGAACACCGTTTGACCTTCTTGAGCATGAAGCAGAAGTTGTTTCGGGTTATGCAACAGAGTATTCGGGTATGAGATGGGGTATGTTCTTTATCGGTGAGTATGCAAACATGATCACCGTAGCAATTATCGCTTCGATCGTATTCTTAGGTGGATATGATGCAGAGGGTGCATTTGGATGGTTGTTCATTATTCTTAAAGTTGCATTCTTCTTCTTCTTGATGTTATGGGTAAGAGCATCATGGCCGCATATCAGACCGGATCAGTTAATGTGGCTTTGTTGGAAAGTATTAATGCCGATTGCGGTCATCAATATTTTGATCACTGCTGTCGTGATGATGGTATAAGGAGTTAGGTATGAGTTTAGAACAATTTAAAAACAGAAATGTAGGTACACAAAACTACATGACAGTGGATGCAGGAAGTAAACCTGAAACGGCCATGGAACAGTTCTCTCAAGTGGCAAAAAGAACGGTTAAAGGCGATCTTTTTGTAGGACTTTGGGTCACAATGAGATCCATGCTTAAAGCACTTTTTAAAGGTGATAGTCACACGGTAAAGTATCCGTTTGAAAAAATGCCGATCTCTCCAAGATATAGAGCGATCCATGATATGCTTAGATTACTTGAATCAGGTAACTACAGATGTATCGGATGTGGTCTTTGTGAAAAGATATGTATCTCAAACTGCATCTCTATGGATACAAGATATGATGAGGACCAACGTAAAGAAGTGAGCGAATATACGATCAACTTCGGGCGTTGTATCTTCTGCGGTTATTGTGCAGAAGTATGTCCGGAACTTGCCATTGTGCATGGACCGCGTTATGAGAATGCTGCCGAGCAAAGGGCTGGATTCTCGCTCTTTGAAGATATGTTAACACCTCTTGACAAACTGAACCTGCAGCAAGAGTATGATGGATTTGGTGCGATATCTCCAAATGCAGATGAAAACATTAAAAAAACACCATTAGCATATTAGGGAGAGTAGAATGTATGAAATCGTAGCCTTTTACCTATTTTCGGCTTTAACAATAGGACTTTTCTTGATCACAGTCATGAGTAAAAATATACTGTATGCGATGACATCGCTCGCTGCAGGTATGGTTCTTATCTCTGGATTCTTTTTCATCCTGGGTGCAGACTTCCTTGGTGTAGTGCAACTTGTTGTATATGTCGGGGCTGTCATGGCGCTTTACGCCTTTGCGATGATGTTCTTTGATGCCACAAGAGATATCAAAGAGAAAAATACAAACAGCGCTTTAGTATTTTTACTTGGCGGAGTATCGGCGCTGGTATTGGTACTGATGTTTGCTGCACCGATCTTCAGTGAAAGTGTACAGGCACTTTACCCAATGCATGAAGGTGTAGGTAATGCACAGGATGTGGGTATCGTACTCTTTACAAAGTATCTTGTACCGTTTGAAGTAGCAGCACTTATGTTACTTGTAGCCATGATCGCAGGGATTATACTTGCCGGTAAAAAAATGGATGTGAGTCTCACTGAAGATATGGGTGCAGATGATGAAATTATGATAGTAAAGGATGAAAAATGATGATAGGTCTTTCTCACTATTTGATCGTATCTGCAATACTCTTCTCTATAGGTCTGGTCGGGGTACTTAGAAGAAGAAACCTTTTAATGCTTTTCTTCGCAACTGAGGTCATGCTGAATGCCGTAAATATAGCATTTGCAGCGATTTCACACTATTACAATGATCTCACAGGTCAAATGTTTGCATTTTTCATTATTGCAATTGCAGCGAGTGAAGTGGCAGTGGGTCTGGGTATCTTAATTGTATTGTATAAAAAACAGGGAAGTCTTGATCTTGACGACCTAGCAAGCATGAGAGGATAAGAATGGAAAATTTAGTATATGTAGCACTTTTTGCACCATTTGTAGGTTCTCTTTTTGCAGCTTTATTTGGTATGAGTGAAAGAAAAATATTTGTAGGTGTTGTAGGTTCACTGCTTATCGGCGTGGCATTTGTCGCTTCGGCAATATTG
This sequence comes from Sulfurovum sp. TSL1, assembly GCF_019972135.1. Lineage (NCBI taxonomy): Bacteria > Pseudomonadati > Campylobacterota > Epsilonproteobacteria > Campylobacterales > Sulfurovaceae > Sulfurovum > Sulfurovum sp. TSL1. The sequence continues at coordinate 1,561,360 of NZ_BPFI01000001.1, read as the reverse complement.
GCATTCAACCTTTATACAACAGGTAGCGTTGTACATGTCACTATGATGGATTGGATCAATGCAGGGGATCTCAATATACCATTTGGATTTGTGGTTGACCAGATCTCTGTAACGATGATGACAGTCGTGACTTTGGTTTCTACTGTAGTACATATCTATGCGATCGGTTATATGGACCATGATAAGAGTTTTAACAGATTCTTCTCATACCTGTCCGCTTTCGTGTTCTCTATGATGATACTTGTGATGTCAGATAACTTTGCCGGCCTGTTTATAGGTTGGGAAGGTGTGGGTGTCTGTTCATGGCTTCTTGTTGGTTTCTGGTACCACAAGCCGGACCAGGCAAGAGAGGACAATCCTTCTATCTCTCCGTCATGGGCAGCAAATGAAGCATTTATTATGAACCGTATCGCTGACCTTGGTATGTTGATCGGTATCTTTATCCTTTACTGGAACACAGGTTCACTTCAATATGATGAAGTATTTGCTCAGCTCCCATATCTTGGTGAAACCGTTTTAGTTACGGCTGCGATCGCACTCTTTATCGGTGCAATGGGTAAATCTGCACAGTTCCCGCTTCACACATGGCTGACAGATGCGATGGAGGGTCCAACGCCGGTTTCAGCATTGATCCACGCAGCAACCATGGTAACAGCAGGGGTTTTCCTGGTCATCAGATCCAATCCGCTTTATAGTATGGAAGAAGTGGCAGGCGTAAGTTTCTTCATTGCCTCTCTTGGTACATTTGTTGCGTTCTACGCAGCATCGATGGCACTGGTTGAACGTGACTTGAAAAGAATTATTGCATATTCTACACTTTCACAGTTAGGGTATATGTTCGCTGCAGCAGGACTCGGTGCGTACTGGATCGCACTGTTCCACCTTGCAGCACACGCATTCTTTAAAGCGCTCCTCTTCCTTGGTGGGGGTAACGTAATGCATGCGATGCATGATGAACTGGACCTCTTTAAGATGGGTGCATTGAGAAAGAAGATGAGAGGTACATGGATCTACATGACCATCGCTTCCATTGCACTTGCAGGTCTGCCGCCATTTGCAGGGTTCTGGTCGAAAGATGCGATTATCGAGACTGCATTTAACGAGCACACCTATATTTTATGGGCTATGCTGGTGATTACTGCGGGTATGACGGCATTCTATTCATTTAGACAAATATTCCTATCGTTCCATGGGGAAGACCGTCACACGCCGCTAGGGTTCCACCCTCATGAAATGTACAAGTTCGTACTGGTAGCAATGTCTCCTCTTGCAGTACTTGCTATCATCACGGGTTGGTTTATGGGATCATATAAAGCATTTATCTATGAGATAGGGAACAGCGTACAGTATGAAATGTCTGAACATACACACCACTTGGCAACCTATTTGGGACTCATCGTTATCTTTTTTGCCGTATCAGGTATCGCCTATGCGTACTACAGATATGCAAGAACAGGTGAAAATGCCTGGGAAAGAAGTGAAAAAGTTGAAAGTGGTTTCTTCTACAAATTATTAAAAAATCAATATTATGTGCCTAAATTCTATGAAGAGTTTATCACGAAGCCGTATATGATGATCTCTGAAAAGTTCTGGACGCAGGTAGATCTGAAAATAGTCGATGCGACAGTAGACAATATTGCGAAGTTCCTTTACGGTTCTGGTGATAAAGCAAGAGGTATGCAAACAGGTAACCTTTCAAACTATCTAAACTGGATGGCTGTTGGTGCGGTACTGTTATTGGTAATTGCTGCGATTTCAGCGATGATAGGTTAAGGGGTAAAAATGGAAAATATTTTAAGTATATTGGTCTTCTTCCCGGCAGTTGCAGGATTGCTTGGATTTATAGTAGATAAAGAGAGTGCAAGAGCCTATGGTATTACTGTAGCTGCCATTGAATTCTTGCTTTCTGTATGGTTATGGTTTAGTTTTGATACGTCAAACGCAGGTATGCAGTTTGTAGAGATGATCCCGTTGATCCCTGACATGGGGATCTCATACTACCTTGGTGCGGATGGTATCTCATTGTTCATCATTTTGATGACGACACTGATGACACTTATCGGTATGGCGAGTATGGGTGAAACAAAGAATATCAAAAATATGATCGTGACACTTCTATTCCTAGAGATGACTATGGTAGGTGTATTTGTCGCGCTGGATGCGATTATCTTCTACTTGTTCTGGGAGCTTTCTCTTGTACCGATGCTCTATATCGTCGGTGCATGGGGTGGACCTTTAAGAGTCTATGCAGCGATCAAGTTCTTCCTCTATACATTCATGGGATCACTTATCATGCTTGTAGGTATGTTGTTTGTGGCATACATTTACCATAACCTTACAGGGGTATGGAGCTTTGCCATCACAGACTGGTATGCATTGGTATTACCGGTAAATTACCAGTTATGGTTATTCGCAGCGTTCTTTATTGGATTTGCGATCAAAGTGCCGATGTTCCCATTCCATACATGGATCCCATATGCACATGGTCAGGCACCAACGATCGGTTCGGTCATTCTTGCAGCGGTACTGCTTAAAATGGGTACCTACGGATTTGTAAGATTCTCACTTCCAATGTTCCCGGATGCATCTGTCTTGGCGATCACACCAATTGCTGTGTTGTCACTGATCATGATCATCTATACAGCGATGATCGCCTATGCACAAAAAGATATAAAACAGGTGATCGCATACTCTTCGGTATCTCACATGGGTATCATAATGCTTGGTCTTTTTGCCATGAATGCAGAAGGTTTGTCGGGTTCAGTCTTCCAAATGTTGTCTCACGGTATCGTTTCGGGTGCACTGTTTATGCTTGTGGGTATGATCTATGACAGAAGACATACAAAGTTGATGTCTGAATTTGGTGGTATAGCATCCGTTATGCCTAAATTTGCCGTGATATTCGGAATTATGCTTATGGCATCTGTGGGATTACCGCTAACGATCGGTTTTGTGGGTGAGTTCCTTGTACTGCTTGGGTTTTACCAGGTCACACCAATGATGACTATCTTGGCAGGTACCTCTATTATTTTGGGTGCGGTGTATATGTTAAGGGTCATGAAACATACTTTCTTTGGTCCATTGAATAATGAAGAGAATAAAAAACTCAAAGATCTCAATACCAGAGAAACATGGTCACTGATTCCATTGGTTGCAATAGTGATCTGGTTAGGTGTATATCCTAAACCAGTATTGGAACCGATAGACAACTCTGTAAAAGCGCTGTTAAGCTTTATGGATGAAAAAGCGATTACGGAAGAGGCAAAAGATATGATAAAAGTTGCAAAATCAAGTAAGGAGGCGAACTAATGTTAGAGCCAATTAATGTGAGTTTAGAAAGCCTGAACCTTATTACACTGGCGCCAATGCTTATAGCTATCGCCGGTGGTTTGATTATTTTGATCATTGATCTTCTGAATGGAAAATTACATAAATCCCTCTATGTGATGTTAACGATCCTGGTTCTATTTGTTGATTTTGGTTCAGTACTCGGACTCAATGTCAATGAACGCGGTTTCTTTGATGTTATGCTGATAGATGGTATCTCAATCATCTCTCAGCTGATGATCATTGGTGGTTCTATGATATTCATACCATTGGCATTGACATCAAAAAGATTCCATGAGTATTCCTATCCTGAATTTTTTGCACTCTTCTTGTTTATGATCGCAGGATTCCAGTTTATGGTAGCAACGGATAACCTTATCCTTATCTTTGTCGGTCTTGAGACAGCATCGCTTGCACTCTATACACTTATTGCACTTCACAACAGAGCAAATTCGTATGAGGCAGCGGTGAAATACTTTACTATGGGTGCACTTGCGGCAGGATTCTTTGCGATGGGTTCAGCAGTGATCTATGCATTGACAGGTTCAGTAGAACTGTATAAAGTGGCAGAAGTGATGGCAACACGCTTGAATGAAGCAGGAATCATGATCGCTGTATTCGGTTCATCGGTACTGTTACTTGTTGCGTTTGCCTTCAAACTTTCACTCTTCCCGTTCCATACCTGGGTACCGGATGTGTATGAAGGGGCATCTGCAGCGTTGGCTGGATATATGTCTGTTGTACCTAAAATTGCTGCATTTGTAGTGAGTATCAGACTCTTTGGCATGTATATTGATCTTGGTGTTGAATGGGTAAGATGGATGATCCTTATCATGGCTGTACTTACAATGACACTTTCAAACATTATGGCATTGGTACAGAATGATGTAAAACGTATGCTTGCATACTCATCTATCTCACATGCAGGTTTCATTATAGCAGCATTGGCACTGGATACCACAGAGGGTAACACAGCGATATTCCTATACTATGCACTCTTTATGTTCACGAATCTTGGTGCATTCTCAATGTTATGGATCTCTCGTCACAAAACGAGAAGATTCGATGTACGTTATGACCACCCGTATGAAAAGTTTGCAGGTCTGATCCAGATCATGCCTATGGGTGCAGTAGTGATGGGACTCTTTATGTTCTCACTGGCAGGTGTGCCTCCATTCTCAGTGTTCTGGGGTAAGATCTATGTGATGCAAGCGGCTGTTAATGCCGGTTATATCTGGTTAGCGATCATTATGGGGCTTAACTCGGCTATCGCTGCATACTATTACATGAAACTTGTTGTCTATATGTTCTTGAAAGATCCGGTTAAAGATGTGGATGTGGTTTACTATAACATCTCTAAACCATTGATGGCCATGGTCGGTTTTGCAACCGTTGCAACCGTTGCAGCTATCTTCTATGTACAGCCGCTTGTATCGTATCTCTATTATATGATCAGTGCCAGCGGTTATTAAAATTTAGCGTTCAGCGTTGAGCGCTGAGCGTGTAGAAAGGTTGATTTTCCGACCTCTTCTCCTACAGTAACATTTTTTCCAGCATTTTTATATCCCCTTTTATGACATCATCAAATTGAGAGTTGTTGAATGTTGTCTGTCGTTTAGCCAATCTTGCTGTATTGGTAGTGATTTTTTCACTAAGCATCTTTTTGTCATAGATACCATCCAGGTAAGCCAGTGTTTCTTTGATCCCTATGGACTTCATACAGTTGGGTGCACGCGTATACTTTTTCTCAAGCATACAAATCTCATCGATCAATCCGTCATTGAGCATCATTTTCGTACGTAAGGCTATACGTTCACGGAGTGTTTTTCGATCAATTTCTATCTGGTAGATGGGCAGCGCTTCGGTCACAGTCGGTCTAGGAGGGAATTGTGTAAAATATTGTGAGGGTGTCAGCCCCGTTTCCAAATAGATGTTCAAAGCTTTTTCTATGCGGTAGGTATCGTTGGATTCTATCTTGGACATATAGACTCGATCTAAACCAGAAAGCCATGCATAGCTCTTTTGCAGATCTTGCAAATAGGCATGGGTCTTTGTTTTTGTTTCATCTGAGATGTTAGGTAGGTCACTGATACCCTCTATAAGCATCTTCAGGTAAAAACTGGTGCCTCCCACGATCACAAGATTCTTTCCATCTTCAAGACAGCATTTATGGACCTCATGATACAGTCTGATAAAGGTCGTGACATCAAAACTTTCATCAGGATAGAGGTGATCCATACCAAAATGTACGATACCGGCACGTTCCTCCAAAGTAGGTTTTGCAGAGACGATATCTATCTCCTTGAAGATAGAGAGTGAATCAAGGGATAAAACATAGGCATTCATCTGTTGGGCTATTTTGATGGAAAGGGCTGTTTTCCCTGATGCTGTAGGACCGATGAGAGCAAGTTGCTCAAAGGTGTTAGGATCTGGCATTGAGTGCCTCACTGTAGTCTGTTTTCATACTTCTCATAGCGTAATCATACCATAACCCCAAAAAGGATAAAATACCACTATCGATAAAGAGAGGCAAGAATGAATTTATTTGACAAGAACAATCGTTTTAACATTGCAAACCTGGTAACCTATATGAATGTATCAGCGGGGATCATGGCAATATTTTTTATAGTCAGAGGTGATTTTTTTACCGCTATTGTATTAGCATGGATAGCGGGTGCCTGTGACATTATAGATGGCAAGCTGGCACGTAAATACAGTCTTTCTACAGAATTCGGGATACAACTTGACAGTTTTGCAGATTTTCTCTCTTTTGTGGTGATGCCACCGTTTTTACTTTTTTATGCGGTCAAACACTACAGTGGCATTACAGGGATAGAAGAGCTACTGTTGGGTCTGGTATTTATATGGTATATCATTAACGGTTTAAGAAGACTGGTGGAATTTAACCTCAAAGTGGATGTCGGAGAAGTTGAAAAGTACTTTGAAGGTGTACCTACACCGTTAGGTGCCATTCTTTTATGGATCCTCTATCTGTTGAATGCCTACGGAGTGATCACAAATGGTTATATGATCGCAGTTTTAGTAATGATCATTGCATGGTCATTGAATTCTAAACTGAAAATCCCTCATCCATAGAGTGACATAGTGAATCATTTTAGAGAGAAATTGAACCATTTTTCAGAACTGGTCATGTTTAAACACTCTGTGTTCTCCCTGCCGTTTATCTTTATTGCGATGTTTGTCGCTGCAGAAGGCTGGTTTGGTTGGGAACTATTGTTTTTAGGTACACTGGCCGCAGTCACTGCACGAAACTTTGCCATGGGCGTCAACCGTTATCTTGATAGAGACATTGATAGACTGAACCCCCGTACAAAAAGTCGTCCTTCTGTAGACGGCAGGGTATCCAATGCACAAATGGTAGGATTCATAGTGATGAATGCACTGCTGTTCATCGTGGTGGCATATTTTGTGAACACTTTGGCTTTTCAGCTCTCTTTGCCTATCTTACTTGTACTTGGGGCTTATACGCTTTTTAAGCGCTTTTCTCCATTGGCACACCTTATCTTAGGGGTGAGCCTGGGACTGGCACCCATAGCAGGTGTCGTGGCAGTAAACGGAGAGATCACGCTATGGTCTGTATATCTGGCCATTGGGGTGATGTTTTGGGTGGCAGGATTCGATCTGCTCTACTCTCTTCAGGATATTGAATTTGACAAAGCACATGGTTTGCACTCCATTCCCTCTAAGTTTGGAGCCGACAAAACCATGTGGATCGCAAGGCTGTTCCACTTTATGGCCATTGTGTTCTGGGTGGGTTTTGTAGTTGTATCAGGATTGGGTTATTGGGCACAGCTTGCCATACTCTTCTCTGCCATTATGTTGAGTTATGAACACTACCTGGTCAACAAAGATTTTACAAAAATAGACAAAGCCTTTTTTACGGTGAATGGTTATTTGGGCTTTGTTTTTTTAATTTTAATTATCATGGAGGTTGTATAAGATGGAAATGATGGATATCACCGTTTTAGCGTTGTTGGCACTGTTGGTGATCATACTGTTGATGCTTATGAGCAGAAACAGTAAACTGGCAAAAGAAAATAAAAAGCTCAATGAGATACTGGATGTCAAAAATGTGACGATAGCAAACTATGAAGCCTCACGTGTTGCAGTGAAAGATGTGATAGACAATTTCTCTTCTCTTGATGATGTGATGGAACTGATCAATGCGGGTGAAAGTAAAGCTTCTGTCTCTGAAAAACTGGGTATTCCTGTGAGCAAGATAGAACTGATCATCAAGTTCGATAAACTCAAAAAGAGAGACTGATGTCCAGAAGCTCATGGGAGAGAGTTTTGTCTGAAGCATATGCCTCTCTAGAGGCAGAGTATCAGAGATTTTTAGAAGAAGATAAGGACTACTTTCCCTCCAAAGAAAACTACTTCAACGCCTTTAACACCCTTTCCAAAGAGAAGGTCAAATACATCCTGTTCGGCCAGGATCCCTATCCGAGAAAAGAGAGTGCAGGGGGATATGCCTTTATCGATACCAAAGTACAGAATCTCTTTTCAGACTCTGGTCTGAGTAAAGAGGTCAATCGTGCAACCAGTTTACGTAATTTTATAAAGATGGCCCTCGTCGCAAGCCATAAATTGACAGCAGACGATACTTCGCAGGAAGCTATTGCAAAGTTGGATAAAACAGACATGATCGATTCTATAGATGAGCTGCGGCGTAATTTTGAAAAAAACGGGGTGCTGCTTTTAAATACGGCACTGATCTTTACAGACAAGCAGAGTACGAAAAAACATGTCAAAGCATGGAAACCCTTTGTGCAAACACTGTTAAATGCACTTGAGGATGATGCCCCGAAACTCATCCTGTTCGGTACGCATGCAAAGGATTTAAAGAAACAGTTTTCACTGGATAAATTTGCAACGATAGAACTGGAACATCCCTACAATCATACATTCATTTCCAACCCTAAAGCAGTTAAATTATTCGGTCCCATGCATTTACTTGATAAATAAAGATTTCTCTGCTATAATTGCGCTCTAAATTATCGCTACTACACTTTAAATGTGCACTCATAGCTCAGCTGGATAGAGCATCGGTTTGCGGTACCGAAGGTCTCAGGTTCGAATCCTGATGGGTGTACCACCATTTATAACGACTATACCGTTCACAAATCACTTTTAATGAAATTCTAAAAATTCTTAATATTAGGATAACTCCCACTTTTGTACTGTTGTTTTGTAAGATCCCATGATTTTTTATGAAAACTATTAGTATTTAAAAATGATACCAAATAGTATCATTTTTGTATTCAACTGACATGATACTAAAAAGTATTTTTTTATGATACTTTTTGACATTTTATATCGATGGAAACATCATAAAGTTATATATTTTATAATGTTTTCTATTTCACATAAATCAAAGTTCTCCTTACGTTAGGACATAGCCGTTATAATAAATATACGATATGATTGTGATAAATTTTATTTACAGATTAAAGCAATGCATATTTTACTACTGATACTGATATAACGAGGAAATATATTTTTTTGATTATTTAAGTAAAATTATCATGGAGGAAGCCTACATAATGATAGAAAAACTTTTAGAAACGATAGGTTTTGGAACGATAACAAATTATATCTATGATAACTTTTTTAAGTCAAAAGATTCTATAGATAAATCTGTCAAAAAGGAATTTGATAAAGTTAAACTTATTACTACAGATGAATCTAAAACAACTCAAGATACAGTAAAAAAGGAATCTCAAGATATAAAAGAATTAATTCATCAAAAAAATGATAATAAATCACTTGATACACTAACTACTGCGTTAACTGGTCATGCTAATAAATTTATTCCTGATATGGTACATAATGTTTCATCTGCAACAGCAAATCACCTTATGAATTTAGATCAAAGGCTAAAAGTAGATATATCATATAAAGATAATGTTACAAATTTTATATTTTCTTCTAAAAATAAAGAAGGTGTTAAGTTGACACCTACGATAAAACCTTCTGATCCAATAGAGTTTCAAAAAAACTGGGAAGATCTTTTTCATCATGGTAAGCCATTTAAATCTACGATTGAGGAAATAAATATAAAAGGTTCAAAAATTTTTGATGAATTATTATCAAATCAAGAATATAGCAGTCAAGAAATATCAATTGAACCTACACCACAAAAATCGTTACTGAAACTTTGGCAACAAAATGAATTGGGAGATTTTTTCCCAATAAATGATATTGAACTTCAAGTTTACAGTGGCACAAAATCATTATCTATGGAAGGTAAAATATTTGATGGAATCGTAAATATTTCAACATATGTTAACTTTCATTCTAGAAAAAGAAATATTGAATTTACATTCAATGTTGATTTTAGTCGATGGAATGGAGTAGAAATAAATCATCTACCGTATTTTGACAATGTATATAAATTTTTCTTCAATGCATCAGAGGGCTGGAAATTACATGGAACTTTTGAAAAAGATGGAATAAAGATAGTTGATATTGATCCTAAGGATATGTCAAATGAAGTCTTTATTAAAGAAGTTTTTAATGAATTGAAATATATATTTTTTGCTAGAGAAATCGCAAAAAGTCAAAATATATCTATTTGTTTTACAGACTATAGTTTTACCTCACAACTGCTTGATAGATTAAACACAATATATCTTGCAATTCAAAAAGGAGAAAAAAGACTAAAAAGTAATGAATTGCAAGCTAGTTCTGATGTAATTGTAAATGATGAAAATCTTGACACATTTAAAAATAAGTTGTCTGATTTAAATAGTACTTTTTATCTTGAGCAGCCAGAAAAGTCGTCAACAACATTAACTCTTTTTGATACTGAAGTTAAACTTCCTAAAATACTACATAAATTCAAACATTTAAGTTTTAAAATTGATAAAGATATCTCAATAATAAAATTAGGTGATCAAGTACATATTGATTTTACTTCGAACGAAAATTCTGTACATTCGTTAGAGTTTGTGGAGGAATAAAAATATTTCCATAAAATTATTCAGAACTTTGTATCACTGATAGATATGAATTAACAACTTTTAAATTTTTTGAGTCTATGTTTTCTTTTATAGTTTACCTTATAAAACATCCCAATATAGAGCATTTTATAAGGTTTTCTTTTGAAGGGCACAAATCTATGGCCCGCAAACGTCGCTATGCCGAATAACCTTATAAAATATGTTAGATTATAAGGTTTTGATTTCTATGTATAGTCCTTTCCTGATATCATGAGATTTCGGATATACTTTTATAGTATAAAAAAAGGTGCAGTATGAACAGATTATCTATCCTAGGAAGATTTGGTAAAATAATTGCCAACCTGGCTCTGGGAGGTTTCGTCTTCATCATGATCGTATTTGGAATAGTGGCCTATCTACTTAAGGACTATAAGGAGCCGGGTATAGGCTATGATAACCATCCCGCACTGAGTAACCCTGCATATGAAAAATATCGTGATCATCTTATGGACGCCAGTAGGGATTATTACAGCTCAGATGACCTCTATTATTTTATTGCCAAAGAGGTCAAAGAGAATATTGTAGAGAGATGTATTGACAGGGACCTCAAAGAACATAATATCACGGATACCTCCGGATGGCGTTTTACGATCAATGTAGAAGAGGACTACATTAGAGAGAATAACATACTGGATGATGTCGTAAATGAAAAGTTCTCCAAAAGCATGGATAGGTCCGAGGCACTGAATTTGAACAGATTCGTTCTCCAGAGATCTTATGAGTACGATAAGCAGATAGACTGTAACCGCTCAATGGATGAGACTTTCGAGATCTATGTGAAAAATTACAGGAAGAGTCTTCCTTCGTGGAAACTCGATGAAGTAGGGATGGACTGGATAAGCTATCTTTTCTTTAATTACAGATAATTATAATGACCTTACGTAAATACATATATCTGATTTTAATAATCAAAGTATACGTTGCTAAGTAAACATAGGAACTTGTAACACCCTATAAAATATATAATAATATAAGGTTTTCATTTTATTAATGAATAGGGAATTATTTAAATAGACTGTCAGTGGAATTGTCAATAAGTAACGCCTATTATCTACTGACATTTAATTTTTTTGTTTTAGTTAAAAGGGTATAAAACGCCTAAGATACCGAGTGTTTCAAGGAAATAGGCAAAATCTTAGATTCGGTTCGAATTCTTATGCGTGTACCACTTCTTTCAACGTACCTATTGTACGCTTCCATCAAATTACGTAAAATCTGAACACAACCAATAAGAAGGCTCTATTTTACTTTAATACATCTTTTTTAAACAACCAAGCCCTAACCAGATTTATATTATAATAATATCAAATTATTCAAGAGAGCTTTTTATGAAAATCCTACTCATTAACATCAATCCTGTCGTCTCAAGATTGCTTGCGCTTTGCACGAGAAATGAACACATACTGTTGGATGAAGTAGTGAGTGCAGATGCAGTGGATAAAGTTTCGTATGATATTGTTTTTGTGGATGAAGCTTCTTATGTGGATGAGGTTCAAGCTCTACTTAAAACATTGGAAGCCAGAAAAAAAGTTTTTATCTCTTATGCCGGTGAAGCGATGAAAGGTTTTGATGCAACTGTCAAGAAACCATTCCTGCCTTCACAGATCATCAACATGATTGAAAGTATACCACTGAACGATTTCGAAGAAACCAAAGAAAATATTGTAGTAGTAGAAGAAGATATTTCAATGGTTTCTTTCTCTTTAGAAAATGAAGAGGCAGAGAATGGAGTTTTGGAGGATATTTTTCCTTTGTCCGAAGAAGATGAAGCGTCTGAAGATATGTTGGAACCGGAAGAAGATGTGAGTCTTCCGGAAGTACTGAACAGAGATGAAATAGCAAAGATCAAAGCATTGTTACATATGGATGATGAGATGGAAGAGAATGAAGATGCACTCTCTTTGAGCGATGATGAATATGAAGCACGCAAAGTGAAAGTGATCAAAGAGCAGCTGATCGCTGAGGGATTGGAGATCGTAGAAGAAGATGAAATAGTCGAAGAGTTGAGCAATGATGTTACTGAAGAGGTAGACGGGACACCCACTAAAACAAAGCAGAAGAAAGAAGAGACAGGATTGAGTGAAGAGGAACTTTTTCGCATTGAAGAAGCGATCATGGCTGCACTGGCTCAAATGAAGCCTAAAAAGATAAAAAAGCTTTTAAAAGGTAAAGAGACAAAAATCAAAATTAAATTAGAGGATGATCAATAATGCAACAAGGTGCTATTTTAGTACTCTCAGGTCCAAGCGGTGCAGGTAAAAGTACCATTATCAACGCAGCATCAGATGAAATAGGTGAATATTATTTTTCTATATCGACGACCACGCGTGTTCCCCGAGTAGGTGAAGAAGAGGGTAAAGATTATTTTTTTGTCACCAAAGAGAGTTTTGAAGAAGATATCAAAGCGGGAAACTTTCTTGAGTATGCGGAGGTGCATGGCAACTACTACGGTACATCACTCAAGCCTGTAAGAGAAGCTTTGGAAGAGGGAAAACTGGTGATATTCGATATCGATGTACAGGGGCATAGACTTGTGCGTGCAAAGATGAATGACATCACCACCTCAGCATTTATCACACCGCCGACATTGAAAGCATTGGAGACAAGACTCCGGGCACGATCTACAGATGATGAGTCTGTGATAGTCAAGCGCATTGAAAATGCAAAAGGTGAGATACAAGCGGTCGGTGAGTATGATTTTACGATTATCAATGATACGGTAGAAGAAGCGACAAAACGTTTTGTGATCGTTGCAAAGGCTGCTAGATTGAAACAAAGTATAGAAGAAGAAAAAAAATTTATAAGACAATGGTTAGGTGAAAAGTAATATTAACTTTATTGCAGTATAATTATTCAAATTAATGCTCATTGTAGCGAATATAAAGGATTGACATGGGTATGCCGAGTATGCCAGAATTACTAATCGTATTGGCGATTGTTGTGCTTCTTTTTGGAGCAAAGAAGATTCCAGATCTTGCTAAAGGTATGGGAAAAGGTATTAAAGACTTTAAAAAAGCAATTAAGGATGATGAAGAAGAGCCTAAAGAGATCGCTTCCAAAGAAGAGCCTAAGGTTGAAGCTTCAAAAGAAGAGAAAAAAAGCGAAAACGCTTAAGTGCGATACTGAGTACTTTGTGACTCGGTATTGAAAAACTCCTCCAAATAGCTATGAAGCTATTTTCTACTACAATTCCATATTAACTATGACGGAAAACCGATGAAATTAAAATTACAAATCAATAACGTGATCAAAGAAGCTTTTTCCAAAGCGGGTATAGAAGCCGAGCCTATGAGTGTAACTGAAGCAACAAAGCCTGAGTTTGGAGATTTTCAGTTTAACGGTGCGATGGCATTGTCTAAAACATTGGGTAAAAATCCAAGAGAGATCGCAACACAACTGATAGAAAATCTTGATTTAACAGGCATAGTGGCGAAAGCAGAGATAGCAGGACCGGGATTTATTAACTTATGGCTGAATCCTTTTTGGCTTGCTTCGCAATGTGAGTTAGCCCGTCAAGATAGTAGGCTTGGGGTAGAAGAACGTGAAACACCCATCAAGGTAGTGGTAGACTATTCTGGTCCGAATATGGCCAAACAGATGCATGTAGGACACTTGCGTTCGACGATCATCGGTGATACACTGGCAAACCTTTTAACCTATCTAGGGGATGAGGTTATACGTCAAAATCATATCGGAGACTGGGGTACACAGTTTGGAATGCTTATTGCCTATCTTGAAGAGATACATGAAGAGGGTACGGTAAGTTTGAAAGACCTCGAGCAGTTCTATAAGGATGCCAAAGGGCGTTTTGATGAAGATGAAGGTTTTGCAGATAAAGCCAGAGAGTATGTGGTCAAAATTCAAAGTGGGGACGGTCATTGTTTGGCGCTTTGGCAGAAATTTATAGATATCTCTTTGGGACACTGCGAAGAGGTATATGAAAAACTGGGTGTCAATCTGACACGTGACGATGTCCGTGCAGAGAGTTTTTACAATGATGACCTGCATAGTGTGATCAGTGATTTGGATGCCAAAGGGTTATTGACGCAGAGTGATGGTGCACAGTGTGTCTTTTTAGAAGGTGAGGAAGTCCCGGTGATCGTTCAAAAAGGTGATGGAGGGTATCTTTATGCCACTACCGATCTTGCGGCACTACGTTACAGAGCAAAGACACTGGGGGCACAGCGTATTGCTTATGTGGTGGATGCAAGACAGGGTGAACACTTCAAACACGTCTTCAGAGTGGCTAAAGAGGCCGGTTTTGTCCCTGAAAATGTGAAGCTTGAGCATATTGCTTTTGGTACGATGATGGGTAAAGACGGAAAACCATTTAAAACACGTGAAGGCGGGACGGTCAAACTCATTGAACTGCTTGATGAGGCTGTTATCAAAGCCAAAGAGACGATCAATGACAAAGAGAGCTATTCGGATGAAGAACTAGAAGCATTGGCGAAGACCATAGGGATCGGAGCCGTCAAGTATGCGGACCTTTCGATCAACCGTGAATCCAACTACATTTTTAACTGGGACAAGATGCTGAGTTTTGAGGGTAACACTTCGCTCTATATGCAGTATGCCTATGCGAGGATCCAAAGCATCTTCAGAAAGTATGGCGGCCCAATGGAGGGTGAAATTATCATCGGCGATACGTTGGAGCATAGACTCTCTACGATGCTGCTTCGTTTTGAAGATGTACTGAACCGTGCAGCAGTGGATGCCTCACCTAACCAGATCACCACCTATCTGTATGAGTTGGCAACACTGTTCATGCGTTTTTACGAACAGAACCCTATACTCAAAGAGGGTATAGAGGAAGCCACAAAGATGAGCCGTTTACTCTTGGCTGATCTGACAGCCAAGACGATCAAACAAGGATTGGATATACTGGGGATCGAAACTGTCGATAAGCTATAATATCTACAAAGTAGCGCAAAATATCGAAGGGCTTTGGCCTCTTCAAAGGGAGAAGTACGTATGAAAGCACTTAGTGTTTTAGCGGTCTTTGCTACGCTTGGTATCCTCTTTTTTCAGTATTATCGAAACAAAAATCTCAAAAAACTTTTGATAGCGTTTCTCACGTTTGGCGTGATCATTGCATTGGCAGTCATGGGAAATGTAACACGACAGGTCCTGCCTTTATACCTGGCGCATATGATATTGACCGTGATTTCATGGGGTGGATTGATACTCTATCTTGTAAGAGACAGATATGTTGGGTGGCTGATCTTTTCACCGCTGGTGACTATTGGATTGTTCTTGTTATTGGAATGGTTTGCAGGATCAGGGCACGAGGAAATACTCCCCGTGCATTGATCTTTATGCAGGATCATTATCCTTCTTTTTCTGATTCTCAACCAGTTCATTTAAAAATGTTTCAAGTGAATAGCGTTGTCTGTATTCGGGTATCATGATATGGATCAGTATATCTCCCAGATCAGCGACGGACCACTCATCACTCGAGTCTGATGCAAGAAATGCATCCCCCTGTTTTTTGAGCTCTGTTTTCAGATGGTCAAAAAGTGCAAGGGTGTGCTTAGGGTTGAGTGAGTTTGCGATCACTACACGTTTTGCGATGTAATCCGCATCATCAAGGTTAAATACTTCTATCTCTTCCGCTTTCTTGTCATCAAGTATTTTTACGATGTTTTCTATTCTTTCGTCTATTGTCATATGGTGTTGCCCTTCTAATATATGTTTGACAGATTCTCTGATCTTTTCGTCAATAAATTGTAAATCTTTCTCTTCTCTTATTTGGGTTGAACTCACAGGCGCTTCTATAGGAAGAAGCTTCCAGCTCTTAAGTTCATCCGTTTCCAAATGATGATCGTCACGTGTTGCTATCACCCAAGTCACTGTTTCATTCAGCCATTCAAAGGCATGCCATTTTGTCAATGTTGACAGGTTGTCAGATCCTATGATCAGATACTTGACATCGTATGCCTGGTTAAAATGTTTTACACTTTGTGAGGTTACCGTACTTTTGCCCTCTTTGATCTCATAATCATCTACTTTTACACGATCTATAGGGTCAAATAGCGTATGACACCATGCAAGCCGTGTAGAGGCATCGGCCAGTGTAGATATTTTAAAAGGGTTCAGATAGGCAGGTACGACAAACAGTTGATCGATCTGTAAGTTCTCTACAGCTTTTTCAACGATCAGTTGATGTCCTTTGTGCGGAGGGTCAAAACTCCCTCCAAAGATAGCTATAGTAGGCTTTTGATGATTAACCAAATACTAACCTCATTTACTGTAAAATTGCATAATTTTAGCATAATAATCATAAGGGTAAAGTATGGCTGTAAAAGTAGCAATTAACGGACTGGGAAGAATCGGTAGATGTGTGGCGCGTATTATTGCAGATAGAGATGATATTGAACTTGTTGCGGTGAATGCTTCGGGCTCTGATGAGATGATCCAATACAACCTAAAATATGACTCTGTCCATGGAACACGTAATGATGTCACTGTGGCCGACGGGTATCTGAATATCGGCGGAACGAAAGCAAAGATCTTTGCTGAACGTGATCTCTCTAAGCTGGATTTCGCCTCTTGCGGTGCGGATCTTGTCCTGGAGTGTACAGGAGCATTCCTGACAGCGGAGAGTGTACAGCCTTACTTGGACAACGGTGTCAAGAAAGTGGTTTTTTCCGCACCGGCAAAAGATGACACGGCTACCTTCGTACTTGGTGCCAATGCCGATGATTACGCAGGAGAAGCGATCATCTCAAATGCCAGCTGTACGACCAACGGACTGGCGCCTGTGGCAAAAGTGCTGGATGATGTATTTGGTATAGAAAAAGGATTGATGACCACGATTCACTCCTATACTTCTTCGCAGCCTATCTTGGATGCCAAGCATAAAAAAGATCCTAGAAAAGGGCGTGCTGGGGCAACAAATCTGGTACCTACGACAACGGGTGCAGCCAAAGCCATCTCCAAAGTGCTTCCGAATCTTGCAGGCAAGTTGAACGGACAGGCGATAAGAGTGCCGACACCGGATGTCTCTATGGTCGATCTGACAGTGACACTCAACACAAATGTGACGGTCGAAGAGGTACAAGCCGCCTTTAAAACGGCCAGCGAAGGTTCACACAAAGGTATTTTAGGTGTGGACGAAGAGTACAGGGTTTCTCAGGATTTTTTAGGGGAAGAGTTGAGTGCAGTCGTACCGCTCGATACGATCCAGGTGATAGGGGACAACATGGTAAAAGTCCTCTCCTGGTATGACAATGAGTGGGGATACTCCCGCCGTTTGGTAGACATGGCAGTACACATCAGTAAAAAGTAAGACAGGAAATAGATGAAAACATTAAAAGATTTGAAGGTTGACGGTAAAAGAGTTTTTATAAGATGTGATTTTAATGTCCCTAAAGATGAATTTGGGAATATTACAGATGACAGACGTATCCGTTCTGCTTTGGCAACCATCCGTTATTGTATAGACAGAGACTGTAAAATCATTCTTGCTTCTCACTATGAAAGACCAGAACCGGGCAAGTATGAAGAGAAGTATTCTTTGGCACCTGTAGCCAAAAGACTGCGTACACTCCTCAAAGTAGACAATGATATCTTTATGGCGGAAGATGTGGTAGGTGAGGACGCTAAAGCTAAGGCAGCCGCTATGAAAGAGGGTGATGTACTTTTGCTTGAGAATCTTCGTTATGAAGCAGGGGAAACTGAAAATGATACGGCATTTGCAGAGCAGTTGGCAAGTTTTGCAGAGTTTTACGTGAATGATGCATTTGGTGCCTGTCATAGAAAACATGCTTCTATTGATGCGATCACCAAATTCTTTGACTCAGACCATAAAGCAGCAGGTTTTCTTATGAGCAAAGAGATAAACTTCTTCTCTAAGGTACTTGAAAATCCTGTACGCCCCTTTATCGCAGTGGTAGGTGGTTCCAAGGTATCAGGAAAGCTCCAGGCATTGACAAACCTTATCAATAAAGTAGATAAGATCATCATAGGCGGTGGAATGGCATTTACGTTCCTCAAGGCACAAGGGTATGAAGTAGGTACTTCATTGGTTGAAGATGATCTGTTGGATGAAGCAAAACGCATTATGACCAAAGCCAAAGAGCTGGGAGTCAAATTCTATTTGCCGGTTGATGTGGTGGTAGCACCGGAATTTTCAGAAAAGACGACAGTGAAATTTCTCCCTATACAAGAGATACCTTCAGATTGGATGGGATTGGACATCGGACCTGCCTCTTCAAGGCTTTTCCGTGAAGCACTCAATGATGCTCAAACGATCATATGGAACGGTCCTATGGGCGTGTATGAGATGGACAGATATTCAAAAGGAAGTTTTGCGATGTCAAATAACATTGCACAAACACATGCAACGACGATCGTTGGAGGCGGGGATACTGCCGATGTGACACAACGTGCCGGTGATGCAGACGAGATGACCTTTGTAAGTACAGGTGGGGGAGCAAGCCTGAAACTGATAGAAGGTCTTTCTCTACCAGGTATAGAAGCACTTCAGTAAAAGGATTTTGATTGATTTTTGCAGCAAATTTTAAAACGAATCATACCAGAGCATCAACGGAAAAATACATTGACGTATTGAATACAAAGTTGCTTGCAAAAAAACCTGAAGACCAAGTCTATATCTTTCCTCCGGCCACGGCTTTAGGCAAGTATGAGGGTGATTTCACTATCGGTGCACAAAATGCTTATCCTGTGCAAAACGGTGCGTTTACCGGGGAAATAGGTACAGAGCAGCTTGATGAATTTGGTATCAGAACGATACTTATCGGACACAGCGAAAGAAGAGAACATCTAGGCGAGTCTCAAGATAAAATAGCACAAAAGTTTGCATTTTTTAAAGAGCAGGGATATGAAATACTCTACTGTATCGGTGAACCGCTTGAAATAAGAGAAAAAGGTGATGAGGCTGTGATGGAGTATCTGCTTGCACAGTTTGATGGCATTGACATCAGCTATAAAGAGCTTATCGTTGCCTATGAACCTATTTGGGCTATAGGCACAGGAAGATCTGCTACGGTTGAAGAGATAGCTACTACGCATCAAGCATTAAAGCAAACCGTACAAAAACCACTACTCTATGGAGGCAGTGTGAAGAGATCAAATATTCAGGAGATCACGGCTATTCGAGGTGTGGATGGCGTTTTGGTTGGGTCTGCATCTTTGGATGCGGAGAGTTTTGCTGCGATGATAGGAGACAAGTAGAGCAAAGCGCTACTTTGCCGCGTTTAAAAGTGAGTCATGTACTCACTTTTAGTGCATCTTTTTATTTAAAGAGATCCTCTAGTGCTGATGTATCGGTCGTTTTTGTCGGTTCTGCAGTGTCTGAACTGTCTACTTGTCTTTCTGTGACCCCTTCAATTTCGTTCAATTCTATCGTATATCCTGTAAGCATAGAGGCCAGACGGATATTAATTCCTGATTTACCGATCGCTTTTGCTTTTTGATCACTGGTAATGTTAACCACTGCTTTTTTCTCATCAGCATCGACTTTGATACTCTGTGAAATGGCAGGGCTTAAGGCTCGTGTAATGAACACTTCAGGGATAGGTGAAAATTCGATACAGTCGATATTTTCACCGTTAAGCTCTTCACTTACTGCATTGATACGTACACCTTTGACTCCCACAGCTGCACCGATAGGATCCACATTCATCTGCTCTGTCTTCAGTGCTATTTTTGCTCTTTCACCAGGGATCCTTGCTGCAGCCACGATCTCTACGACACCGTCATCGATCTCCGGGACTTCATTGGCCATCAGCGCTTCTAAAAATTTTGGTGAGGTTCTTGTCAGCTCCAGGAAAAGACCATGATCCGGATCAACACTTACATATCTTAGAAGTGCACGTATAGTGTCACCACGTTTAAATTTTTCGCCTTTGATACGGTTTCTCTGGGTAAGGATACCTTTAAGTTCACCGATCTCAACATGTGTATTGTCATCTGCATCCACACGGTTCACAGTACCTAACATGACGGTACCTACCTTTTCTTTATATTTTTCAAACAGGTCTTGTTCGATACGTCTCTGTACATGGTATTCAAGTTCTCTGAAAAGATTTGCTGAAGCCGTACGCCCGTGTTCTTCCAGGATGAATTCCTCTTTTAACTGGTCTCCCACTTCTAAAGAGTCATCAAACTCTTTTGCATCGGAGAGCGCGATGAAACTGTCTGATTCTATTTTCTGCTTGTTCCCTTCTTTTCCTACTTCTACAAAAAGTTGTCCATCATCATCAGCTACAACGGTAATGACCTTGTAGATAGAGTATTTTTTTGTATCATTGTCTATATTGACTTCAAAGGTACTTGTAAAACTTGTCAGCTTTTTAGCCGTATTGATCAAAGCATCTTTAAAAGCCTCTATCGCATGCTCTTTGGAGATATTTTTTTCATGTGCGATTGCTTCTATAATGTCTAATATTTTTTCCATTGTTTTTTCCTATTCATAAATGTTTTTCATAATCAATACAATATACCGCTACAAGAGGTAACATAACAGTGTCAATAACGTCTTGGGAGGTGTTGTTTTTGAAGTTGATTATTATAGCTAACCAAAGCTTTACAGAAAATAAAGTATAATTGTTATATAAATCGGAAGAATAAATAATATAATTTAAAAGGTACCCATAGATGAAACTGAAACTTGCTAGAACCACACTTAAAGCGAAGCCGAAAACGATTGAGTTGCAAAAAATAGAAGACGAGCTGGCGAATAGATCTATATTTTATTTTGATAAAGATAACTCGCACAAAGAGCTGAAAGAGTTGATTGAATATTTTGAAGAAAAAGGTTTCTCTGTATATATGAGAGAAGTCAAATACGGACTGGATGAAAATGAATATATCTACGAAGTACATATTATCGCATAAGGCTATTTCTAAGGTAGGCTTGGCATAAAGCATGGTTTTTTGGGCTTTGACCCAGAAGACTACCCCATTAAAGAAGAGATAACATTTGAGTAAAAAATTATTTATAGAAACACTTGGTTGTGCGATGAACGTTCGTGACAGTGAACATATGATCGCAGAATTGAACCAAAAAGAATCCTACGAAATCACTGAAAATCTAGAAGATGCTGACCTTATTATCATCAATACATGTTCTGTCAGAGAGAAGCCTGTAGCAAAACTCTTTTCAGAGATCGGTGTATTTAACAAACATAAAAAACCTTCCGCAAAAATAGGTGTGACAGGATGTACCGCTTCGCATTTAGGTGATGAGATCATTAAACGTGCACCTTCGGTGGATTTTGTACTGGGTGCAAGAAATGTCTCAAAGATCACTGAAGTGATCAATAAAAAACATGCCGTAGAGGTCAGTACAGATTTTGATGAAAGTACCTATGCCTTTGGCGAGTACAGAAGCAATCCGTTTAAAGCGATGGTCAATATCTCCATCGGATGCGATAAGTCCTGTACCTTCTGTATCGTACCTGCAACACGTGGAGAGGAGATATCTATCCCTTCTGACCTTATCGTACAGGAGATCACAAAAGCTGTCGCTACCGGGGCAAAGGAAGTGATGCTTCTCGGACAGAATGTCAATAACTACGGAAGACGGTTCGGCTCCGCTGAAGAGCGCTGTGACTTTACGCAGTTGTTGCAAAAGATCTCTAAG
Source organism: Sulfurovum sp. TSL1 (assembly GCF_019972135.1). Taxonomy (NCBI): domain Bacteria; kingdom Pseudomonadati; phylum Campylobacterota; class Epsilonproteobacteria; order Campylobacterales; family Sulfurovaceae; genus Sulfurovum; species Sulfurovum sp. TSL1. Next base: position 1,539,400 of record NZ_BPFI01000001.1, on the reverse strand, counting down.
ATAGAAGGATTGGAACGTATACGATTTACCTCTCCTCACCCTTTACATATGGATGATGCTTTCATTCAGGAGTTTGCCTCAAATCCTAAGATATGTAAACAGATACATGTGCCTTTGCAAAGCGGGTCTACTTCACTGCTGAAAGCCATGAAAAGAGGGTATACCAAAGAGAACTTCCTGAACCGTTGTGAAAAGATTCGTACACTGTGTCCTGAAGCAACCATCTCTACCGATATCATCGTAGGATTCCCGGAAGAAAGCGATGCAGATTTTGAAGATACGATGGATGTACTGGAAAAAGTACGTTTTGAACAGATGTTCTCCTTCAAATACTCTCCTCGTCCGCATACTGAAGCAGCAACATTTGATGATCAGATCGACAGCGATGTAGCAGGGAAGAGATTGACACGACTTCAGGCACGACATACTGAGATACTGGATGAGATCATGGATGCACAGTTGGGGACGGTACACCAAGTCTATTTTGATGAACTTAAACCCAACGGAAGGGTTTCTGGACGTTCTGATGACGGTAAACTCTTTTTTGTCCAGGGAAGTGAAGAGCTTTTGGGTAAAATAGTAGATGTCAAAGTGACGAAAACCTCTCGGGGTGCTCTTGATGGAGTGCTTGTTTAGGAAAGCCAATGTTTAAAACACTCTCACGAAGCATTGCTCAAGTCATCCTCCCCCCGCTGGGCTATCTTCTGATGCGTTTTTACTGGATGACCTCTAAAAAAAACTTTCATATCACAGGTGAGATTACACAAGAGCAGTCCATTGTTATCTGTTGGCACGGTGAACTGCTGATGTCTCCCCAAGCCTATCGCTACTTTCATAAAAAACAGTCAGCTTCGGGGATCATCTCGAGGCATTTTGATGGAGAGATGATCGCAAGGATACTGATGTATTTTTCTATCGCACCTTTGCGAGGGTCCAGCAGCCGTGGAGCTGCTCAAGTGTTGAGAGAAGCGTTCAGGGCATTGAAAAAAGGGGATGATCTTCTGGTTACGCCTGATGGCCCCAGGGGTCCACGCCACAGTATCAGTGATGGCGCTATCGCTTTGGCACATAAGGCCAAGGCACCGGTATTGACAGTGAATTACGTACCTAAGGCGTATTGGCAGCTTGAAAGTTGGGATAAATTTGTCATTCCCAAACCTTTCACTACCATCGATTTCTATTTGGAGAATGTCTCTTTGGAGGGAATGGAACAGGATGAAGCCAGAACATTTCTTAGAGAAAAAATGTTAACACATACGGTGCATTAAAAGATGAAAGATAAACTTCAAGAGGCATCCGAGGAGTTTTTGCATTATCTGTTTGATGTCAGAGGGTATTCTGAAACGTCTATCGTGACGTATGAGATAGCCTTAAGGCAAATGCTCGAAGAGAGTCATGTCTATAAAGAAGATGGTTTCACTGTACTGGATATCACCCCGTTTCGTTTTAAGATCGTTAAAAATCATAAAAAGACCATCGTAAAAAAACTCTCCGCAGTACACTCTTTTACAAAGTATTTGGCAGATCAGTGTCAACTGCGTATCAAACTTATAGGAGATGAGACTATAAAGGTACCCCAAAGCCTTCCAAAGCCTATTGAAGAGAATTATATAGAAGAGGTTTTAAGTCATGCCGATGTAGAGGGGAAATTGCTTATCTCAATGCTGTATGGATTGGGATTGCGTATCTCCGAACTGAGTCATCTTAAACTTGAAGATATCAAGGAGGGATGGATACAGATCCATGGTAAAGGAAACAAGGTAAGAGAACTGCCTCTATTGGATAGTCTACAAGAACTTATTCACTTGTATATCAAAAGAAGATCCCCCAAAAAGTATCTGTTTGAAAAAGGTTCTGCGCCTATGAACGCTGCACAGTTACGTTATATGCTTACAAAACTTTTCAAGGCACAGGGGTTGAAAGTGACACCGCATCAACTGCGACACTCTTTTGCCACGCATCTGCTCAATCATGGGGCACGTATCTCAGATGTGAGTGAACTGCTTGGGCACGAAACGATGGCAACCACACAGGTTTACACAAAGCTTGGAAGCGTCAAAAAAATGCAGGAGTATATGAAAGCGCACCCCTTGGCAAATGCTGGGCATTTGAGTGAGGAGTGAGGAATTAGGAATTAGGAGTGAGGAATTAGAAATTAGAAATTAGAAATTTTGGGTTTATATTTTCTTTAAAAAGGTAGGGTCTGATCTTCGCCGGTACTTTCAGCACCCTGCAGAGCTCTTTAAATTTCTTTGGCATATCGACTGTGAGGAAAGGTGCAATGAAGAGCAGGTCCTCTTGCAGTGCTATACTCCATGCTCCGCCTATGACCAAAGAGGATTCTTTTTCTATTTCCTGGCGTTGAGGAGCAGAGAGAAGGTAGCCCAGTTTTTTGAGTGTAAGGTCTGCCGCTTTGACTTTGGCAGCGGGGGCATGGAGCTTGACAATGTGCAGCAGCTTGTTGCTATAGAGTGTTTGAAAACCGCTTTCAAGTATCTCTTTGTCTTTTCTCAGGTATTCCATACTGCGTTGAATGCCTTCTTTATACTCAGATATCAATGCATCGGAGAAGTGTTTTCTGAACTTGTTGCGTTCATAGCTTTCATCACTGTTGCTCTCATCCACAAAATAAGGATACGCATTTGTTTGCAGATAGTGCAGTAACTCTTCTTTGCTGTAGGTAAGCAGCGGTCGTACGAGCGCATAGTGTCCTTTTTGTGTGACCGGTTCAAGGCCCAGCAGTTCACTCAAGCCCGCCCCTTTGCTAAGACGCATAAGCAGCCATTCCAACTGATCGTTAAGCTGATGTGCTGTGATCAGGGTGTCGTAGCCCTCTATGGTGATGAGAGATTCAAAAAACTCATAACGGAAGTCTCTGGCCTGTTTTTCAAAATGGCTGTGAAATGTCGGGGCTTTAATGCTGTGACAGAAGAGTTTATGTTGTTTAGCCAGTGCTTTTGCATGCATCTCTTCTTCATCACTTGTTTCGCGTGTACCATAATTGACGATGGCGATATCGAACTTTATTTGGTACTTTAAGAGTAAAAAGAAAAGTGCAGAGGAGTCCACACCTGCGGAAAAAGCCAATAAATTCTTTTTCCCTTTTAGGTGTGAGAGGTCGAGTGTGAGCATAAGCTTGTTTAGAGTGCCTTGATCAGTGTGGCAAGCAGCTGGGACCCTACCAACTCGGTGACTTTTGCCTCATACCTTTTGCCGTACTCTACAGGAAGGTCAGAAGTATCGTTGATGAGTATTTCCCCGTCGATATCCACGGCCCAGATGAGCGGCCTTGCTGAAAGCAGGTACTCGTGTTCATCACTCTCACCATCGATGGCAAGGGTCACGGTTTGACCGACCATTTTTTCAAGCGACTTGAGGGTACTTGTTTCTGCGATCTCTCCAAGAAGCTGTGCTCTCTGGTCAATGGTCTCTTCATCGACCTGTTCCATAGCATAGGCAGCGGTCGTCTCCTCATTGGAGTAGTGGAAAGTGTTAAATCTGTCAAACTCGAAAGTTTCCATAAAATCACAGAGTCGCTGAAAGCTCTCTTCACTTTCGCCAGGATGTCCTGCGATCACAGAGGTACGCAAAAAGGCACCCGGTTTGCTTTTCATGTATTCAAGCAGTTCTATGGTCTTTTGCTCTCCAAATCCGCGTTTCATGGTCTTGAGCATGGCATCATCGATGTGCTGGATAGGCATATCATAATAGGTTTGAAAGATCTCAGAGTCAGCAATGGCATCGACAAGTGCAAAAGTTGTCGTACTAGGGTAGAGGTACAGGATACGTGCAGACTGCACACCCTCTATAGCTTCCACCTTTTTGATAAGCTCTATCAGCCCATCTTTAAGTTCCATATCACGTCCGTAACTGGAGCTGTCCTGTGAAATGAATGAGAAGTCGTAAAAGCCCTGGGCTACAAGGTTTTCCACCTCTTTGACGATGGACGAAAGGGAGCGCGAGTGCAGTTTTCCTTTAAAGCTCGGGATCGCACAGAAAGAACAGGCCTGATTGCACCCTTCGGCGATCTTGATGTAGGCATGGTAGTTGGAACCTGTAATGACCCTTCCGGAGGTTTCCGTAGCAAGGTAGACTTCCGGGCTGAAAGTACTCTGTTTCGAAGCGATCAGTTCATCGATCTTCTCATAGTCACCTACACCCGTAAAGATGTCGATCTCCGGCATATCAGCCTGAAGCTCTTCTTTGTAACGTTCGCTCAAACATCCGCTCATCACCAGGATGGAGTTTTCTTTACGTTCATCATGGAGGCTCAGTACAGTGTTGATGCTCTCTTCTTTAGCCGCATCGATGAACCCGCAGGTGTTGACGATGATGACATCGGCTTCGGTGTTGTCATCGGTGATCTCATAGTCTTTGAGACGGCCGAGCATCACTTCACTGTCGACAAGGTTTTTGGTACAGCCGAGACTGACCAGGTGTAATTTTTTATTCATAAATATCTCATTTGTATTTTAAACTTTTTCAGCATTATAGCCAAAAGATAAAAAAATGTATAAGGTTGAAAAAATGTAAAGAATATAAAAAGAAGAAAGAAAGGTTAGAGTCAGGCAAAAGCCTGAACTCTAAAGCAAGTAAAACTTTAAGAAGTGATTCTTAGAAGTTGTAGTTTGCGATCACACGGATCAAGTTAACAGAATCAGTGTTAGGAGCATCTACATCATAAAAAACGTAAGCTGCAGTTAAACCTAGAGAATCTGTTAGGTTTGTCGCATAAGCAACATCGATCTCGTCAGAGTCAGCAGTAGCTGAAACGTTTGCATATGCGGCAGCAATGTTTCCACCAAGTGCATCCATGTTCGCACCTACAACGAACTTATCTTCATCGTTTTGTCTCGGTACAAGTTGATCAATGATCGTGTTTGTGTAGAGTACTGATGTTGTCCCACCAAGTTGACTCATCGCACCATCTTCTGTAGTAGAGTAAGCAGCCATAAGGTTGATACCGCTAACAGCACCAGTCAATTTCGCACCGAATGCAGTCATATCATCTGGTAAACCTGCATCAAGCATACCACCCTGGATTGCAACACCGAAGTTACCTGCATCGTATGCAGCATCACCCCATAGGATATTTAAATCATCATTCGCACCCATATCTGAACCAAAGTAGTAAGAACCTGTCAATGTCAAGTTTGCGATTGACTTGTTTTGTGCAGTGATCATCCAAACACCGTCTTCATCATTCAATGAATTGAAGTCTGTTAAGTTTTGTGTGTGACCCCAACCATTAGTGTTAGCACCGGCGATCCATCCACCAACGATCGTTGTGTTTGAAATATCAGTATTTACCACTGTTACTGCATCAAATGTATTTGCAAATACATTCCAGTTTTCAGAGTATGCAAATGGTGAAAGTGATGCTGGAAGTGTCTGACGACCCGCTTTGATACCTGTGTTACCAAACCCGTAAGTCAAGTAAGCTTCAGAGATCCAACCACCATCAGTAAAATCATCTACATCGTTACCACCATTAGCAACACCTTGTGGAGTATTAGATACGATAGTGTTTTCTAGGTTAAGTGTTGCAAGTCCGTTTACTGCAAAACCTGCACCGATTCCAGCTACAACATCGTTATTTGTTGCTCTAAGTTGGATACCAGCGTCTGCTGCTGAAGAACCTTGAGAAAATAAGCTGTCATCAGAACCATCACCAGAAAGTCCTGCTGTAGCATCGTCTGTTTGGTAGTAAACTACTGCATTTCCACTAAATTCCCAACCAGATGCAACTGGTGCTGGTGTTTCTACTACTGGCTCAACTGGAGCGATATCTCCACCAGCCATGATCATTGTTGACGCTACTACTGAAAGTAATAATGTTTTTTTCATTGTAATCTCCTTGAATTTGTTTTGAATACAACCTAAGTATAACCTAAATTCTTGAATAATGTCAATAAAATTAATAAATAGTTAACAAAAAGTTAATAATTATGTAGAAGCCCCGTATATACGTGGGGTTTAGAGGAATAAAGAGAGAAAAAGATTTACCTCATGAAGAGATTTTTAGATGGTTTTTAAGCAAATAAACCGTTTTTTGAAAGATTTTGGTTAATGATTGTGAATATTTTTAGGATTATGTTTGAAGAAATGGTGGCGCCAGACGGAATCGAACCGCCGACACAAGGATTTTCAATCCTTTGCTCTACCAACTGAGCTATGGAGCCAACTTAAAGACAGGATGTCCGTTTAAGTGGATAGAATTATAACAGCTGAAACTTAAAAATCGACACATAAAATAAAAAATAAATTATTTTTTTAATTCTTTTACCAATGCCATAAAAGTTTCACCTCTGTGCTTGTAAGAATTGAACTGATCAAAACTGGCTGCAGCAGGAGATAAGAGGGCGACACTCTCTAGTGTATGCACTTGATCTATCTGTTTTACAGCATTTTGTATGGTTTGTGATGCTATAGCATTCACATGGTATCTTTTTGCAAGGGTTAAAAGTCTGTCAGAATTTGCCCCTATAGTATATAGTGTAAGGTTAAGCGGTGCCATGACTTCAAAAAGAGGGGTCAAATCTACTCCCTTGTCATCTCCACCCAGGATCAGATGGATATGTCTGTCGGCATAGCCTTTGACAGCCTGTATCGTGGCATCAAGATTGGTTGCCTTGGAGTCATTGACCCAGAGTCTACCTTGCGCATCATTGAGCTCTTCTTGTCTGTGTGCATCGAGGGTAAAGGTATTCATCAACGTATAGTCTGCTTCATCAAACAGTACTTTTACTACTGCAAGCGCTAGCAGTGCATCCTGCAAAAAAGCACCTTTGAAACGCAACTGGCTGCTATCCAGCCCAAAATAGGCTTCAATAAATGCATTGCTGTCATACTCAACAACATAGGCATGTGTCTTTGGAATGTTCAACCCTTTGGGTATGAGTGCCAGTTCTCCCTCTTTCATGGTCAGCAGAGGTCTGAGTTTGTCGGCCTCGTACGCTTCAGATGTTTCATGCCAGTCTAGATGATCCGGGGTGATAGGAAGCAGAAGATAAATGTCCGGTGTAGCTGTTTTGGTATGATGCAGGGCGAAAGAAGAGCTTTCCAGTACCCAGATAGGGGCACTCGTATCGAGCTCAGCCAAAGGCGTACCGATGTTACCCCCGCTCAGAGCACCGCGTTTGGCCAAAAGGTGCGTGAGCATCTGTGTGGTCGTAGTTTTACCGTTGGTCCCGGAGATCCAGATGCTAAAAGGCATTGCTTTGGCAAAGTAATCATATTCGCTGAGCAGGTTTTTGGCAGATCTGATCAGTGGATGATCGGGTCTGAGGCTGGGTGTGGTGACTTCCAAATGACTTTTTTCAGGGTCAAAAAGCGCAGAAGGCAGGATATGATTACCTGCTTCGTCAGTATAGGCTTTTGTGACATTGTCATCAAAAAACGTACATCCGCCCCCTAGTTTTTTTGCGATCGCTTTGGTGGTGAGTCCGTAACCAAAGAGTGTGGGTTTTATCTGTTCCATATTATCTGAACTTAAACGAGATGAGTGCAAGTATATTTGCAATGAAAGAGATCATCCAGAAACGGATGATGATCTTATTTTCCGCCCATTTTTTGAGTTCAAAATGGTGGTGAATGGGAGCCATAAGGAAGACACGTTTTCCACGCAGTTTGAAACTTCCTACCTGGAGTATGACCGAGACGGTTTCGATGACAAAGATGATACCTATAAGGATAAGCAGGATCTCACTTTTTCCTAAAATGGCAAGATAGGCCAAAAAACCACCGATAGCAAGACTGCCTGTATCTCCCATAAAGATCTCTGCAGGGTAGCAGTTGTACCATAAGAAACCGAACAGACCGCCGATAAGTGCGGCAGAAAGTATCATGACTTCCCCCACACCTTTGATATTTGGGACCAGTAGATACTCACTGAAGATAGCATGTCCTGTGACATAGATGATCAGCCCCAATGAAACCAATGCAATGATGGAAGGTACGGTCGCCAGTCCATCAAGCCCATCGGTAAGATTGACCGCATTGGTCGTAGCTAAGAAGACAAGTACCCAAAAAGGAATGGCTGCATACCCTAGGTCGAAGAGAGGTGTTTTGAGAAAGGGTACATAGAATTCTGTCGGGAATCCTCCGTAGAGGAGCAGCCCTGTAGAAACTGCTGCAATGATGATCTGTAATCCCATTTTGCCTTTGGGTGTAAGGCCTTTCAGGTTGTCCCCTGCAAGTACTTTTCCCAGATCATCTTTAAATCCAACGAGGCCAAAACCAAGGAGCGTGATAAATCCGCCCAGTATATAGATGTTGGATAGATCTACCGTAAGCAATGCAGCAATGAGCGTAGAGACTAGAAATACGGCACCTCCCATAGTCGGTGTCTTTCGTTTCCCTTCATGTGCAGGGACATATTTGCTGATGGGTTGATTGGCATTTTTTGAGATAGCCCAGGCAAGGTATTTGGGCATGATAAACAAAGTCAGTATAAAAGCGAGAAAAAATGCAACACCTGCACGTACTGAGATGTATCCGAATAGATTAATATCTAAGAGTTGGGAGAGTTCGTATAGCATGGTCAACTTTCGTTTAAAATTTTGTATTAAAGATTTAAGAAAGTTTATTTTACTATTATTTCAATTAAATACTACGAAAAGAAAAAATATGAAACAAAAAACAGTTTTGATCATCACCGATGGCATAGGGTGTAAGCCTGACAGTACGTGTAATGCATTTAAAGATGCTACGAAACCTACCTATGACAGACTTTTTGAAACAGCGCCAAGAGCACTTATCTCTACCCATGGTTTGAGCGTGGGTCTGCCTGAAGGTCAGATGGGAAATTCTGAAGTAGGGCATATGACCATAGGGGCTGGGCGTATTTTGTATCAGGACCTGGTAAAGATCTCTTTGGCACTTGAAGATGGAAGTATAGAAAAAAACCAGGCACTCAACGCTATTTTGGAGAAGAGTGACCGTGTGCATCTGATAGGCTTACTGAGTGATGGAGGTGTACATTCCCATATAGAACATACGATCGGCTTGGCAAAACTTGCAAAAAATAGAGGGAAAAAGATCTTTTTACATTTGATCACTGATGGAAGAGATGTAAGTCCTACTTCCGCTAAAACCTATGTGGATCAAATAGAAGCGATCTGCGATGAAGATATCTCTATTGCAACGATAGGCGGCCGTTTCTTTACGATGGACCGGGATAACCGTTGGGAAAGAGTGGAAAAAGGGTATCGTGCTATTGCTGAGGCTACACCGTCCACACCATTGAGTCCGGAAGACTACATTGATGCGAGTTATGCAAAGAATGAAACCGATGAGTTCATTGAACCTGTCGCTTTTGGAGCATATGAAGGGATGCAAGAGGATGATGTGGTACTTATAACGAATTTCCGTTCAGACAGGGTGCGTGAGATCACAGCTGCTTTGGGAGATGCACATTTTGATGAGTTTGCATGTAAGGCCACACCGCTCAATATCGCAACGATGACAAAGTATGATGCAAACTTTCCCTACCCGATACTTTTCCCTAAAGAGGCACCGAAGCATACTTTGGCAGAAGTGATCAGTGATGCAGGACTGAGACAGCTTCATACAGCAGAAACAGAAAAATATGCCCATGTGACATTCTTTTTAAATGGCGGCGTGGAAGAGCCTATGATAGGAGAGAGCAGGGTGCTCATACCCAGTCCCGATGTGAAAACCTATGATATGAAACCGGAGATGTCAGCGCCGGAGGTGGGTGAAGCGGTACGTACGGCGATGGATGAATCGTATGATTTCATCGTAGTGAATTTTGCCAATGGGGATATGGTAGGGCATACAGGTAACTATGAGGCAGCACGTCAAGCGGTAAATGCGGTTGATAGGGAACTTGGCTTAATATTTAACAAGGCAAAAGAGGATGGGTATGCCGTGGTACTTACGTCTGACCATGGAAACTGTGAAGAGATGAAAGACAGTGAAGGACATGTTCTGACCAATCATACGGTGGGTGAAGTATGGTGTTTTGTTGTGGCTGAAGGCGTCACAGAAGTCAAAGAGGGATGCGGGTTGAATAATGTTGCACCTACTGTCCTCAAACTGATGGGCTTGGAGATACCTGAAGAGATGGATGCACCACTGATCTAAGACGGATTTTTAGATCAGCAGGAAAAAAGCGCCTTTTTGATCTTTTCAAACTCTTCATAATCATCAGGCGTGATTGTATCTGAGTAGATAATATGATTCAGCTGCTCGAGGATATGCATTTTGCTGAGTTTGTCATCACATAAGGCATCATTGATAATAGCAATGTGCTCATCAAGGTCATATTCTTCTTGTAATGTTTCTTTTAAAAATGTTTTTGCTTCCTCAGGACTGCAACCAAAATCCATTTCCATAAGCTTACAGAAAAGCGGTGTTTCTTTTTCGATATCTCTATCATCAATTTTGATGATATGTGCGAGTAAGGTAGCTACTGATTTTTTAATTTTATTTTCCATGTATCTGTCCTTTCTGCAATTGTACCATAAAAACATGGTACAATTTTATCAAAAGTATAAAAAAAAGGGTCAAAATGAAATTTACAGGTCATAATGTTTTAGTCACGGGAGCAAGCAGAGGGATAGGCGCAGAGATAGCGAAAAGTCTTGCAACTTTTGGTTTGAAAGTCTGGGTCAATTATCGTTCCGGAGAGGCTGAAGCAAAGGCTGTAAAAGCGGCGATAGAGGCTGAAGGCGGTAAAGCTGAAGTGATAGGTTTTGACGTAAGCGATGATGAAGCTTTTGTGGCAGCAATGAAAAGCATTGTTGATACAGACGGTGAGCTTTCGTATCTTGTGAACAATGCAGGTATTACCAAAGATAAACTGGCGATGCGTATGAAAACCGAAGAGTTCATGGATGTGATCAATGCAAACCTGACATCAACATTTATAGGATGTCGTGAAGCACTCAAAGTGATGGGGAAAAAGCGTTTTGGTTCTGTAGTGAACATCTCTTCTATCGTAGGTGAAACAGGGAATGCAGGCCAAACGAATTATTCGGCGAGTAAAGGCGGAACGATCGCGATGACAAAAAGTTTTGCGATAGAAGCTGCACCTAGAAACATCCGTTACAATACGATCACTCCGGGCTTCATCGCGACAGAGATGACAGATGTGCTTAAAGATGAGATAAAAGATGCTTTTACAGCGAAGATACCAATGGGCCGATTTGGTGAACCAAAAGAGGTCGCTGACGCTGTAGCATTTTTACTCTCTGACCACTCTTCTTATATTACCGGAGAGACACTGAAAGTGAATGGCGGGATGTTTATGTAATGTGCACGAAAATTTTCAACGAAAATTTTTCTTCACAAAATACCACAACAGTAATACAGCGACAGCTATGAATACACCTATCATCAGTATGTCACTGTATGCAACCAGTTCTTCTTCAAAATTCTTGATCAGATAGATCCATAGGTTAATAGCCACAAAGGTACTTGCCAGTACAATCGTCAGCGTTACCCGATGCCGAAATCCGATCAAAAACCCTACAAAACTTCCTGCTACAGGACCAGTCATCGCAAAAGGTGTCAATACAAATAAAATGAGTCCAACAACACCATAACGTTTAATGAGAGGTTCATATTTATGGGCATTTATTGTAGATTGTTCCAGGTATCGGCTAAGGGGAGGGTATGAGAGGAAGTCAAGCTTGTTCCAGCTGAATACGAAAAGCGGATATAAAATGAGTACCATAATGGATTCAATGAAAAAATTGAAGAGTATAAGAAAGGTAGCGTTCATCTGTGAGGCTACACCTATAGAGAGTCCTGCCATTCGTCCAAATATGACATTCGTGACCGTGATACTGAGTAACTCCTGAAAATAATCTGAATAAAAAACAGCGCAAAGCAAAAGGAGAATGAAGTAGCCGCCCAATAAGATAAGTCCGAGAAGTAAGATCTGCCCCTCTTTATGTTTTAAAAATGATTGATCGAGTTTCAACAGTTTACCTTCCGTCTGGTCTATGGAATCAAAGTATAGCATGAAATTGCCCTATCATGTAAATAACTTTGAGGTATAATCATAAATGAAATATTAAAGCAAAGGAAAGTATTGGCACGGATACTGGTATTAGAAGATGACAAATTGTTCAATGAAACCCTGGAAGATTTTTTAGAAGAAGAGGGACATGTTTTACATTGTGCTTTAGATCCTTACAGTGCACTTGATCTCACCTATGAACATGTGTTCGACCTCTATCTTTTTGATGTCAATCTACCGTATGAAAACGGTTTTGAACTTTTAGAAAAATTACGTCAAAGCGGTGATGAAACACCTTGTATCTTTATTACATCCCGAGAAGACAAAACATCGTTAAAAGAGGGATTTGAAAAAGGAGGGGATGATTATATCCAGAAACCCGTTGATCTGGATGAACTTTTCTTGCGTATTCAGGCAGTGTTACGCCGGCAGGTACGGAGTCGACTTGTAGAGATAGGGACATATCAGTTCGATATCTTGACGAAGACCCTGTATCAGAACGATAAAGCATTGGAGTTGAGTCTTAAGGGGAGTGAACTGCTTCTTGCATTGTTAGAAGGTCAGGGGCGGGTCGTTCCTTTAGACCAGATCAAAGAACGTCTTTGGAGCTCTTCGGAAGAATCCAGTGACGGAGCGTTAAGAGTCTATATCGCACAACTTAAAAAATATTTTCCTACACAGATACAGAATGTACGTGGTGTAGGGTACCAGATAAGCATCAAATGACAAGCATTATAAGTATTAAAATACAATGCAATAAATCACTAAATGATTTATGTAAAATTCAGTACAAGCGAAGCACTTCCAGGCTAAAGCCTGATGCGATCCTTTCACTAAATGAAAGGATGTGAAATGCTGAGTCGTAAAAAAGAGATCATTTTCGGTACGGTCATTTACTTTGTGACCATGTTTACGCTGCTTACTGCTGTGTATCGTTTTTTAGGCAATTGGAATATTATTGAAGTTAATTTTTTTATAGCCGGTGCCTTGGTTCTACTGGTGGCCATAGGATGGGGGTATGTGCTCTCTGCACTTATCTTTGCGCCTAAAAAACAGATGGAAGATACATTGACATCTCTGACCAATGACATTATTCATGAACTCAACATTCCTCTTTCTACGATCAAAGCCAATACCGCCATGTTAAAAAAAACCATGGATGATGAAAAATCCTTAAAGCGTATCAAGCGTATAGAAGATGCCAGTGTAAGACTGAAAAAACTCTATGATGAGTTGGTCTATAGTATTCATAAAGAGATGCATACGATAGAAAAAGAACGTTTTGCTCTTCAATCGTTAATTGAAGAGCGGATCGAAGTGTTCAAAGATCAGAAACGAAATCCTTTTGAACTCAGTCTGGAACAGTATGAGATAGAAGTGGACAAGATAGGGTTTGAACAGATGTTTGACAATATTGTTTCCAATGCAATGAAGTACTCCTCCAGGGATGCACCGATAAAGGTCACATTGGATAATCATATCTTAAGTGTGGAAGATCAGGGAGTGGGTATGGGTACCACAGAGCTTTTACGTGTGCATGAGCGCTATTATCAGGCAGATGATAGAAAAGACGGAGAAGGTATAGGGCTTGCTTTGGTTAAAGCATATTGTGATGAAGAGGGGATAGAGATCCATTTCAAGTCGGAAAAAGGTGTTGGGACAACCGTGAGTTTAAATATGTCAAAGGTACACGCCGTTTAATATTATCAATTTCACACTTACTTAACACTTTGAGGATAAGATACTGAAAATAAATATAGAAGGTATGTATCCATGAAGAATAAATTGGTTCAAAGTCTAGGGCTTGTAAGTGCAGTTTTTATGATAGTAGGTTGCGGAGGAGAATCTAATCTTTCGGGGACAGAAGAATTGGCAACAGCTATTGAACTGCCAGCCAATGTGCAAGCTGCGATAGATGGAGAAAGCTCTGACCTGACAGAGGCTCAAGAACTAAAGGATGCGATTACGCATATGTACAGTGAAGAGGGGCTGGCACACGATCTGTATCTGGCTCTTTATAAAGAACAAGCGGTGATACAACTTCAAAATATTGCAACAAAATCCGAAGTGAAACATACAGAAGCTGTGAATCAGGTTGCACAGAAGTATGATCTCAATATGACTCAGTATCCAGATACAGACCATCCTTATAGTATAGAGGGAATCGGGAATGGTACATATCCGGTAGCACCCGTACAGAACCTTTATACGACGCTCTATGAAAAGGGAATATCTTCAAGGCAAAATGCTTTAGAAGTTGGATGTACGGTCGAAGTTGTGGATATTGATGATTTAAATCACTATATAACGTTAGCAAAAGAAGCGAATGCTACGGATATTCTAACTGTCTTTAACTTTTTACGAAATGGAAGTTATACGCATTACTGGGCATTTAATGATGCACTGGTAGGTATGGGAGTGGAAGAGGGGTGTTGTCAGATGGCCAAAGACCTTGGTCACACTGCATGTCCTACGTATCCAAGAAACTAAAAAAGATCAAATTAAACAGAAGTGTTCATTGCGCTTAACACTAAATTAACACTTCTTCGTCATAATTCTTTTACGTCGAAATAAGTGGAACGCAGAAGGTGCTTTGTATATGGATGACACCCCCTCATTAAATACCAACTCCTTCTGTGCTTTTTAACACTTCCTTAACGTTTTTCCGTCATAATACATCCCAAAAAAGACTTTTCTATGCTAAATATGTTAAAACATCGTCATTTTATCTCTTATTTTAGCACCACCCTTGTATACCTTTTCATGATAGGTTTGTTTTTCTATGTCGAGGATCGTTATCTTGTGGCAACAAAAAAAATAGAAGAGAAAACGACACAGCTTTGTCTGTGCTCCTTTCAACCTGAAGTCGTTTCTTCCGTAGAACAGGCAGAACAAGAGGAGATAGAAGAGGTCCAAGAGGTAGAGAAACCTGTTGTTGAAGAAGAACCTGTGGTTGAAGAAGACCCTGTTGTTGAACCTGAGATCAGTAAAGAGCCTACCCCGGAACAAGAGCCTAAAGTCAAAGAAGAGCTTATCCCTGAACCAGTGGTACAAAAAGTGATACCTAAACCGATCGTGAAAGAGGTCAAGAAAAAACCAAAACCCAAAGCGAAGAAAAAAACGAGCAAGAAAAGTGCCAAGAAAAAACAGAAAAGACAAAAAGCTTCTTCACGAAGCGCAAATATCAGCCCTGCACAGAAAAATCAATTTCTTGCAAGTATCAGGGATAAAATCAACAAGCACAAATCCTATCCGCGTATTGCACAAAGAAGAGGTATGCAGGGCACGGTCAAGGTTGCATTCACTATTTTGAAAAATGGAAATGTAGGGAATATATCTGTAAGTGGGCCTACGGTATTTCATAAGTCCGCACGTCAGGCTGTACAAAGTGCATTTCCTATAGATATTAGAAATGCGCCTATTTCGCTACCAAAAAGTATAAAGATCACACTTCGTTATCAGATCAGATAAATTTAACACTTAATTAACACAACTATGACACTATAATTCAAATTATTTGAGGAGAGTTATATGAAAAAAGGGATTTATCTTTCTTTGGTATGTTCAGTGTGTTTGAATGCTGCCGAAGTAGAGCTGGAAACGATAAACGTAGCTACAAAAGTAGATACAGAAGTGATAAAAGATGTCAGGGGAGAAGACATTAAGTCAGCCGATCTGGCAGAAGCACTTTTTAAGCAGTCACCAAGTGTTGCATTAAGTAGAAGATCAGGTATTGCAAATGATATCGTTGTTAGAGGGCAGAGAAAAGACAATATTAATGTGACGGTAGATGGTACGAAAGTGTATGGTGCCTGTCCAAACAGAATGGACCCGCCTGTTTCTCATATCTTGACCAATAACGTGGATTATATTGAGATCAATGAAGGACCGTTCAATGTAGAAGATTTCGGTGTACTTAGTGCAGATGTAAAAATTCATACAGTTAAACCAAAAGAAAAGTTTGAAGGTGAAGTGAATCTTGGTTTAGGGTCTTGGGGATACAAAAAAGGTGCATTTTCACTTAGTGGAGGGATCACAGATAGTGTCAGAGTTTTACTCAGTGGGTCTACAGAGACAAGTGAACAGTATGAAGATGGTGATGGCAATGATTTTGCAGAGCAGATAGACAATTATATTGCTGATAATCCAGGAGATATGAAATTGGCAAATAGTGCCTATCAAGATAAATATAGAGATATGGATGCCTATACTAAAAAGACCATGATGGCAAAACTTTTTTGGGATATGACAGATAACCAGGAGTTAAGACTCAGCTACACAGCCAATAGAAGTGATGATGTCCTTTACCCTTCATCTAAAATGGATGCCTTGTATGATGATTCAGATATTTATAACATGGAATATATAGCGAAAGATTTAGGAACATATTCAAAAGAGTTGAATTTTCAGGTCTATCAATCTGAAGTGGATCATCCAATGTCAAATAAATATAGAAAATCAGCTGCTATGATGCATGAAATGACACATGCATTGACTACGAAGATGCAAGGAGCAAAACTTTCAAACAGTTTTGATATAGATAACCATACTATTACTGCTGGTTTGGATTACAGCAAGAGAAACTGGGATGGAAGAATGTATCAAGAGGGTGTACCAGGTATGAAAACCATCAATGACGTAGATACGAAGAATGTTGCGCTCTTCTTGAAAGACAAGATAAAAATGGATAAATTTGTCTTAGATCTTGGTATGAGATATGATGATACAGAGATCACTTCAGAACATCCTAACACTGTATTGCAACCAGATAATGACTATAATGAACTGAATGGTTATATATTGGGAACCTATCATGCGAATGAAACTACACAATATTATGCTGGTTTTGGAAAGTCATCAAGAGTTCCTGATGCAAGAGAACTATATTTGATAATGATGGGTAATGGGTCTCCTTCTTTTGTAGGAAATCCGAATTTAGAGAATACAGTCAATTATGAGTTTGATCTAGGTGCTGAAAAGAAATATGAAAATGCAACGATCAAAGCAAAAGCATTTTATAGCATGTTGGATGATTTTATAGCGTATAATTCAACGGGTACAGTAGATGGTCATAATCTTGAAAATGTTGATGCAACAATATGGGGAGTTGAGCTTAGCGGAACATATATCGCAACAGATTCAGTCTATTTCGATTATGGAATGTCTTACCAAAGAGGGAAAAAGCAAGATCCTTTATATGGACAAACAGATACAGATATGCCGGAAATCCCACCATTTAAATTCAATGGTGCAGTTAATTATGATTATGATGAGAGTCTGGCATTGAGAGCGGAAGTGATCGCGTCTGATGAATGGACAGATTTTGATGCAGATAATGGTGAACAGGAATTAGATGCATATGCAGTCCTCAACTTAAAAGGTACAAAGAAATTCGGTAATCACTTTGAGTTCACACTAGGTGTAGACAATGTATTTGATACAACATATGCGGTAACAAACACATATAAAGATATAAGTTTACTTGCAGCAGGTATATCAGCAGCAGACTCTAATATCGTACTTATGAATGAACCTGGACGTTATTTCTATACGAACATCAAATATAAATTTTAACATATACTACCGGGAAGAGATGCAACTTTCTCCTCCCCCCTATCTAATTAAAACTCAACTTTACGACAGTGCAAATGCCTATTTTATGAAACGTATAAGCTTTTTATACTTTTTTTGTTATAATTACCCGTATTTTTAACAAACTTAAGGAGTAAGTCAATGGCATTATTTGATGATGTAAAAGAAGTGGTTGTTGAACAACTAAATGTAAGCCCAGATGAGGTGAAAGAAGAGTCTAAATTCGTAGAAGATCTTGGGGCTGATAGTCTTGATGTTGTTGAGTTGGTAATGGCACTTGAAGAGAAATTCGATATCGAAATCCCTGATGACCAAGCAGAAGCAATTGCAACTGTAGCTGACGCTATCAAATTTATCGAAAACGTATAAGTTAAGTTCCCTTCGGGGGCTTGTAGAATATATATAAGTATTTCAAAAAGTATTTATATATATTTTACATAAAATGGAATAGGAGAGCCAGTGAAAAGAGTTGTAGTTACAGGTTTAGGGATGATAAATTCTCTAGGACTAGATAAAGAAAGTGCATTTTCTGCGATCGTAGAAGGGAAATGCGGTATCAAAAATATTGAGTCGTTTGATACAGAAAAGCATACTGTGAGCATCGCTGGTGAAATAACAGACTTTGATCCACTGACTGTACTTGATGCAAAAGAGGCAAAGAAGGCAGATAGATTTATACAACTTGGTCTTAAAGCTGCTTTGGAAGCTATGGAAGATGCCAAACTTCCAGAAGGTGTAGATATGGAAAGATTCGGTGTGGCTTCTGCCTCGGGGATCGGTGGATTACCAAATATCGAAAAGAACTCGGTCGTATGTGCAACAAAAGGACCAAGAAGAATTTCTCCGTTCTTCATCCCTTCTTCCCTTGTCAATATGCTGGGTGGATTTATCTCTATCTATCAGGGGCTGAAAGGTCCAAACCTTTCATCGGTCACTGCGTGTGCTGCGGGTACACATGCGATCGGTGAAGCGGCAAAGTCTATCATGGTAGGGACGGCAGATAAAATGTTGGTCGTCGGTGCAGAATCGGCTATTTGTGAAGTAGGTATCGGTGGATTTGCTGCAATGAAAGCACTCTCTACAAGAAATGACGATCCACAAACTGCCTCTAGACCATTCGACAGTGGTCGTGATGGTTTTGTAATGGGTGAAGGTGCAGCGGCACTGGTATTAGAGACATATGAAGATGCGGTTGCAAGAGGTGCAACGATCTATGGTGAACTTATCGGATTTGGTGAAAGCGGTGATGCAAACCATATTACTACACCAACGATGGATGGACCTCTTCGAGCGATGAAGGGTGCTTATAAGATGGCAGGTGAGCCAAAAATAGATTATGTCAATGCACATGGTACATCTACACCGATCAATGACAAAAATGAAACAGCGGCGCTTAAAGAGTTGTTTGGAGGTAAAGAGAACTGTCCTCCGGTAAGTTCCATCAAGGGCCAAGTGGGTCACTGTCTTGGTGCAGCAGGTGCCATAGAAGCAGTCGTATGTCTTATGGCTATGAGAGATGGTGTACTTCCTCCGACGATCAATTACACAACACCAGATGAAAACTGTGATCTGGATTATGTACCTAATGAAGCCAGAAAAGCAGATATCAATATTGCCATGAGTAATTCATTTGGTTTTGGTGGAACAAACGGTGTAGTGATCTTTAAGAAGATATAAGGGTATATGCATGGCAACTTATTTAGACTTTGAGAGCAAAATTGAATCGATACAAGAAGAGCTTGTATCGGCACAAGCCATAGCAAATATCGAGGCTGTAAATAAGTATCAAGCTGAGCTGGACAAAGAAGTACAAAAGACCTATGGTTCACTGAGTGACTTTCAAAAACTGCAGCTTGCCCGCCATCCGGACAGACCTTATGCTTTGGATTACATTAGACTTTTGATGGATGATGCCTATGAAATTCATGGTGATCGTGCATTTAGAGATGACCCGGCTATCTTATGTTACATCGGTTGGATCAATGGACAGAAGACGATGCTTATCGGTGAACAAAAAGGGCGTGGTGTTAAAAACAAGATCAAAAGAAACTTTGGTATGCCAAACCCTGAAGGGTACAGAAAAGCACTGCGTGCAGTAAAAATGGCAGAAAAATTTGACATTCCTGTCCTGATGCTCATAGACACTCCGGGTGCCTACCCTGGGCTTGGGGCAGAAGAGAGAGGCCAGAGTGAGGCTATCGCTAAAAATCTCTTTGAATTTGCTTCTGTGAAAGTACCTATGGTCTCTGTTGTGATAGGTGAAGGTGGTTCAGGTGGAGCACTTGCTATCGGTGTTGCAGATAAACTTGCGATGATGCGGTATTCTGTATTTGCCGTTATTTCACCTGAAGGGTGTTCTGCGATCTTATGGAACGACCCGAGTAAAGTAGAAGCTGCGACAAAAGCATTGAAGATCACACCCGATTATCTACTTGAACATGGTTTGATAGATGATGTACTTGATGAGCCACTGATTGGTGCACATCGTGATAAAGAAACAGCAGCGGAGGTACTGAAAACGTATTTCTTAGAGAATGTACAGGCACTGAGAGAACTTTCTGAAGATGAAATGCTTGATCAACGCTACAAAAGACTCGTATCCGTCGGTGCATTTAGCGAATAGCGATTAACCCCTTTTTATGATACACGAGATAGCCCAAACCCTTGTAAGCTACATTGGTGATATGGGTTATTGGGGTATCTTTTTTCTCATGTTTCTTGAGAGCACCTTTTTCCCTTTCCCCAGTGAAATTGTCATGATACCTGCAGGATATTTGGCATTCAAAGGTGAATTGAATCTTTATATGGTTGTTGCAACAGGCATCATAGGCTCTGTGGCAGGAGCACTTTTCAATTACTATCTGGCAATGCATTTTGGAAGAAAATTTATTTTACGCTATGGCAGATACTTTTTGATCAAAGAAGAGACGTTAGACAGACTCGAAGCTTTTTTCACTAAACACGGAGAACTCTCCACTTTCAACGGAAGACTCATTCCGGGTATACGACAACTTATCTCTCTGCCTGCAGGGCTTGCGCGTATGCATATGGCTAAATTTGCTTTTTATTCCGGATTCGGTGCAGGTATCTGGGTAATCGTTTTGGTGGCCTTGGGGTATCTTCTGGGTTCAAATGAAGCACTTATCTCTGAGTATCTTCATTCTGCCACATTGATCGCACTCTCCTGTGTGGTATTGATCACACTTTTCTATATAGTAAGACACAAAAGAAGACAAAAGATATTGGAAGATTAGTCCAATATCCAGGTGACATATTTTTTCTTCTTGATCGTTGTTTTCTTTAATGCTTTCGACACTTTGTCTATCACAGTATGATGTAGCGCCACATAGGACTTCGTATCTGTGATATGTATCTTTCCTATCATTTTCGGGTCAATGCCTATCTCTTTACATAATGTACCGAGTATATCTCCCGCCCGAATCTTGGTTTTTTTACCGCCGTTAATACACAACGTATCATATTCGGAGACCATTTTAAACGTTGCATCTACACGTAGGTCTTTCATCTGTGCTGTACGTGCAGCAGAGGTGATGTAAGCACATTTATCACTCTCTTTTGGACCATAGAGTGAGATGGCGGTACCTTTTGCTTCTGCACGTCCTGTACGGCCGATACGGTGGGTATAGACCTCCTGATCAAAGGGAAGATCATAGTTGATGACCAGTTCGATATCTTTGATATCTAAACCTCTTGAAGCCACATCAGTAGCTACCATGATACGTTTTGAACCATTGGAAAAAGCGATCACAGATTCGTTACGGTCTTTTTGTTCAAGGTCACCATGTATATCTATAACCGAATGCCCTCGTTGATGCAACGTATCAGTCAAAGAGATGACTTCAGCCTTGGTGTTACAAAAGATAAGCAGTGATTCTGGTTTATAGGACTGAATGAGGGCTGTAAGGGTCTTCAATTTATCAGATGTCTCATAGACGATTTCATCTATCTTATCGCTCTCTTGAACCGTATCTACTTTAATAGTAACGGGCTGTTTCAAGAGTGCTTTGGCAAGTTTTTCTATGTTGTCAGGAAATGTCGCTGAGAAGAGCAGGGTCTGTTTGGTACGTGGCATGTTGGAACTTATCTTGACTATCTCATCATAAAAGCCCATATCCAGCATACGGTCTGCTTCATCGAGTACCAGTGTCTTGATACTCTCAAGCAGCAGTGTTCCTTTTGACAAATGGTCTTGTATACGTCCGGGCGTACCGATGAGTATATGTGCCCCTTTGGCCAGTGATTCAGCCTGTGCACGAAGCGGCACACCGCCATAAAGTGTCAGTATTTTGAGGTTGGCTTTGTAGGCCGCAACTTTTCTCAGTTCCACGGCTATCTGATCGGAGAGTTCACGTGTCGGGGTAATGATGATGGTTTGTGGTTTGTAGTTTTGGGTATCGGTATGCATCACACAGGGCAATCCAAAGGCCAATGTTTTCCCGGAACCTGTTTTGGATTGAGCCAGGATGTCTTTACCTGCCAGAATAGGGCTGATAGCCTTTTCCTGTATTTCGGTCATCGTAGTGAAATTCAGTAGATTCAGTGTCTCTAAAAGTGCTTTCGGGAATGCTTCTATACTTGTAAATGTTGCCATATTATTTCACTTCAAATGTAGCATCCTGGATCAGTACTTTATAGAAGTAACCATATCCAAAATCTTTGTTGACAACGACTCTGCCTGTAGCAATGACCCTGTCTCCTGCCTTGACAGTGGTTGAATCAGCGGTAAAGACCAAATCATCGGTCAGTTTTTTCTCATTACCTGTACCATCACCCAAGTGAACCCAGTCACGTTTCATGATCTGATGAGAGACTTTATAGACATTACCTTCCAAAGAGATGATCTCACCTTCCAGACTTTTTCTCCACATATGTATCTCTTCAACCGTATACACATCTTTTTTCACAAAAGGTTTTGCAGGTTTTTCCTCTTCTTCCGGTGACATGCCTATTCCTATACCTTGGTGAGGATCTTGATTACCCAGCCCCAGCATATCTTTCATACTTGTGGGTCTTTGTACTTTTTGAGGCAGATAGACATCTGACGCAAAGATGATCTCTTTAAAGGTTTTACCTAGAGATTTACTTTCAAAGTCATGCATAATGGTTCTTTTATCGTATCCGATCCTGTCACCCACAGCAACGGGTGCATTTGCGATGGCGACCCAATGTTGGGTACCGTTTTCATCTACTTTAAGATATTTGTATCCCATGACACCTTGTATCTCTAACACTTTTCCATAATAAATGGCTTGGGATTCTACAGCGTTGATCATGGTTATAAACAGGGAAATAAGTATAAATGGTAAGAATTTCATGAGACTTCCTAGAATTGATTAAAGATAGTATAGGGTAAGAAGGTTAATATATGGGCAAGAGCCCATGGATGTTTAAGACTAAGATTATGCTTGCGCTTTTTTATGGTCTAAGATCATTTTATAGGCTTCGTCTTTTAAAAGAAGTTTTTCTTTTTTAAGTGTTTCAAGCTCTGCATCCGTTAAAATCGTACGAC
This sequence comes from Sulfurovum sp. TSL1, assembly GCF_019972135.1. Taxonomy (NCBI): domain Bacteria; kingdom Pseudomonadati; phylum Campylobacterota; class Epsilonproteobacteria; order Campylobacterales; family Sulfurovaceae; genus Sulfurovum; species Sulfurovum sp. TSL1. The sequence goes on along the minus strand of NZ_BPFI01000001.1, from coordinate 1,516,289 downwards.
CTGCCTCTGCATCTTCTACTTGTTTATCAAGTTCATTGTGTTTATCAAAGATATTTGCAAAGTGTGCATTGCTTTGTTTAAGTTCGTGTATTTCGTCTCTGTATTCATGTAACATTTTCATTCCTAGTATTAAGATTTTTATATTATAACTTTTTTGTGTTGGCAAAAAGTTAAAATTCAAACTTTTTACGTTCGGTATTCTGCATTTATTTTTACATATTCGTAACTCAGATCACAGCCATAGGAGGTATAACTGGCATCACCTAATCCAATGTCACAGGTGACTTTAAAACGCTCTTGTTTCATGATCTTGTATGCCTTCTCTTCACGCACTTTGTCCAGCTCTCTGAATTCACCGGAGTAGATAAGAAGGTCATCATAGTGTATGATAAGTGTTTCATCATCACAGGCTATACCGGAGGCACCTATGGTAGAAGCGATACGTCCCCAGTTCGGGTCTTCTCCAAAGAGTGCGGTCTTTACCAGAAGAGAGTTGCTCAATGCCATACTGGCCCTCTTGGCTTCTTCTTCACTCTTGGCACCCTTGACTTCAAAGGCCACCAGTTTGTTTGCGCCTTCCCCATCTTTGAGTATCAGCATAGCCAGTTCAAACATGATCTTGTTGAGGGCTTCCGCAAAGGCTGCTTTGTCGTAATGGGCACTTTGTTTGTTTGAAAGTAACATGACCGTATCGTTGGTAGAGGTATCACCATCTACAGAGATACGGTTAAATGATCCCTCTGTTGCCTCTGTAAGCAGTGTATCCATGTCAGACTTGGGGATGTTGGCATCGGTAATGATAAAGCAGAGCATCGTGGCCATAGCAGGGTTTATCATACCTGCACCTTTACAGATGGCTGCAATGTTAAACGCGTTGCCATCTTCCAGTTCTACTCTATAGGCCAACTCTTTTTTGAAGCTGTCCGTCGTCATGATGGCACGGGCTGTCTGATGCGAATTTGAAGCATTGAAATCCAGTGTATCAAATGCAGAAGTGATCTTGTCTATAGGCAGCCGGTACCCTATAACACCCGTAGAACTCATTACAGGATTCAGTACTTTTTGTTTGGTGGAAAGTGTGGACATAATGGATTCTATATCCTCTATCCCTTTATCTCCTGTCATCGCATTGGCATTTTTGGCATTGATGAGGACAAAGTCAGTTTGAAACCCTTTAGGATATTTTTGAAAATGCTTGATCGGTGCCGCTTGAAATGTATTACTTGTAAAGACAGCGGATATGTCACAAGGTTGTTCGCTTCGTATAAAAGCAACATCCCCATCCAGTTCAGAAGCCTCAGAGTTGGCAGGTTTTTTTCTCATACCGACATTGGTCGCACCACAGAAGAACCCTTCTACATTCTCTAGACCGTTTTCAAGTGGAATAAGCTTATACATATTTAAGTTCCTGAGGTTTTTCTTTTTTACGAATGATCTTTTTCGCTTTAGCGATACCTTCACTTGTACCGATCAGTAAAAGTTTGGATTCTGGCATAATGATCGTATCACCTTTAGGCATAGGGATAAATCTGCCGTCTTTCTGACGTATACCGATAACCGTTACATTGGCCACATCCCTAAAACGGGCAGTTTTTATTTTTTTCAGTGCAAGCCATGATGTTTTAAAGACTTTTCCCTCTTCCATATCAAGCGGGGTATCTGTTTTGTAAAGAAACTCCTGGAGAAGGTTTTCCATGTCCGGACGCGCCGCCATGGCGTTGATACGCTGTGCCATGAGCTTTGTTGCCGTGACGACCTTGTCCGCACCAAGTTTAAGCAGTTTTTGATCATCTTCACTGCTTTTGGCATTGGCAATGATCAGGAATTTTTTTCCGCGGTGTATCTCTGATTCATAGAGTCTTGCAGAAGCAATGGTCGCAATATTGTCTGCAATGTTGTCTGCAAGCGTGATCACCCCTTTGGCCGAAGAGAGGTGTGACTTTAAGATACCCTCTTCCGTATGGGGTTCCGCTGTTACAAAGTAAGGATAATGGTATCTTTTTGCTATCTCTTCCATGTCTTCTCTAGGATCAACCACCACAAAAGGAATATGGTTTTCACGAAGTTGTTTGGTCACCTGTATCGTAAATTCATTATGATAACAGACAACAAAATGGTGTTTAAGTCTAGCAATTTCGTAAAGCATTTTACGCTCCTTAGCTGTTTTTTGAAATTCACCTTTTTTGACGACTTCTGCAATAATACCTATAGCGATAGAAAAGACAATAAAGCCAAAGATAATAAGGGTGATGGTGAAAATACGTCCCATATCTGATATGGGTTTGATTTCTCCGAAACCTACGGTAGTAAATGTGATACCTGTTTGATAAATGGCATCCATAAGTGGAAAACCGTCAATAAGCATATAACCCATTGTACCGATAAGCATAACAATTACGGTAAGTATAAGGGGTAGTCTAAAAGGGGCTAAATGACCATAATACTCATCATTTAGTGTAATATGAGGTTTGGGTGCGCTTCTCCAACCGAGAAACTTTTTAAATCTTTGTGTGGCTTTCAAAGCCGGAGTCCCAAAGGTAGGGACTTACTCAGCTGTGGCAGCTTGAGCAGCATGTTTCTTCATAGTTCTAAGTGTAGAAGCAGCTACTTTAACTCTTTTAGTTGTTCCATCTTCAAGTGTGATCTTTACAGATCTCAAGTTTGGAAGTTGTCTTCTTTTTGTTTTGTTGTTTGCGTGAGAAACATTGTTTCCTGTTAATGGGCCTTTGCCCGTAATGTCACATCTTCTTGCCATAGTATGTCCTTTAATTTGATCGTCCCAGTTACACTTTTTGAAAGGTTCAGTGTAAAACGAAGAATATTTTGTGGGATTATAGACAATTTGAACATAAAATTTGCTTAAGGTGTTTGCACCCTTTCTTAAGTTTTGGATGAAAAGAGAAAACAGATCCCACGGAAGTACTCTCATGAGAGTGTGTGATAGGACACTATCGTGAGATTCTTTTGTAAATCGTATGCTCTCCCCTTCCTATGGCACAAGGTCAAAAGTTTGATTTTGCTATAATAAATCAAAATAACACAAGAGGATATTTATGTTAGTAGCCCCAAGTATACTTTCTGCTGATTTTGGACATTTGGCGCGTGATGTGGCAGCCATTTGTGAGGGTGGTTGTGACCTTGTGCATGTCGACGTGATGGATGGCCATTTTGTACCAAACCTTACCATAGGACCTGTGGTTGTGGAAGCGGTAGCCCAAGCAGCAACCAAACCTTTGGATATACACCTGATGGTAGAGAACAACACATTTTTTGTTGACCTTTTTGCCCCTTTGAAACCGGAGTTCATATCGTTTCATATCGAGGAGGAGAAACATCCTCACAGACTCATACAAAAAATCCGTGCATTGGGCATACGTCCTGCAATCACACTGAACCCGCATACACCGATTGAAGCGATAGAGTTTTTGATTGAAGATGTCGATATGGTGCTTCTCATGAGTGTGAATCCGGGTTATGGCGGACAGAAATTTATTCCTTCGGTTATAGAAAAAGCACAGCGCTTAAAAGCATTGATAGAGAAGAAAAATCCAAAATGTCTGATAGAAGTAGATGGTGGGGTGAATGATCAGAATGTCAAAGAGTTGGAGGCAGCTGGTGTCGATATTGTTGTGGCCGGCTCGTTTGTCTATAAACACCCAGAGGGTATAGAAAAAGCCATTGCTGCATTAAAATAAAGGGAAGATATTATGCGTGTAAAAATTTGTGGCATTACCAACTTGAAAGATGCTTTACATGCCGTAGAGTGTGGGGCAGATGCATTGGGATTTGTTTTTTATAATAAATCACCACGCTATATCACACCGGCAGCAGCGAAAAGGATCATCGATCAACTTCCCCCTTTTGTAGAAAGAGTAGGGCTCTTTGTCAATGAAGGGGTAGAGACGATAGATACGGTGTGCAGATACTCTGATATTTCACGGGCACAGATCCATTTTGATGTGGATGAAGAGTCTTTGGCTGCCATCGGCTTACAGACTTTGCCTGTGGTACGGGCAAAAGGTCCGGAAGATCTAACAAAATTTCAAGACAGGTATCGTTTAGTAGATGCATACAGTGAAGTCTATGGCGGTGCGGGAGAACGTTTGAATCTTGAATGGTTCAAAGGCATAGACTGTTCTAAGATCATTTTGGCAGGAGGCCTAACCCCCGAGAATCTTGAACAAGTCAAACCGTTTGGTTTTTATGGCGTGGATGTAAGTTCCGGTGTAGAATCCATCAAGGGGAAAAAAGACCCTAAAAAAGTGCAACAATTTATAGCCAATGCAAAAAGTCTTTGAAGAACTTACTACAGCCTTTCGTAAACATGGAGGGATATTGCATGAAGAACAATACAGACATATCGTTACAAAGTATACAACCCTACTGGAAGATGCTGAAACGATCTTCATCCTTCTTCAGGCCTCAGGCTATCCTATCACCCAATTGAACGATGCACACTATAGACTTGAGACATGTTTTACTTCACATAAAGAACAGCGTTATTGTGTCATAGATATAGAAACCAACGGAAGTAAGCCGGGTACGTCACAGGTCATCGAGATCGGTGCAGTGATGGTGCAGAACGGGGAAATCATAGACCGTTTTGAAACTTTTGTCGAGTGTGCGTTCTTACCGGAATACATTACGAAGATCACAGGTATAGAACCAACGGACCTCATAGGTGCACCTACAAGAAAAGAAGCATTGACGGCATTGCGCCATTTCATGGGGGATGCGGTGTTTGTCGCACATAATGCAAATTTCGATTATAGTTTTTTGAATGCCTCTTTTGACAGATTTGGACTGGGGCATATAGGTAACCCTAAACTCTGTACGATCGATCTTGCAAGACGTACCTTTGAGAGTGAACGGTATGGGCTTGCCTATCTTATAGATTTTTTAGAGATAGAAACAGCTACGCATCATCGTGCTTTTAGCGATGCTTTGTGTGCTGCAAAGGTAATGGAAAAAAGTCTGGAAACAGTGCCGAGGTATGTAAAGAGCGCGGATGAACTGTTATGTTTTTCCGTCTCCAGCAAGAAGGAACGAAGGGTCAAAAAAGAAAAAGAGCGTTAAACTTTAGTTTCTTTCCCCAGGGTGTGATGCAAAAAGAGTATCTGTGCACATACAGGGGCAAAGATATTGACCAAGGGTATATAGTTGAAAAGTGCTGCCATCATAGCCAACACTGTTGTTTTTTTCTTTTTTTCTCTGCGTATTTTTTTCTCTTTGATAAAGAGTGCCCCTACATCATACATCGTAGGTTCCTTCAGTAAGACAGACCACAGGTAGAGTATCCATACCTGACCGAATATGGGTATAAAAAGCAAGGGAAGCGTGAGGATGAAAAGCACTAGAAAAACGATACTGGCTTTCAGTGTCAAGAGAATGGAAGTCGTAAGATTTGCACTGCCGACCACAGGAATATCAGGGTAACGTTTCTTGGCCAAGGCTATAAGTAACTTCTCACTGTAAAGTGAAGTAAGCAGGGAGACGATGATGATAAAAATCATATAGGTAAACATAAAGGTTCCTACAGATGCTCCCGATGTCTGCAGCCATTCCCATGGGATCCATGAGAGATAGGAAGCAATGATGTCTGTTAACAGACCCCACAAATTCCATGCGAACAGCAGGGTAAGAGCCAATGAGATGGATCCTATTTTGATAACAAAGAGGATGACATCTTTAGAGAACATATCCTGCAGGCTTTTTGTGATGATCTGTTTCATTTGTTACTGTTTACGTTATTGATACTCATTTTTAAAACTGACATAACGTTGAGCAGAGGCATAGAGTTCTGCTACTTCTTCGTCTGTTAGCTCACGTACGACTTTTGCAGGACTCCCCATGATGAGACTTCGAGGAGGGAAGACCTTGTTCTTTGTGACCAGGCTGTCTGCTCCGACTATGGACTCTTTCCCTATGACAGCACCATCAAGTATGGTGGCGGACATACCTATGAGACAGGCATCTTCTATCGTACATCCATGGAGCATGACACGGTGACCTACGGTAACATCGTTCCCTATCACAGTAGGATGTCCATCTGACATATCTGCTTTTTTATGGTGTGTGACATGTATCATACTGAGGTCTTGGATATTGCTTCTGTCTCCTATGGTAATGTGATGTACGTCCCCGCGTACCACACAGCCGAACCATACAGCAGAATCTTCTCCCATGGTTACACGTCCGATCACAGAAGAACCTTCGGCTATCCAGGCATTAGGTCCGAGCTTGGGTGTCCACTCTTTAAATTTTAGTATCATTAACTCTCCTTTAATATACGATTTGCCAAACGGCTTACATAGTCAGGTGTCTCTTTTTTTGTTTTGTCATGGATCTTGTTGACATACTCTTCCAAGACAGTATGGCTGTTGACCGTTTTACCCAGAGGGGGGACTTTTGTGTAGTTTCCATCTTCTTGAAGTTCCCAGCGTAAGGCGTTATCTGCAAGCTGTAACATCAAGATCTGTTCTATCTTTTGTTTCAGGGTCTCTTCCATGATAGGTGTCATAAGCTCTACACGTCTTACAAGGTTACGTGGCATGAGGTCCGCAGAGGCGATGTAGCATTTCACTTTGTCATGTTTAAAAAAGTAGATACGTGCATGTTCCAGGTATTTTCCTATCACAGACGAGACCGTAATGTTTTCACTGATACCTTTGATCCCCGGTCTCAAACAACAGATCCCACGGATGATAAGATCGACCCTACACCCTTTTTGAGAAGCGATATAGAGTGCTTTGATGATATCTGCATCTACTAAAGAGTTCGCTTTTAGTATAATGTGCCCCTTGGAACCATGTTTATACTCTTTCTCTATGAGTTTGAGAAGCTTTGGTTTGATCTGTGTAGGGGACATGAAAAGCGTATCAAGTTTTGTATGGGTAGAGAAACCTGTCAAAAAGTGAAAGAAATGCGTCGCATCCGTACTGAAGATCTCTTTGGTTGTAAAATACGATATATCGGTATAGATCTTCGATGTACTTGGATTATAGTTCCCTGTGGCAAGATGTACATAACTTTTCAGTTTTCCATTTTGTCTTTTGATCACCTGTGCGATCTTGGCATGTACTTTGAGCCCTGGTATACCATAGACCACGTGTGCTCCGACATCTTCAAGTAATCTTGCCCAACGTAAGTTATTCTCCTCATCAAATCTTGCTTTGAGCTCAACAAGCACCATCACCTGTTTCCCGTCACGTACAGCATCTATCAATGCTTTTACGATAGGAGAGTTCGGACCCGCACGGTAGAGGGTCATCCGTATAGTGATCGTTTCAGGGTCTGCTGCAGCCTGTTTGATGAATTGTACTACAGGTTCAAAACTGTCAAAAGGATGGTAAAGGAGTACATCCTGTTTCTCGATAGCCTTAAAAATATCTTCACTGTTCAATGGAGGAAGTATTTTGGGTGCAAAAGTAGGCAGTACAAGGTGTGAAAGTGCTTTATCCCCTACGATCTGCCAGAGGCTTCCCAGGTTCAGTGAAAGACTTTTGTAGGAGTAGATATCTTTATCATCAAGGTTAAGATGTGAAAGTAAAAAGTTTATAAGATTTTCATCTGCCCCATCGTTGAGTTCAAGACGGATAAGCGATCCTTTGTTTCTGGAACGTAAACCTTCTTGAAGGATCTCCAAAAAGTCATCCGCTTCTTCCTCTTCTATCTCGATATCTGCATTCCTTGTGACCCTGAAAGGTGTTGAAGCCAGTGGACTGAACCCGGGAAAAAGTTCAGAGGCAAAATATTCAACCACAGACTCTATGGGAATAAATGTTTGTCCTAACTGTACAAATCTAGGGAGTATCCTGGGGATACGCACAAGTCCATGTTTGATATGTTTAGAGTCATCTTCCAGTGTCAATGCCAAACCAAAACTAAGGTTGTTGAGGTGAGGGAAAGGGTGTGTTGCATCTACGGCTATAGGGATGATCACAGGGTATATCTCATGAAAGAATTTTTCTTTTATTTCCAGTTTTTCCTCTTGGTTGAGCGCATCATAGTTCTTTACATTCACTCCATGGGTATGAAGTTCCGAGATGATAGAGGTGTAACATGATTCCAACACTTTATGTTCTTTATGAAGGTACCCATGTATCTGCTCAAGTTGCTGACTTGGCGTCAGTTTGTCTGGTCCCGTCTCTTGTACCCCTGCTTTATAGAGTGCTTTAAGCCCTGCAACACGTATCATATAAAATTCATCAAGGTTCGTTCCGTAGATCGCAAGAAATTTAAGGCGTTCAAGAGGCGGTAGTTGTTCATCCAGTGCTTGTGCCAGGACACGTGAATTAAACTGCAGCCATGAGAGTTCACGGTTAAAATAGAGTTGTGAAGAAGAGAGATCTAAAGCCATGAATTTTGCCTATATAATATATGATTTACGCGTATTATAGCAAAAACCTACAATTTTTTGATTTTTGCTATCTGATCACGCAGTCTTGCAGCCTCTTCAAAGTCCAAATTTTTTGCAGCGGCAAGCATCTTTGCTTTGAGCTCTTTGACCATTTGTTGACGTTCTGCTTTTGGCATTTTATCCAGCTTGCTCTGTTTATTGTAAAGTTCTCCTGCATCTTCCACTTTGAGGTCTGTGTCAAGGACCCTGAGTGTGGTTTGAGGTGTAATACCGTGTTCTTTATTATAAGCGATCTGTTTTTCACGTCTGTCTTGTGTGGTATCGATGGTGAACTGCATGGAATCAGTGATCTTTTTCGCATACATAAGCACATGACCATTGGCATTTCTTGCAGCCCTTCCTGCGGTTTGTATGAGAGAGGTTCGTGAACGCAGAAAACCTTCTTTATCCGCATCAAGAATAGCCACCAGACTCACTTCAGGAAGGTCAAGTCCTTCTCTAAGCAGGTTGATCCCTACTAAGATGTCAAATTCACCCAAACGTAAGGAACGTATGGTCTGGTTTCGTTCTATCGCATCCATATCAGAGTGCATATGGCGGGCTTTAAGTCCAAGATCATTGTAGTACGTAGTCAACTCTTCTGCCATCTTTTTTGTCAACACTGTGATAAGCACGCGTTCCCCACGTGCGATGACCGGTTTCATCCTGTCATACAGGTTTTCTACCTGGTAGGTACTGTCGATCACTTCTATCTCCGGATCAAGCAGTCCTGTAGGCCTTACGACCTGTTCTGCGACTGCAGAGGAAAGTTCAAGTTCAAGCGGGGCAGGGGTAGCAGAAACAAAGAGAAAATGAGGCGCTTTATGGATATACTCGTCAAACATCAACGGACGGTTGTCCAGTGCGGAAGGAAGTCTGAACCCATGGTCAACCAGTACTTCTTTACGGCTTCTGTCTCCTGCATACATTCCTCTGAACTGTGGCAAAGAGACATGGGACTCATCGACTATGACGAGGTAATCATCATGCATCGCTTCAAAGTAGTCCATCATGGTGTAAGGTGTCTCTCCTTCTTTTTTGCCTGTAAGATGACGAGAATAGTTTTCGATACCTTTACACATTCCTGTGCCTTCTATCATTTCCAGATCAAACTCTGTACGCTGTTTGAGACGGTTATACTCGATCATACGGTCTTCTTTCTGGTAATAGGCAAGCCGTTCTGCAAGTTCTTCTTCTATGCTTTTGACAGCACGGGCAAGTTTCTCTTTTGAGACGATGAACTGATTGGCTGAGTAGATGGTGACCTCTTTGACTCCTTCTTCTTTCTCTCCCGTGAGCGAATTGAACTCATAAATGGCTTCTATCTCATCACCAAAAAACTCTATACGTACGGCAAACTCTTCAGAGTAGGCAGGGTAAATGTCTATGACTTCACCCGTCACCCGAAAATCACCCCTGTCAAAAAATTCATCATTACGTTTGTAGCCCATGTCTACCAGTCTAAGCAGCAGGGCTTTTTGGTTGTACTCATCGCCCACACACAGTTTCTGTACGATGGAACGGTAATCATCAGGTGAACCCAATCCATAATTGGCAGAGACAGAAGCGATGACAATGACATCATCATGTGAAAGCAGGTTTGCAGTCGTACTGAGACGCAAACGTTCCAACTCCTGGTTGATGGAAGAATCTTTTTCTATAAACAGGTCTTGGCGTGGCAGATAGGCTTCAGGCTGATAATAATCATAGTATGAGATGAAGTACTCGACATGGTTGTTTGGAAAGAAGCTTTTAAACTCTGAGTAGAGTTGTGCTGCAAGTGTTTTGTTATGGGTCATGATGAGGGTAGGTTTTTTTGTTTTCTCTATGATCTTTGCCATCGTATAGGTTTTACCTGACCCCGTAACACCAAGCAGGGTTTGGTATTGGTTTCCTGCTTCAATGGAGCGAGAAAGTGTATCTATGGCCTGGGGTTGGTCACCGGCGGGTTGGTATGGACTTGATACCGTGAAATTTGGCAAAATAAACCTTTTGTTTTTATGTTGTTTCTTTTTAAATTTTCGCTATTATAACACAAAGAAATTATGGAGAATAAAATGGCAGCATTACAAAAACTACAAGAGAAGATAGAACAGTGGAGAGCAGACCATGAAGCACTGAAAAGTGAAAATGCTCAACTTAAAGTAGAACTCGCAAATGTCTCTGGATCCCAAAATGCACAAGAGGCACAAATCACATCACTCAAGCGTGAACTAGAAGAGAAAGACGCGGAGATCGAAAAGATCATTGCACAGGTCGAAGCACTTTTAGCATAAGCATATAAAGGGATACCATGAAAAATGTTGGACTTACTGTTTCCGGGAATCGTTATGAGATCAAACTGGAAGATGACTTTGCAGACTTTGTCAACAAAGACTTGGAAGCGGCAGGCGTTAATTTACATCAAGACAACAAGCCGGATAAATTGCTTAAGGCCTATCTGCGTTTAGCTAAACAGGCGACCTCTTATGAAGATGAGATCGAACTGCTTATTGAAACCCTGGATGGTCTATAAAAAACCCTCCCGGCGTTTATTTTAATAGCCCTTCTGTACGTGATAGAAATGTTTCAGGTGTCTCTTTGTAGTTGAGATGGGTCGTTGCGAACTTGAAGTTGAGTTCCGGTATGACACCAAAATCATGTTTTTCAAGTGCTTCACGTATACGTTTTTCCAAGATCAATGCATGTTCTTCCGAGGTATCAGGCAAAAGTATAAACACGCGATTTTCATCATATCGACATGCTATATCACTTTCTCTCGTCAAAGATGTGATGAGCCCTCCAAAGGTTTTAAGTAGAAATGCTTGCATTTTTTGACTATAGTGCTTACTCTCTTTCCCAAAATCATCGATCGAAATAGAAAGCAGAGAAAGTGGAGCATTGTTCCGTACAGCTCTGGCACAAGATGTTTTCAGCTCTGCACAGAAATATTGTTTGTTGAAGAGCTTAGTATCATGGTCATGGATGGCATGTTTTTTCATCTGCTGACCGATATAAGCTCTTACTAGATAGATGATCAACAGTGCAAAGATCATGGCAAGAGCAAGACTCATGTAAAATATATTAATGATCTTGTTTTGCTTCAGATAGACCATTTTCTCAATGACCGTTGCGAAAGTATCAGTAAGTTCATAACATTGGAGGCTCTGCTTACCTATAGCAATTGTGTCATGTTTCATATAACTCTCTTTGTAAGCGGTCCAGCAAGCATCTATTTGTTCAAAATCTTTAGAGAGTGTCTGACCTCCTATATAGAGGTTTGAATCATTGTTCTGTGCAACCCAGGGAGATATCTCTTGAAGGGCTTTATCTATGTGTACAACTCTCTCGTAATCATTTTGAATAAGTGCAAGATGGGCCATTGCACCTGCTGTCCAAGAACTTTGATGTACGATCTTTGTATCGTTTTGCATCGTTTGAAATGATGTGTAAACAAAATAAAAGCCAAGAGGGAGTATGAGAACAACAAGATAGAGTATTAAAGTGATTCTAAATGATGACCATTCTTTTTGCATTGTATTTCCTTTTTTATCTTTCAATACTTTGTCCAGCAAACTGGTAATTATGTATGAGGTGTCCACCTACATTTTCTATATCATCACAATAATCGGCAGCACTTATGTTAATGTCAACCTGCATGATGGATCCGTTAATATCTACTGTGTAACAATTTACCTTATTACAAGATGCTATATTAATATCCATAATCCCTGTAGCAGTATAGTGAGCGGCAACACTTCTTATACAGATACTCATATTTGAAACATCAGCAGAGAGCTTTGCATCATCTCTGGTTGCGGTCAGTTTTGAGACTGCAATTGCTGCGAGTATTCCTACAACAATTAACATGAAGATAAGTTCTATCATAGTCCATCCAGCTCTCATAGTGGATCCTACGTCATTTTTATAATAAGTATGCACCTTTCCCCTCCTTCTCACATAATAATAAATGATACAAGGTGTATGTAAATAGAAACAACATACTTTCGTTTTAATACTATACACTGAGTATTATTTAACTTTAATTAAAGTTAATAATAAATTCTTATAAAGTATTAAACTTTTTTAAAGGTTTTTCAGAGTACCATCGATTAGGCCAATTATTGAATTGGTACGAAAATATTTAAACAGGAGTTAATCATGACTAACATGAGACGCGGATTCACAATGATCGAATTGATCTTTGTCATCGTAATTATCGGAATTTTGGCAGCAGTTGCTATTCCTAAATTGGCAGCAACTAGAGATGATGCAAAAGTATCAAAAGGTATTGCTAACCTTAAAACGTGTATTACTGATATCGGAGCTGCATATACAGCAAGACAGGCAGAAGACAACACTTCAGCTGCATGTGTAGCAGTTGCTGATGATGGCTGTTTTGTTATTAGTGATGTACAAGCAGCAGGTGGTGCAACTTCACCTGATGGAAACATCACATTCAAACATAGTGGGTTAACTGATACTTGGTGTGCAGATGCGAAAATTGTTGCGGCAGATCAAAACTTAAGTACTTCTGATGGTCAAGTACATAGCTTTGGCGGATCTAAAGTCGTAAGATAATAACTTCAGATCACATTTCCACCTCGCTAGAGGTGGAAGCTATGTAAACACGATTTTTAGCTTTTTATTTTATCTTCTTATATCATTCTAACCATCTGTATATTTTTCATCTTAAGCACTCTTTACAATATGGAGTATTTTGCAGATGATAGATTTGTGATATCATAGATGAAATTTAGGACGTATACTTCTTAAAGAATTAGGAGTGGATATGCAAACAACTTCGAAAAAAGCATTTACTATGATCGAATTGATCTTTGTGATTGTAATTATTGGTATTTTGGCGGCAGTTGCTATTCCTAAATTGGCAGCAACCAGAGATGATGCAAAAGTTTCAAAAGCTGTACATAACCTTAAAACCTGTATTGTTGACATCTCTGCTGGATATACAGCAAGACAAGAAGAGGACAATACAACGGCTGCATGTGTTGCTGTTGCTGATGATGGCTGTTTCACACTTTCTGGTGTGGACACACTAGATGGAAACGTCACATTCACACATAGTGGGTTAACTGATACTTGGTGTGTAGATGCTCAGGGTGTTGCGGCAGACCAAAATTTAAGTACTTCTTCTGGTCAAGTACATAGCTTTGGCGGAATTAAAATTGTAAGATAACTTTATATCACTCCACCTCATAAGAGGTGGAAGCGATAGAAGCTATATGATAGTATGGTCTAAAAATATGTAGCTTTTTATTTTACACTCTTATAGCATTCTACTTATCCATATAATTTTTATTTTATATCATTGGTTACGGATTATCTTTCAGATACATTTATGATATAATATAAAAAATTATAGGGTGCATTCTAAAGAAAAAGGAATAAATATGCAAAAATCTTCAAAAAAAGCATTTACCATGATAGAGTTAATATTTGTAATTGTAGTGATTGGGATCCTTTCGGCAATAGCGGTACCTAAGTTTGCAGCTACACGTGATGATGCTCAGGTTACAAAAGGGTTAGCAACATTGGCCTCTGTAAGGAGTGCACTTGCTACAGAGAGACAAAAACAGATACTTAAAGGTGATTTTGATGGCATTACAAATTTACGAGGAACAGGTTCTGGTGTTTTTACTAAGTTTAATGATGTGAATGGTAGTTTGGTTTTGGAGTATGATGTAAAGTCATGTACAGATAGGGTTGGATGTTGGAGTACGAATGATGGTGAAACGTATACCTTTAAGTCACCATCTGGAGATTGTACATTTAAGTTAGAGAACAACCGCTTTAATGATGTAACCAGTGGCGGATGTACTGATATGAATTAGCCATATCATTTACTATCTTGTATTTTTATAAAATTCTTCTTATGAAGTCAAGTGCTCCCAGCTTGACTTATTCATCTCCAAATATATTAAAAAAAGGTACAGTGGTTACTGTGCCTTTAAAAACGACGCTAAAAGATGCAGTTGTCATAGAAAAGGTGGTAAAGCCTGAATTTGAAACTGCAGAGATCACCTCTGTTTCAGATCATGCTTATAGTCAGGAACAGATGGAGATAGCGAAGTTTATCTGTGAGTATTATTTTTCTTCTTTGGGTGAAGCACTTTCTCTTTTTATCCCATTTAAACTTTCTTCTGCTACAGAATCATCTTCGAAGTCCATAGAAAAAAATATGCTTCCAAGGTTAAGTGACATACAGAAAAATGCTTATGATCAACTCCTCAAAAAAGAGAAAGCACTGCTGTTTGGTGTCACCGGGTCGGGGAAAACAGAGATCTTCATTTCGCTAATGGCAAAGATGTTGGAAGAGGGGAAAAGCGCTATTTTTCTTATGCCCGAGATCTCACTGACACCGCAAATGGAAAAGCGTCTTAAGGTCTATTTTGGCGAGCGTGTGGCTATGTGGCATTCCAAGTTGACCAAGAAGAAAAAAGAGTCTATCCTCGAAGGCATAGAAAGAGGAGAGATACGCATTGTCGCGGGAGCGCGTTCTGCGCTTTTTGTGCCGTTGTCCAACCTTGGGCTTATCATTGTAGATGAAGAACATGATGACAGTTATAAGGCGATGACCAGACCGCGTTACCATGCACGGGATGTAGCAGTATTGATGGGAAGTAGATTGGGTGCGAAAGTGGTGTTGGCTTCTGCGACACCTTCGATGAGTTCGTACTATAAATATGATGTGGTCAAACTCGATAAACCGTATGTACAAACAGAAAAAAGGTACAAGTTCATTTCTGGTGACAGGATCAACCATACGATGTTGGATGCCATAGATATGCACTACAAAGCGGGAGACCAGTCACTGCTGTTTCTTCCTACCCGTGGAAATTTCAAGTATCTCTACTGTGAGAGTTGCGGCAAGACACATCTTTGCCCTTTCTGTTCAGTGGGCATGGCTCTGCACAGAAAATACAGACATTTAAAATGCCACTACTGTAACTATACTGAACCTATACGGGATACCTGTACCCACTGTGGTCATACACCGCTTAAAAGTGAACGTATGGGTACCGTGGAAGCCATAGAAGTCATTTCTGAAGCGGTTGAAGGGATACAGATAGAACAGTTCGACAAAGACAGTATCACCACGGCTAAAAAACTCAAAGAGGCTTTGAAGCGTTTTGAAAGCGGCGAGAGCCAACTGCTTTTGGGGACACAGATGCTGAGTAAAGGGCATGACTATGCAAATATTACATTGAGTATCATCATGGGGCTTGATTACATCCTGGGACTGGCAGATTACAGGGCACGAGAGAGAGCGACCTCCTTACTCTTTCAGATCGCCGGTCGAAGCGGACGGGCAAAAGCAGCCCAGATCATTGTGCAGACCGGTGATCCGGAATTTTTTCAAACCTATTTGGCCGATTATGAACTTTTCATCAAAGATGAACTGGCATTCTTAGAGATGGCAGAGTACCCTCCTTTTGCCTCACTTGCACGTATACTCATCGCACATAAAGATGAAACCAAAGCAAGCAAGATCACACTGGACACCGTAACGAAACTCAAAGCATTTGAAGAGGTAGAGATAGTGGGACATGGTAAAGCACCGGTAGAAAAAATAGCCAATAAATTCAGGTTCCATATACTCTTGAGATCCAAGCACAGAGTCCCCTTGCTCAAGGCTTTACACAGTGTAGATCGTAGAGAGATAGAGATAGATTTCGACCCTGTTGAATTTTCTTAATATCCGTTGTAGGTTGTTTGGGTAAAATTAGAGAATTATTCAAAAGGCAAACCGTGAAAGAAAGAGTTAAAACAAAAAAAATTTATGTCGGTAATGTCGCTGTAGGCGGTGATGCACCGATCTCTGTGCAGTCTATGACATACAGTGATACGCATAATGTGGCTGCGACAGTAGAGCAGATCAACCGTCTACATTTTTCCGGGGCTGACATGGTGCGTGTGGCAGTACCTGAGATGCAGGATGCGCTTGCACTTAAAGCCATTAAAGAACAGATCTCTTTACCCCTCATTGCAGATATACACTTTAACTATAAATTGGCACTGGAAGCCGCAAAATGGGTGGATTGTATACGTCTGAACCCTGGGAATATCGGTGAAAAATCACGTATCAAAGAGATTGTCAAAGCGTGCCAGGATCGAAACCTGCCTATACGTATAGGGGTGAATGCAGGTTCATTGGAAAAAGAGTTTGATCTGAAGTATGGTGCAACAGCAGAGGGTATGGTCGCATCTGCAGAGTACAACATCAAATTTTTGGAAGATCTGGGATTTACAGACATCAAAGTGTCACTGAAAGCTTCGGATGTAGATAGAACCGTAGATGCCTACAGAATGTTACGCCCCAGAAATGAATACCCTTTTCACTTGGGTGTGACAGAGGCGGGAACGGTTTTTCATGCGACTATCAAGTCTGCTATAGGTCTGGGGGCTTTGTTGCTTGACGGGATAGGGGATACGATGCGTGTTTCCATTACCGGTGAGCTCGAAGAAGAGATCAAAGTCGGGAAAGCCATACTCAAAGACAGCGGTAGAATGAAAGAGGGGCTGAACATCATCTCTTGTCCCACCTGCGGGCGTATAGAGGCGGATCTTGTGAGTGCGGTAGCCGAGGTGGAAAGACGCACAGCACACATTAAAACACCTATGGATGTTTCTGTGATGGGGTGTGTGGTCAATGCTATAGGGGAAGCCAAACATGCGGATGTTGCTATAGCCTATGGAAAAGGTTCAGGTTTGGTCATGCTCAAAGGGGAAGTGGTTGCCAGACTCCCTGAAGCAGAGTTGGTTGAGCGCTTTGTGCAGGAAGTAGAGAAGTTTGCAGAGGATAACAAATAATGGAAAACATGTACAACCTGAATATCGAAAGAGCGGTACTCTCTGCAATTATTTTTGATCCTGAAACCTATGAAGAGATCGCGGCGAAGCTGAAACCACATGATTTCTACCTGCCTTTTCATCAGCATGTTTTTGCTGCGATGGAAGAGCTTAGTGTAGAAGAGAAACCATTGGATGACGAGTTTTTACGTTCAAAACTCAATTCGATGGGTAAATTTGACGAAGTTGCGATGCTGGACCTGCTTTCAGCAAATCCTATTACCAATACCGCGGCCTATCTCAAAGAGATCAAGGCAAAATCAAGTAAAAGAGCCTTGGCGACACTTGCCACAGAGATCAAAAAGGTCACGATAGAAGATGATCTGCCTGCTGAAGAGGTGATGAATCTGGTAGAGAAAAAGCTCTATGAGATCACGCAGAATTCCACTTCTGATGATTTTAGAGAATCCAAAGAGATCACGTTGTCTATGATGGCGGAGATAGAACGTCTCAAAGCACTTGGGAACTCCAAACTGATCGGTACCGATACAGGGTTTAGAAACCTTAATGATAAAACGTCAGGATTTGGTAAGGGGGACCTGGTGATCATCGCTGCACGTCCTGCGATGGGGAAAACGGCATTTGTGCTTAACATGGCACTCAAAGCGATAGAGCGGAATGAAGGTGTTGCCTTTTTCTCGCTGGAGATGCCGGCAGAACAGCTGATGCTTAGAATGCTTTCTGCCAAAACCTCCATACCGCTTCAGGCACTGAGAGTAGGCGATCTTAAAGATGAGCAGTGGAGTGATCTTGCTGCTGCGACTCAGGACCTCGCTTCAAAAAAACTTTTTGTAGATGACGGCGGATATGCGACCATCCATCATGTGCGCAGTAAACTTCGTAAACTGAAAGCACAACACCCTGAAATCTCTGTAGCGATCATAGATTACCTACAGCTGATGAGTGGTGAAGGTAGAGAAGGAAGACAACAGGAGGTCTCTGAAATATCAAGAGGGCTCAAACAGTTGGCCAGGGAACTTCAGATACCAATCATTGCACTCTCTCAACTTAACCGTGGAGTGGAAAGCAGGGATAATAAACGTCCTATGCTCTCTGACCTCCGTGAGTCCGGAGCTATAGAACAGGATGCCGATATCATTCTTTTTGTGTATCGTGATGATGTGTACCGTGAGGCGCAGGAGAAAGAGAAAGAGATGAAAGCCAAAGCCGAAGGTAAAGAATATACCTCCGAGTTTAGAAAAAAACCTGAAGAAGATGCGGAGATCATCATCGGGAAACAGAGAAATGGACCGACCGGTACCGTCAAACTTATTTTCCAAAAGAACTTTACACGTTTCGTGGATGCCCCAACAGGGTCGGCTGTTGAAATAGTGTATGAAGACGCTGATATCCCTATGAATACAGGAAATATAGAGTTGCCTGTTTTATAGGGCGTAATAGCTTCTTCTACGCTGCCGTTGAAGGCTTGTACAACTTGGTATAAGCGTCTCACATGCACTAGAATGTATCTCCACTCACCAGAGTTGATTTTGAAGGAATTGTTGTGCAATTAGAAAAACCAAAACTATTCCCGGAGAAGAAAACATTTATCTGGGTGATGCTCTTTTTCCTGATTGTGATACTCATTCGGCTCTTTTTTGAATATCAAGCCTATCAAAATTTCATTGGAAAACCCTTTTATTACACGCATGCAAATGTATTGAATACGTATAAAAAGTCTAAGGGAGATCAACACTATCAAGTACTCAAACTTCGAAGTACAGAAGGGTTGACCTTTTATACAACGAACTATAGTCAAGATCATTTCGATCACAAACGTCTGCGTCTGCAGATCTTTCCAAACAAGAACATCTCTTTTGTTGGCTATCTAGGCACCTTTTATGTGAAAAGTCGTATGAAAGGCCAAGAAGTGCTTCCTGTCACCTTCAAAGACAGGTTATTGGAAAAAGTGGCTTCACAACATGAAAACACCTCTTTAGGCTCATTTTACAATGCGATATTTTTTGCTACCTTGTTAGAGAAAGAGTTAAGAGAAAAGATCAGTATGCTCGGTGTCAGCCATCTTGTGGCCTTGAGCGGATTTCATCTGGGCATACTGTGGGGCCTGGTCTATGGTTTTCTTTTATTGCTTTATAGACCCTTTCAGCAACACTTTTTCCCTTACCGCCATGCACTGTTTGATGTGGGAGCCATGGCTATGATACTTTTAGGTGTCTACTTATGGTTTGTCGATTTCCCGCCTTCTCTTCTGCGTTCTTATGCGATGGTACTGGTCGGATGGATGGTACTTTTGTTGGGGTTGGAACTGTTGAGTTTTACTTTTTTAACTACGATCGTTCTGATCCTTGTAGCACTTTTCCCTTCGATGCTGGTTTCTCTTAGTTTTTGGCTTTCTGTGGCAGGGGTATTTTATATCTTTTTAGTGTTACAGCACAGTAAAGGGTTCAATGCATGGGTGGTCACCTTGCTTTTCATACCTCTGGGTATTTTTGTGCTGATGCTTCCTGTCGTACATACTGTGTTCCCTATGACAAGCGGGTATCAACTTTTATCCCCTCTGCTTTCATTGCTCTTCATTCCTTTTTATCCTCTTGTGATGGTTCTGCATCTATTGGGTTTGGGTACGCTTTTTGATACAGGTCTGTCAGCATTGTTTACACTGCCAAAAAGCAGTACAGAGTCACTTTTACCTCTTTGGGCAATCGTGGGGTATATAGGCATATCTATAGGGGCTATATGGAGTAAAAAACTTTTTTGGTCAGTGACAGGTTTGGCAGTATTGTATGCGAATTATATTTTTTTAGTATGAATCTTACGGTTTCCTGCACGGGCCATGCTGCTCCACCATATCGGTGCCAAACCTATCAATCACAAACGACTGTGATTGATTGAGGGGTCTCATATATGCTCTATCTCTTCATTTTTGTTCAGTAGCGCACAAAATTTAAGCCCATGAATGAAGATGGCCCATGAGATATAGATCCATAAAAAGAAAAAAAGTGCGATACTGATACTTCCATAGATACTTGCATAGGTCTTATTGTGGACGACATAGAAGACAAAAGCACTTTTGGAAAGGTACCATACAAGAGAGGCGATGAAGGAACTTGCCAGGGCAGCAGAGACCTCTATATGCATCTGGGGAGAGAGTTGGTAGGCGATGTAGAACATCATCCACACGATGAAATAAGGAATAATTTCATAGAGATGTATAATACTGGTGAGACTGCTTTTATCGAGATACCCTTGTATGAATGCAGAGAGATAAAAAGAGGCAGCCATCATCGTTGGTATGGTGATGATCAGTAAAAGATAGGTTTTCATGGCTTGCCAGATCGTTCGTTTGGGTGTTGAAAAGATGTCATTCACGATATAATCATAGTCTTTGAAAAACATGACTGCGGCAAATATCACATAGAATGCCCCTATATATCCCAATTTGTCTGAGTTTGCTATAAAGGTATTAAGGTATTCCATAATGACTTTGGAATCCGTAGGCAGAAGGTTGGCAAAAATAAGTTTTTCCACTTTTGCATACATCGTATGAAACAGAGGCATGGTAGTAAAAATAGCCAGCATGATCACCAGGAAAGGAATGATAGAGAAAAGGGTACTCCAGCTCAAACTGGATGCATAGTGTCCCAATCTGCTATCAAAAAGATCGCTGAGGAAATCACGTAAAAAGATGTAATAGGTTTTGAGGATTTTTTTGAATTGAGGATTGATTTGCATGGTCATTGATTCCTACGTAACTCCCGTGAAAACACGGGAATCTCTACATTAAAATTGTTGTACTCGGGCAGGTGTATCCTGAAGAGGTGTATACGATCAGCCAGGTAATCCCATTTTTCCCGGATTGAGTATGTTGTTAGGGTCAAAAGCCTGTTTAATACTTTTGAAGAGATCAAGTTCTACCTCATTGAATGCGATGTTCATGAACGGTGCCTTGCTCGTACCGATACCATGTTCGCCACTCAGGGTTCCTCCCATCTCTACCACAAGCTCGAAGATCTCTTCTATTGCCTGATGTCCATCATGAAGTTGTTTTTCATCTGAACCGTCTACCATGACATTGACATGGATATTCCCATCACCTGCATGTCCGAAACATGGCACTTTGAAGCCGTATTTTTTTCCCACTGCGTAGATACGCTCCAGTGCTTCGGGCAGCATACTTCTTGGCACAGAGATATCTTCATTGAGTTTTTTACTCCCGAAGATCGTGATAGATGGGGAAGCATTACGTCTTGCATACCAAAGTTCATCCCTTTTTTGGGCATCATGTGCGATGATGAAATCCTGGGCACCATTCTCTTTAAATGATCTTTCCAAGGTTTCCAGTTGAAATTCTACCTCTTCGATCACATTCCCATCCACATCACCGATGAGCAGCGCACCTGCATCTTCCGGTAGTTTGATGCCCAGTTTCTCTTTGAGTGCCTGGACCACCAGGTCATCCATAAACTCCATGGCCACAGGATTCGCACCCGCGGCAAGTGATTTGAACACCGCATTCATCGCATCATCCACAGAAGGGAAGATACCCATATAGGCTTTGGTAAATTTAGGTTTAGGAATGAGCTTCAGTGTGATCTCTGTGATCACAGCCAATGTCCCTTCACTTGCAATGAGAATCCCCGCTATGTTATAGCCTGCCACATCTTTGATGGTACGTTTCCCTGCACGGATGATGTCACCGTTCGGACGTACTGCACGAAGCGCCATCACATAGTCTTTCGTAAGACCGTATTTTGCTGCACGCATACCCCCGGCATTTTCACTGACGTTCCCGCCGAGAGTAGAATACTGCTCACTGGCAGGATCAGGCGGATAAAAAAGTCCTACCTCTTCAACCGCTTTTTGCAGGTCCATATTGATCACACCCGGCTGCACTACGGCTACCATGTTCTCCATATCGATCTCAAGGATCTTGTTCATATGTTTTTCCATCCCCAACGTGATACCGCCTTGAGATGGAAGTGCCCCACCTGTAAACCCTGAACCGGCCCCTCTTGGTGTAATGACGATCTGATGTTCATTGCAGTATTTGAGAATCGCACTGACATCCGCTTCATCTCTTGGAAAGATCACAGCTTCAGGTTCATAGCGTGTGCGTGTAGCATCATAAGAGTATGCGATGAGGTGTGCTTTATCGCTGTAGACATTCTCTTTCCCGACAAGTGTTTCAAAATATTTTATATGTTTTTTATCTAACATGACTGACTTCCATTATAAAGATTTCATTGTATCGTAATAGTTACCCTTCACATCACTGCCGAACCATTCTGAATCAAGTGATTTCAAACGCATGTAAAAAGGGAATGACCCTTTGGAGGGAAGATCGGTCATTGACTGTTCAGAGACAATTTTTGCAGAAATAGGGTCTAAAAGTACAGCAGAGTTTTTACGTACGATACAGACAAGACCTACTTGATATTTTTTTGCAAAACGCGCAAGGTTTTCTCTTGTTGGTTTCTCTTCTCCTTCAGTAGAAAGATAGAGGGCAAAGAGATCAGGATGTATCCATTTTTTACTATATTCAGAGGTGATCTTTGCATAGGTATCTGCATCCGGGGCTAAAAGAAGCACATTATTATAAAGGTATCCGCCAATGACCTTGTCCTTCACTGAAATAGGTGTTTTGATGGTAGGAAGTTCATCATGATGGAGGATATCTTTACTGACCAATGCCACGGATCTATTCGCTGAAGTTTGGGCAATGCGACTTGTAATAGCTGTCAGGTCATTGCCGTAATTATGTATTACAACACCACTCATACCATCAACAGGAAATTGTTTGTTGAGTGTAATGGTCTCTCCATTTACAGATTTGACAGAAGTGTGCACTGTTTGCGGGAAAAAACCTGCAAAGAGCGGTAGAGAGAGTAGCGCAATAAGAGCTATTTTGTGCATAGCGGTCCTTTAAGTGTTAAATAATGGTATTGATTATACAAGCAATATAGTAAAAGTTTATTGATGTTTTTAGTATAGTAGGTAGATTAACCTACTTAAGTTATAATAATGTCCAACTAAGCAGTAGGGATAATAGTAGAGAATGGGAAGTCTAAAAAATATAGTGGTATGGATCTTGGTCTCAAGTTCCTTATTTGGCGCGAAAGTAACGCTTGGACATTGGGAAAAAGGGAAAACATTTTCAGATTATCTAGATTCCAAAAAGATCTCTAAAGAGATACTCAATGATATTTCAAAAGCAGATATCCAGTTTCTCTCCGAAATTGAGGGAGACCAACTTTATTACGAGTTAAAAGACACCAACGGTACACTTGAACAGGCATTGATCCCGATAGGGGAAGAGATGCAGATAAGGCTGGCCAAAGAGCATAACAGCGATGTGTATAATTTCGATATTATTCCTATAGAGTATAAAGAAAAAGAATACAGTGCTACGGTCACCATAGAACAAAATCTCTATACGGATGTAAACAATGCATTACATCATCCTGCACTCGCAGATAAGATCGGGCAGCTTTTTAAGGGCACTGTGAATGCGAAAAAGTTTCGAAAGGGAGACAAAGTCTCTTTCCTCTATGCACAAAAAACGAGAATGGGCCAACCACACACTATGCCATCTATTAAAATCGCGATGATTGAATCTAGGAAGAAACAACAGTTTATCTATGCAGATGAAGATGGTTATGGCTATAAGAGCACTAAAAAGTCTCAAGCGTATACGGTCACAGGTAAGGAAAAAGTAATCTACACCCGCAGGGTCCCTGTAAAAAGTACTTCTTCACGTTTTGGTATGCCTTTACGTCATGTCCGTATCACTTCCTCATTCACTCATAGAAGATATCATCCTATATTGAAACGGTATCGCCCGCATCATGGTACAGACTTTGGTGCAAGAAGGGGAACACCGCTTCTTGCAGTCAATGCAGGGAAAGTCAGTTTTTCCGGTAGTATGAGAGGGTATGGCAAAGTGGTGAAGATCAAACATCCTGGCGGGTATGAATCACTCTATGCCCATCAGAGCCGTATACGTGCAAAAAGAGGAGAGCGGGTAAAGAAAGGTCAGATCATCGGGTATGTTGGAAGTACAGGACGAAGTACAGGCCCCCATTTGCATTTTGGAATGAAGAAAAACGGAAGATGGATTGACCCGATGCGAGTCCTGCACAAGACGTCGATCAAAGATACCGTCTTGAAGAAGATTACCGAATATAAGGATGTGACCAAAACGAAATATAAAAAAGTCGTGATCAAGAATGCCAAAGAGAATGAAGAAAAACTTTTGGCATATCTCAAAGAGGGAAGCCCACTTTTTATATGGGATGGATATGAACAAACAAGCATGAGGGTAGAAGATGGGAAAAAAGATCAAGCACTTTAAACTTCAGCCTTTGGTCAATGCCAAGTTCATATCCACATCATTTGCCACCTACGAACAAGAAGGTATTGAAAAATCATGGGAGATCGTTGAAGCACATGACAGTGTTGCCATTCTTCTTTACCATAAAGAGAAGAGATCATTTGTTCTGGTAAAACAGTTCCGTCCTGCAGTGTACTTGAACAATGAAAATGGGATGACCATAGAACTGTGTGCAGGTATCGTAGATAAGGCACTTTCTCTGGCAGAAATTGCTAAAGAAGAGGTAGAAGAGGAGTGCGGCTATGATATCCCCCTTTCAAACATTCAAAAGATCACTTCTTTTCATACCTCGGTGGGCTTTGCAGGAAGTAAACAGACACTCTATTTTGCCGAAGTCGAGGAGCGTATGAAAGTCAGTGAAGGCGGAGGTGTGGATCATGAACAGATAGAGGTTGTCTACCTGCCGACAGAGGAAGCAAAGAAATTTCTCTATGATGAAAGCATCGCAAAAACGCCGGGTCTCATGTTTGCATTCATGTGGTGGTTCGAGAGGAATTAGATCTCTCTTGACCCATATGCCGCACCTGCAGAAAAAGCGCTAGTCACAATACCTTTTGAGAAGACACTGATACTCCTCTATACGTCTGTCACGTAAAAATGGCCAGATATCACGTACCTCTTTGGTACGCGCATGTTCGATCTCTGCATAGAGGATCGTTTCGCTCTTGTCATCCGCATGAACGATCATCTCTCCCTGTGCACCACAGACAAAAGAGTTCCCCCAAAAACGTGTACCGGCCATCACCCCGGCACAATCTGCTTCAAAGCCTACACGGTTACAGCTCAGTACCGGTAACCCGTTGGCAATGGCATGAGAACGCTGTATAGTGATCCAGCTGTCAAGTTGTCTGGCCTTTTCTTCTTCGCTGTCCGCTTCAAACCAGCCAATAGCAGTAGGATAGATAAGCATTTCCGCTCCTTTGAGTGCCATGGCACGTGCTGCTTCCGGGTACCATTGGTCCCAGCAGACCAGTACACCCAGTTTCCCAACAGAAGTTTGTATAGGTTCAAAACCGAGGTCCCCCGGGGTAAAGTAAAACTTCTCATAGAATCCAGGATCATCAGGGATATGCATTTTTCGGTATTTACCTGCAACAGAGCCATCTTTTTCGAAGACCACAGCAGTATTATGGTAGAGGCCTGCTGCACGTTTTTCAAAAAGTGAAGTGACCAATACCACACTGTTCTCTTTTGCAATAGTGCTCCAAAATGCTACATCAGCTTCAAAATGGGCGGCATAATCAAAAAATTTTGTATCTTCACTTTGACAGAAGTATTCTGTTTGATGAAGCTCCTGCAAGACAACAAGCTCTGCACCGTTTTGTGCGGCCTCCTGTATCTTCTCTACTGTGACTTGAGCGGTTTGTGCTTTGTTGCCATGGTAAGCCTGTTGGATCAGTGCTGTTTTCATAAGAATCCTTTTTAATATACTATCTGCATCGTAGAACAGTGTAGACTCCCGCCTTGTTCTATGAGTTTTAAACAATTGACCGGGATGATCTCCCTGTCGGGAAATACTCCTTTAAATATCTCTCCGACCTTAGTGTCATTTTTATCATCGTAAGTAGGGTAGATCAGTGCATCATTGGTAATGAGAAAGTTGGCATAGGTTGCCGGGAGTCTTTCTCCATCATCATTATATTTCGCTTCACACATCGGAAGCGGGATCAAAGTGTAGGGTTTCCCTTCAACTGTGGTAAATCCCTGTAGTTGTGCTTCCATCTGCTGCAGGGCTTCGTAATGTTCATCTTCTTTGTCTTCACACTTGACATACATGATGGTCGTTGTATTGACAAATCTGGCCAAGGTGTCTATATGACTGTCTGTATCATCGCCTGCAAGATATCCATGGTCCAGCCATAAAACCCTCTGCGCACCCAGATAGGTATGCAGCTTCTCTTCTATCTCTTTTTTATTCAGGCCGCCGTTTCTGTTCGGGTTGCAAAGGCATTCTGAAGTGGTGAGGATGGTTCCCTCTCCATCACTCTCTATCGAGCCTCCTTCAAGGACAAAATCGATCTGTTCGAGAGGGGTGGTCCCAAGGTATCCTTTTTGATGTAAAGCAGTGTTGACAGCATTGTCAAGAGAGGCTTCAAATTTACCGCCCCAACCATCAAAAGTGAAATCCAGAAGCTTTACTTCATCATTTTCTTTAATACTGATGTATCCGTAGTCACGTATCCAGGTATCGTTCGTTGGTATCTCTATGAAAGTCATGTTCCGTGTGGAACAGAACATATTTGCAATTTTTTCTTTCTCTTTACAGATAATGTAAACTGCTTCTCCGTAAGCGATAGCCTGAGCGATGCGTATAAACGGTGATAGACTGGCTTCCAAGTCTGCCGGATTGTCTCGATCATGCCAGTCTGTCTCTTCATGAGGAAAGGACAACAATACAGCACGCTGCCTTTCCCATTCTGCCGGCATCACCACTTTTAGATCTTTTTGCATCTTGTCCCTTATTTATTATCTATTTTGGTATAATCTCGTCATGGCATTTATTAAAATAAATAAACAAAATTTCTATCATAATCTTAACCAAATTGCACTAAAAACTGGCTCAGTTGAGAAGATCGCGATCGTCCTTAAAGACAATGCATATGGTCACGGACTCGAACTGATGGGAAGACTGGCATCAGAGTTTGGTATCAGACATGCGGTCGTACGGAAGATGGCAGAAGCAGATCAGATCAGATCTCTCTTTGAAACGATACTGATACTTGGTGACAGTATTATCAAAGATGAGAAATATTCTTTTACGATCAATAGTTTAGAAGATATCAAAAAAGCCCGGAAAGGTGCCAAGGTTGAACTCAAAGTAGATACGGGAATGCACCGTAACGGGATAGCTTTGGATGAGATGGATGAAGCATTTGCTTTGATCAAAGCACAAGGGCTAAATCTTGTAGGCGTGATGACACACTACCGCAGTGGAGATGAACTGAGTTCTGAATTCTTTTGGCAGAAAAAACAGTTTGAACGTGTGAAACAAAGAGTAAAAGAAATGGGCTTTAGGAATGTAAGAGTACATTCGCATAATACAGCTGCAATTCTTCGTACGAAAAGTTTTGATGAAGATCTGGTTCGTGCAGGTATAGGCGTGTATGGATATAATGAGTTACCGGACAGTTTTGATGAGGCGGCATTACGTCCAGTCATGTCCTTGTATGCCAACAAGATCTCTACAAGAGAATTAAGAGCAGGTGAACGCCTGGGGTACGGAGGAGATTTCATCGCTGTACAGGATATGATGATATCTACTTATGACCTAGGATACGGTGATGGATGGTCCAGGGGAGACAGTACTCAACCCTATATAACAAGTGAAGGTTTACCTATACTCGGACGTGTATCCATGGATTCTATCTCTCTTGAATCTGAAAAAGAAGAAGTATGTGTGATGAATGATGCACAAACAGCTGCAAAACAGTTCGGAACTATCTCTTATGAAGTGACTACGGCATTATCTGCTGAACTGCCAAAAGAAGTGGTTTAAATGAATGTAGTATTCCATCTCAAATGAGATGGAACGGGGAAATAATTTGCAATAAATTTTTCTTTTAGGTTATTGGTTAAACATTTCCTACGGTACAGGTTTAATACAGCGTACTGGAACACCTGCACCTCGTTTTCCATTGTCCCAAATTTTTCCCGGCTCTCCAAAATACATTGCATAGTAGTGACTATCGTTATTGTCGTGAGTCGTTGTCCAATAAATGGCTAGTCGACGATCAGTAGGAAGAGGGATAGAACCATCCTCAGCTGCCCTACGATCAGTATATGCTATTTTAAATATATCTGCAGTATTGGGATCAGACAAATTTAGATCAACAAAGTCTTGAGCAGTAGGTACAATATATCCGCATGGACAAATTTGATTAGGATCATATGGAGTACTCCAGGATTGTTCTCTTAGACTACCATCATTATCAATGTTCGAAGCTGCCCAGTCTAGATTTGTTCTATTTGATAAGATAAACTTTCCATACCAATCCGTATTGGGATCGTTGCCTTCCAGTGTTGTGGCTAATGTATCATTTGTCTCTGAGGTGTTCTCTTGATGTCCGTCAGCAGCACGACCCCACTGATAGTAATGACCGAATGCAGCTTCATCATAAGGACCAGCTGCTACTTCACTTGCACCCAGGTTTCTGTCTAGCCAGGTTCTATTGTTATCATGAATATCTTGGATCACTATAGTTTCATATCCCCCAGAAGCCAGAAGGCATTCCGCTTCTGTTGGTGGGACTTGCGGTGATTGGGTAAGCATACCACTGTCAGAGGATATGCCTGTGGTACCGTCACATCCACTTAAAGCTAAAAATGCAGAAACTGCAATCATAAGAGGGTACATTTTAAAGTTTGTTATTTTCATGATCTATCCTTTCTAGAAGTTATAAGAGAAGCCGACTGTCCATGTGTCTGCAGTTACGTCATCACTTTTTGCCCTGTAGTCAAACCCTGTATCATCATACAAAGAAACATAGTCTGCAAATACAGAAATCTCTTCCGTGAACGAATAACTTGCGCCAAGTCCCCACTGGAATCCATCTTCAACGGCATCACCACCTGCAAGATCATCAAGCATAATCTCACCATACCCCAAAAGAGCATAGAGTGAAATACCTCCTATAGGATAGATTGGTTTTAGATACACTCCCCAGGTAGAAAGATCACCGTCATATGGATTAGTGATACCTGTTAGGTTACCTGCATCATAATCAGATCCACCCAGACCAAAGGTATAACGACCTTCAAATGCGAGATAATCATTGTATTTGTATCCTGCTTGCAGCATCAATGTTGTTGCAGAGATCTCTTCATCTGTCGTATCATCATTGACATATGCTTCACCCATACCTACGCCTATATAAAAAGGATTAACCTTCACTTCAGGTATCTCGACAACGGGTTCTATAACCGTTGTCATGTCCCCACCAGCATAGGCTGGCCCACTTAGTACCATGATCGATACCAATGATAAAAGACTCTTTGTCATCTTATTACCCCTTCCTTTGATTTATAGATTTATATAATAATATATTATGAAAAACTAAATAAAACAAAGATTAAGAAATAGCAAAGGTTATGATTATGAAATATGCTTACTGCACACAAGTTGTATGTATTATTTGATATTGTATTATGAGAAGTTGTGTTAAATTGTAGTTTGGTGGAGATGAGGGGAATTGAACCCCTGTCCTAAAATAGATAGAACCATGACTCTACATGCTTAGACAGTGTTGTTAATTTTAATCCTGTTTTGTACTACACTCAAAACTTTACAGGACGAGCTAGAATTCTCACACCCTGGCATAGCTTCCAGGGAGCATAGTCATCAGATGTGATACTTCAAGATCCGGTTAAGATGACACTCACCGGCGAAGCAGTCCTCCGCGTTTGCGGGGTTAATGACTTACGCTACTGCGTAAGCTGGACGATAATCTGTATTGTTTGCGTTTATTCGCGTGTGGGCCGCGTAACGGAATTGCCCAGTCCGACATGCACATAGCCCCGACTACTCCAGTCGAAACCAAGTCATCCCCATATGGCCGGATAATATCACTTTTCGGTTACTTTGTCAAGAGCTTAGAAGTAAATCGAACAATGTTCTGTAAAGCGATCTCTATATACGATAGAAGATAAAAAAGAGTTACGATATGGCTTATCATTATGTACCTACAGAACAGATATTGCACATACCATTGTGAAGTCTATGGATTCCAACCAAGTGTGTACGATATTTCTAAGTTATTGAGAATTTTTGTCGCTATACGTTATATCTTAAGGTATATAACGTTAGACTTTGCACTACGAAATTACTTATAGCTATGATGTTCGTTATATACAAAACTATATAAGGGAGATATATGAAACCGATTTTTGCAGCATCACTTGCTACATTAGCATTGAGTGCAGCTTCAGCAGATATAAAACATACACTAAAATCCAATATGCAGGTCGTTTATCAAAAGACACCGTCTCAAGTAGACAACATAGGGGATATGTTAACCAAAGGGGAGTTTTACGGCAGGCTGCGTTTCAACTATTTTTGGGGTGACAAAGGAGAAACACATTATGTTATGGGAACAGGAGGGAGCCTGGTCTATAAGAGTGCTTACCTCAATGGCTTTGGCTTTACGGCCGGGCTTTATACCACACAGAACCCTTGGCATATGGATGATGAAGATGCAGCGATCTATAAGGCAGGTAAAGACGTTTTAAACAGATATGATGTGCTGACACAGGGAAAATATGGCATGACCTCACTGGCTCAGGCGTACCTGGAGTATAAACATGCACATCTTGATGTACAGTTCGGAAGGCTTATCTATGAAAGCTTTTTGACCAAAAGCAATGATACAAAGATGATACCGAATACTTTTGAAGGTGTTGCACTCTACAGTCTTGCACTGTCTGATACCAAGCTGCAAGCTGCTTATCTTACCAAACAAAAACTAAGGGACCACACCACGTTCCATCATCTTTTGGCATATGGAGATGATCCAAGCGATCCCTATGCAAAATATACTGAAAATGATGATTCGGCGATGCATAAAGGACTTACACTGTCCAAGCTAAATGCAGCTGGTATCGATGACAGGCTTGTGACAGTCGAAGCCAAGAACAGCAGTATGGAGAACTTGTTACTGACCTTTAACTATACAGCCGTTCCTGACCTGGTCTCTTCGGCAATGGTGCAGGCAGATTATACATTTACTATGGATGATCTAAAAATTACGCCGGCACTTCGTTATATGAAACAGTTTGATAATGGAGCAGGAATAATAGGAGGTGCGAATCTAAACACAAAGACCTTTGGCTATGACGATCCTGAGAGTCTTGAGAGTGCGCTTTTTGGTGCGAAGGTCGATCTGGCCCAAAATGCATGGAAACTTCGTTTTGGATATACGAAGATCGCTGATGAGGGAGATTTGATCGCGCCCTGGAGGGGATTCCCAACAGGCGGGTTTACCAGGGCAATGGCACAGTACAACTGGTATGCCAATACCCAAACATATATGGCAAGGGCAGACTATGACTTTGACAAGGCTGGGGTGGTATCGAGATTAAAAGCGTTTATGCGTTATGCGGTACAGGACTTTGATGACTATAAGCCAGGGGTACAATCAGACAATAATGTTTTGACACTTGATGTACTCAAAGAGTTCGACAGTTTACCTGGATTCTATATGAAAACACGTCTAGCCTATGTGGAGGGTGATGATGATACGGTTGCAGGCGATGGGTCATTGAAAGCAGACTCATCTTACAATGAATTCAGATTTGAGATCAATTATCTGTTTTAATAGATGTGTATACAATAAAAAAGGAAAACAATGAAAAAGATACTTTTATCTTTACTTTTTGGAATGATGAGCCTGCATGCAGGTGAGATCAAAGTCGCTGTAGCGGCTAATGTCAGTTATGCGATTGACGATCTGAAAAAAGCATTCAATGTACTTTATCCGGAGACAAAGGTTCAAGTAACACTTGGAAGCAGCGGGAAGCTCACTGCACAGATCAAGAATGGCGCCCCCTACCAGCTATTTATGGCGGCAAATATGAAATATCCTGAGGCTCTTTATAAAGAAGGTATCGCTGTCACCAGACCACTTGTGTATGCACAGGGGTCATTGGCTTATTTAAGTAACAGAAAGCAGGACTTCAAAAAAGGTATAGCACTTATAAAAGATGCTACAATTCAAAAAATTGCTGTGGCCAATCCTAAAACAGCACCTTACGGGAAAGCAGCGGTAGAAGCGATGAAAAACGGTGGTGTGTTTGAGGCAGTGGAAAAGAAGTTTGTCTATGCGGAATCAATCTCACAGACGGTTTCCTATGCAGTAACTGCAGCAGATATCGGCTTCATCGCAAAATCGTCACTCTACAGTCCCAAGATGGCACATTTTAAAGAGGGAGTGAATTGGGCAGATGTGGACCCGGAACTCTATACACCTATCAATCAGGGGATGGTTGTGCTAAGTAACGGAGAAAAGAACAGTGAAGTGGCAGCATTCTATATATTTATGTTGAGTGCCAAGGCAAAAGAGATTTTACAAAACTATGGATATTTGGTACCATGAGTGATCTTGTAGCCACAGTACAATCGATTCAATGTCACGATGGGGTAAACATCGTGACATTCGCTTTGGGGGAGCAAACCCTCACGATGGTAAGTTTGGAGTTGGATGAAGTAGTGAGTATAGGTTCAGACTGTCTACTCAGTGTGAATGCATCCAGTGTTGCCATAGGTAAAAACCTGCGTGGTATGCTCAGTTATTCCAATCAGCTCTCAGCTAAAGTCGTTGCGATAGAAAAAGGTAAATTGTTGGCACGTATTCTTTTGGATATTTCAGAAAACCGTGTAGAGTCGATGATTACTGTAGCTTCAACTGAAAGACTCGGACTGGAAGTAGGCGATCAGGTCACTGCACTGATAAAATCTACCGTACTATCAGTTTCAAAGGTACTTGCATGAGCGAAGTATTTATGGGTATTGAACTGGAACCGTTTCTGATCTCTTTTAAACTCGCCGGGTTGACCACTTTGATCCTGTTTGTGATCGCTTTACCTTTGGCATGGTATTTATCCCAAACAAGATCAAAGATCAAACCGTTTCTTGAAGCGGTCACGGCATTACCGATCGTATTGCCCCCGTCGGTCCTGGGATTTTATATCCTCTGGGCACTTTCTCATAACTCTCCTGTCGGTGCATTTTTTGAAGAGACATTCGGCGTCAAGTTGGTTTTCAATTTCACGGGACTAGTGATCGCCAGTTGTTTTTACAGCCTTCCTTTTATGGTACAGCCGATGCAGAGCGGTTTTGAAAGTTTGAATAAAAATATGCTGGATGCCTCGTATATCTGCGGTCAGGGAACATGGATGACGATACTCAAAGTGGCACTTCCCAATATAAAACCGGCACTGATGACAGCGATCATTGTGACCTTTGCACACACGGTAGGTGAGTTTGGTGTTGTATTGATGGTGGGAGGAAGTATCCCCGGAGAAACCAAAGTGGCATCGGTGGCGATCTATGAGATGGTGGAGATCATGGATTACAAAGCAGCACACATCTACAGTGCGATCATGGTGATCCTAAGCTTTTTGGTCCTTTTGGGTGTCTATGTTTTCAATCGCAAACAAAATAAAAAACTGGGTGGCTTTTGATGATAGAGATCGATATCAACAAAACCCTTTTTGGCAGTATAGGGGAGATGGAGCTTACGGTCGATCTTAAGATCAAAGAGGGAGAGTTCATAGCACTGGCAGGCCAGAGCGGAAGCGGTAAAACGACACTTTTGAGGATCATCGCAGGGCTTGAAAGGGCCCACGGATCCTTGAAAGTAGGCGATGAACTATGGATGGATGAAAAACATACCTTGCCACCACAGAAACGAAAGATAGGATTTGTTTTCCAGGACTATGCACTGTTCCCTAATATGACGGTGCTTCAAAATCTTCTTTTTGTACAGAAAGATCATGCACTGGCAGAACACTTGTTGGAGATGACAGGGCTTACTGAACTCAAAGCGCGTCTTCCCTCTACACTTAGCGGGGGTCAAAAACAACGTGTAAGCCTTTGCCGTGCGATGATGAATCGTCCGAAGCTCTTGCTTATGGATGAGCCTCTTTCCGCACTGGATCCGGAAATGCGTACGAAGTTACAGCAGGAGATACTGACCCTGCACAAAGATTTTGGTACGACTACGATCATGGTGAGCCATGATCCAAGCGAGATCTATCGTCTGGCAAACAGGGTGGTTGTACTTGATCATGGGAAGATCATCCAGGATGATACGCCTAAAAGGGCTTTGCTTAAAACAAGCGGAAGTCAAAAATTTTCATTTGAAGGGGAGCTGCTTGATATCATACAGATGGATATCATTAGGGTCGCCATCGTCTCTATCGGGCAACAATTGGTTGAAGTGGTTATAAGCCCCCAAGAGGCATCTTCTTTGAAGATAGGTGACAAAGTAACACTGGGTACAAAAGCATTTGCTCCACTTCTCAGACAAGTATAAAACTGCATATTTCCCGTAAATTGTTGTAAGCAGGGGCACTGGATCAATGCATCGCTCCATCACACTCTTTTAGAAACTTAGGGTAAAGTTATGGCTGGAGTATAGAGATCGTTTTATCAATGGAGGGTAGGTATGCGTTTGACACAAAAAGTATTATGGGCCATGGGACTAGGGATCATTACAGGCTTGATCATCAATTTGGGAGGACTCAATCTCGAAGGCAGTTTTATCAATGAATATATCACCGGCGGGCTTTTTTATGTGATCGGTAAGATGTTTATCACTGCACTCAAGATGCTTGTCGTACCCTTGGTCTTCTTTTCACTGATCTCAGGTGTGTTTGGAATAGGAGATATCAAAAAACTGGGTCAAGTAGGGATCAAGTCCTTTGGGCTTTATATGCTTACGACTGCGATCGCGATCGCCGTAGCTATCGGGATTGCTTCAGTGGTGATACCGATGTTCTCCTCTCCATCCTCTGCAGCAGCAACAGCCTTTACCGCTAAAGAAGCACCACCTCTTGGTGAGGTGCTTATAAATATCATACCAGGTAATATTATTGAAGCATTTGCCACTGGAAATATGCTGCAGATCATCTTTTTTTCTATCCTGCTTGGTATCTCATTTTTGATGGTAGGAAAGAAAGCAGAGAGTATCGCTGAAGGTGTTGAAGTGCTCAATGAAGCGATGATGAAGATGGTGACGATCATCATGGCGACCGCACCGGTGGCGGTATTTGCACTTTTGGCCAAAGCGATCGGTGAACTTGGATTGGATCTTTTAGCACAGCTGGCAGTGTATGTGACTGTGGTCATCGCTGCATTATTTTTGCATCTTTTTGGAACACTGATGCTGATCTTTCACCTCTTTACAAGATTGAATCCTTTTATTTTTCTTCAAAAGATACGTGATGCACAGGTTTTTGCTTTTTCTACTTCTAGCTCCAATGCGACGATCCCAGTGACACTAAGATCAGTGACAAAACGCATGGGTGTGGATAACTCAGTGGCTTCATTTACGGTACCGTTCGGTGCGACGATCAATATGGACGGTACAGCGATCATGCAGGGAGTGGCTACGGTCTTTATAGCCAATGTCTACGGCGTTGAACTGGGGTTAAGCGGTTATCTTACGGTGATACTCATGTCCGTGCTGGCTTCCATAGGCACAGCAGGCGTACCAGGTGTAGGGCTCATTATGCTTTCTATGGTCTTTGTGCAGGTAGGACTTCCTGTAGAAGGCATAGGGCTTATCCTGGGTGTTGACAGACTGCTTGACATGATGCGTACTTCTGTCAATGTCACAGGAGATGCTGTGGTGACCTGTATCGTGGCTCAAAGTGAAAAAGAGCTGGATATGTCACTGTTTACAGATGCCAAGGCAGGTGAAGTAGAAGCACTGGATATTGATGAAGCCGAAGAAGAGAGGCTGGCTGAAATTATCCATAAGACAGAAGAGGGCTAAAGCCTTTGCTCTTCCAGACTTGCGATCAACTGTGAAGCCGTACCTGCTTTTTCACTTTTAGGCTGATAGAGATAGTTATGTATCTTCTCCGGTATCTCATCTGGCAGTGTTAAATTTTCAAACTCTTCTTTTGCCGACTGTTTTGCTTTGAACAGTGCCATCTGTACACGTGAGTAAAAGTTCGCCGCGCCTTCTCCGGATGTTTCGATCGCAAGGAAATTGGCTTCAGGGAAACGGCTTGTGACCAGTGACTGTACCCCATCAGAAACGGAAGAAGAGGGCATACATCCAAAAGGTTTGACGGAGATAACAAGATGGGAGAGGTTCTCTTTGACACTTTCGATGAGGTGTGCTACCTCCAAATGCCCTTCACCCCCGTCACAGTCAAGCGTATAATACTCTTGTCCCAAACGGGCAAGTTTATCCATGTCCGGTATCTCATAGTCATGGAGACCTATGGCCTTTGCGTACAGGGCAAAATGGGTTTTAACCGCTGCCTTGCCCAGCTTGATAAGCAGCCGTGTTTTCACAGAGGAGAAGTCTACTTTTTGGGCATCTTGTACCTGCAAATGTTCTCTTTTATGTAAAGCACGTTCTGCTTCCCACAGGTTTAAAAGCAGACGGTTGATAATAGGCTGGGGTATGCACTCTGCACCCTCGGATTCCAAAAATCTATGGAGATTGTAGTTCCCGTCACCCTCTGTCATAGCCGCCCAAAATTCACCCATGACCATGACCTTGGCTTTAGGCTGCAAACGGTCGAGTTTGACCTCTTCTAAGACCTTTCGGCATTGCCACAATGTTTTTAACAAACTCTTTTTTTCAAGAAATGCTTCAGAGACAAGATCCTCACACTGCTTCATAGCTGCATCGACACTGCCAACTTCTCTTTCATAGGGACGCATTTTATAGCCAAGCAGGTTCATGATGTCACCGATGATCACGGCCTTGGTGAGTGTGATGAAAAATCTAGGAGTGAAGTTCAAGATCCCGTCATCGATCTCATCCCCCTGGAAGATCCCTTTGTCATGGTCAAAAGAGGTGATCCTCAAGCCGTCAAAACCTGCATCCCTTAACGCTTTTTTGTATTCGGTGATATACATACCAAAACGGCAGGGTCCACAGCCGCCTGCAGTGATATAGACATATTTTCGTACGATCTCTTCACTGCTGAGACCTTTTTCATCACGGAGCTTCTGTAAGTATTTGACGAGGTTTCCGACAGTAAAATAGGTAGGGTTGCACTGGCCCCGGTTTCCATAGGCTTTCCCTTTCTGAAAGGATTCAAAATCGGGGTTGGGGATAGAGATATAATTCTCACCCAGTGACTGCAGGGCAGACTGTATGAGTTTATCCTGCAAGATGGTCAATCCACCCGAAAGCAGAATCGTCTCACGCTTGGGCGCATACTTGATAGTTTCCTGTGGTACATCCCTCCATTGTGTTTGGGTTGTATTGATGAACGATAGATCGCCATTGCTTTGGGGAGGTCTCATGTTGCTGCATACTTCACTCATACTCTCATCTCCTCTTGTTTTAGATTGTAAATTGTTGGTTGTTGTGAAAGTCTTTTTTGATACTGTTCCAGTGTATAGGCAAAGGTTTTCACACGTATTTTTATGGATCCGCCGGGTTTGTTGGCATCGATGTCATGCAGGGTCAAGTGCGGTGTACGGCTAGCCCCTAATATTTTGTCAATGATCGCGTAGGTAGGTGCATCATGTCCGCATTTGAAACTCGAAAGGTCAAGCACGGCAACATTGGGATGGCGTGCTGCAAACTTGGCCGCCCAGACCTTTTGTGCAGAATTGGTTGAAAAATTTTCTGCCCATACATCGCGTATGTCATAAGGGGATTCAACATAACCAAAGTCGACATCATCCTTAAAGTACTGCATCAGATAGGCTTCATCTTTGGGAATGGCGCGCATAGAGAGTGTTTTAAACCCTAAGGATTGGAACTCATCCAAGACTTCATGGTTGAGTCCCGGATCTGAATGGTAAGGACGTCCCAGCAGTAAGATGACGATCTCATCATTGGCTACGGCTTCATCCAGGATACTGCGTCCCTCCTGCATGATCTGAGCATCATTTTGATCCAACGCTTTCCATGCCTGCTCCACAGCCCAGTTATTTTCATCCTCTGTGATACGGAGCTTATCTTTCCAGGTGTGAAAAAGCTGTTTTTTCAGTAGGTCAGGATTGTCAAAATTGAGCGCATCTTCTACGTAATCGATCCCTTTTTCTTCAAAGAGGTTTTTCTCTTTGGTGAATGCAGAATAGACCACTTTTGGCGTACCCGAGATGATAGGACAGGAAGTTTGACCCATCGTATGTTTGAGATAACCGGGAAGATGGGTGACAGCAGGAAACCAAAGATGGTCAAACTGTTTTTTGGCAAACTTTTTAGAATACATCAGTGAATAGACATGAGACTGGGCCACTTTGGCCGGGTAACATGAGTCCACGGAACCGTATTTCGCCCCTTCCAAGAACATGTCCTCATTTGAAAAACCTGAAAACTGTACGTGCATAGGGCTAAGGTCAAGTGCTTCCAGATAGGTACGTAAAAAAGGAGCCAGAGAGTAAATGTTCAGTACTTTGGGTATGGCTATCTGCAGATTCTTTCTGTAATTTTTACTCTCTTGGCTGCTCTCTAGGAAGTTTCTGCTTATCTCTTTTCTTAAAGTAGGTCCCCAGCCGCCCAATGTCACCTTAACCTGCTGCTCTTTGATCTGTGTGGAAGCAGTAGGTTTGGTTTCAAGGTCATAGGTAGGTGCAAAGAGTGCCATAGACTCTTTTTTGACAAGATTAGGGGTATTTTGCTGTAACTCTTTTCTGCCTTCTTTAAGCAGTTTCAATGCTTCATGTGACTCCACGGTACCCTCTTCGCAGGAGAATCCTGCAATGTAACGGACACTTTTGGATGAAGGTGTCTGTGTGTCTATAAAGGTACGTGAACAGTTGATACTGCAGAAGTGGCAACGTGTGCTCTCATCGGTTCTGGAGGTGTAGGTCATTTGTAAAGCCTCCTCCATACCGACAAAGGTTGCATAGCCTCGTTCTTCGACCATAGCTTTGGCTTCCAGGGCTGCCCCATAGGCACCGGCTTCACCCGGGTGGGGGTGTACATCTACTCTGGCATGCGGTACTTTGTCTTTGATATAGTCTACCTGGGCCTTGAGTGCTGCCTGATTGTACTGGGTACCGCCTTGCAGCACAAAATGGTCTCCAAAAGCAGCCAGGTTGGGTGCCTGCACGACATATTGCCAGATATTTTTGGGCAGAACTTTGGCAATGCCTGCAAAAAGCTCTTCTTTGCTGTAGCCCTCTTTTTGGAAATTGAC
Organism: Sulfurovum sp. TSL1; assembly: GCF_019972135.1. NCBI lineage: Bacteria > Pseudomonadati > Campylobacterota > Epsilonproteobacteria > Campylobacterales > Sulfurovaceae > Sulfurovum > Sulfurovum sp. TSL1. The sequence continues at coordinate 1,476,852 of NZ_BPFI01000001.1, read as the reverse complement.
CCTGTCCGTGTCCAGGAACACCGCACAACCATAGTTAAAGAGTGGCGCTTTCTTGGCTGTAAAGGCTGTTTCTGCATAGTTTTCTACAGGTACACCGAACTGTTTTGCCATACTTTGAAGCAGGGTCCCATTCCCAGCAGAACACTGGTTGGAGAGACGGAAGTTCTTCATCATGCCGTTTTCCATAAAAAGGACTTTGATATCCTGTCCCCCGATATCACAGATGACATTGATATCTTCTCCAAAGGCTTTTTGCGCACTTTTCATATGCGCGATGGTTTCGATGATGTTCGCATCTGCATTGAGCGCCCCGCCCAGCACATCCGCAGCGTAACCTGTCACACCTAGACCCTGGATGTCATAGAAATGATCCGGGTCCTGTGCCTGTATCTTCTGCAGCAGCTCCAAAGTATCTACTATGGGGTTCCCTTTGGAGAGCTGATAGACCTTTAAAAGAAGTGTTCCTTCTTCATCACATAAAACCGCTTTGGAAGAGGTAGAACCTCCGTCTATACCCAAGAAACAGGTGGTTTTTTCTTTCAGTACAGGAGGTGTGAACGCTTTGATCGTGTACTGCTCTTTAAATGCTTGCAACTCTTCAGGACTGGAAACCAGAGGCGTGTCATCATTCTCGTTCTGTGTCACACCCCCTGTATCGACCAGGGTTTTAAGCTGTATGAGACCTGTAAAAGGCTTGTCATGGTTCGCTTCGCCTTCACCAAAGATCACAGCCCCCAATGCCGCATAGTACTGCGCGTTGTCTGGTACGATGATGAGCTCATGGATCTTCTCTTTGTCATATTTCACACCACGTTCATCCCAAAGTTCGGAAATACGCATACGCCAACACTCTTGCAAAAATGGCAAGTAGGTGTTGGGACCTCCAAGAAGCAGGACTTTGGGCATCAGGGTATTTCCGCGTGTCAGTACCGTGAGGTTTTGCATTACGATGGCATCGGCAAGAGAATTCATGATCTCATGGGAAGGTACAGAAGTTTTGACGAGGTTCACGATGTCTGTTTCGGCAAAGACCCCGCACTTGGCTGCCACATGGTGCAGTTTGTCCGTTTCAAAGGAGAGTTTCTGAACTTCATCGTTCTCCATACCCACTTTCATCGTACATTTCTCGATTGTTGCACCCGTACCCGAGGCACATTTGTCATTCATAGAACTAAGTACGGACTTTTTACCATCCTCACTAACCTTAAAGTGCATGATCTTCGCATCCTGTCCGCCCAGTTCCACTACAGCTCTTACATCAGGATGGAGGTGTTCTACTGCCAGTACCACTGCATTCACCTCTTGTACAAAACGCGCATTGATGGTTGGTGCGATACGTGTAGCACCTGAACCGGTGATGTAGACTCTGTCTATGTGGTTATAGATATCCGGATGTGTATGGGAGAGTTCTTGAAGGAGTCTTAAAAGTGTCGGGGCCTGTTTGGTATCGTGGGGAGTATAGGCTTTTTGGAGTATGTGAAAGTGTGTATCACACACGACGTACTTTACGGTAGTTGAACCGATGTCAATACCGAGTGCATATTTAGCTATGAGAGGCTTTGTCATATTTTTTATCCTTCGATACACTTTTAAATGCCCATACCATCCATAAGATACCCAATATTATATAAGGGATGCTTAACATCTGTCCTGTAGTCAAAGGAAGTTCGGTCGTATAGGCTGCCTGTCTGGTTTTGGTATATTCCAAAAAGAAACGTGCAGTAAAGACGGTAACTAAAAAGACGGCAGGCAGTATCTTGGTGGCAAAAGCAGGTGTCACTTTTCGGTAGATAGCCACTAAAAGTCCTAAAATGATAAGGTAGGAAAATGCTTCATAGAGTTGTACGGGGTGTCTAGGGACCATATCTACACGTGCAAAGATGATCGCCCAGGGTTTATCACTCGGAAGTCCCAGTATCTCTGAATTGAAAAGATTGCCAAAACGCACAAAGGCCGCAGTCAGTGCACCGGGGATGGATACACGTGAAAGCAGCCACATATAGGAGGTATGGTACCGTTTTGCAAACAGATAAAGCGCGATCAGCACACCTGCAAGACCGCCATGGCTCGCAAGACCGCCTTTCCATATTTTGAGTATCTCCAGGGGATGAGAAAGATAAAACTCCGGCTCATAAAAGAAACAGTGTACCAAGCGTGACCCCAGTACCGCACCTACCATGACATAGATCAGCATAGCATCAAGAACCGCCGGATCTTTGCCTTCACGTTTATAGATCTTGGTGAGGATCATCAGTCCAAGAAAGAACGAACCTACAAAGAGCAGACCGTACCAACGAAGCTGTAAAGGACCCAGTTCCAAGATATTGGGATTGACGTTCCAGATAAAATGTTCCATAGAGTATAACCCTTTCTGTAATTCAGAGTATTATACTCGAAATTATTTAATACACTTTTATGGGTAGAATCATTACTCTTTTGGGAGCTTTTTTGTCATATAATAATATCCACCACCTACGACTGCAATAGAGACGATTAACAGAATGATACCGATCTTTATACCTTCATCCATAGGATTCCCCCTTTTAGCTATTAATTTTTTCTTTGATCTCTCTGGCAATAGCAGAGATCTTCGTGATCTTTTGACTCTGGCTCAAATGTTCATCCAAAAGGACCTTGACAAAAGCAGAACCTACGATCACCCCGTCCACACCCTGGGCTTTCTCTTTGGCGGTATGCTCATCGACCCCGAACCCCACATAGACCGGTGTATCTGTAAATGTTTTGATATCTGTGATGATCGGCTGCAGATCTTCGCTTTGTCCAGAACCCGTAATACCCGCATACGCCACAAGATAGATGAATTTTTTTGCATCGGTCACGATCTGTTCGATACGTGCTTTGGAGTCTGTAGGCGCAATGAAATCTATCAGGGTCAGCCCCGCAGCTTCTATGGCCGGTTTATAGGGCTTTGCTTCTTCAAAAGGAAGATCCGGAATGATGAAACCGTGCACACCGGCTTTGTTTGCTTCACGAATGAATGTATCTATGCCTTTATGGTAAAAAGGGTTGAAGTATCCCATCCATAAGGTATCGATATGGGGAGCTATCTTCGCAGATGCTTCAAACAGATGGTCAATTTTGAAACCGTTCTCCAGGGCTTTGAGGTTGGCTTTTTCAATGACGGGTCCATCTGCTACAGGATCTGAAAAAGGCATACCCAGTTCAAGTGTATCGACACCTGCCTCTGCTAAAGCCAAGGCGGCATCAACTGTAAATTCCAATGAAGGAAAACCGGTGGTGATATAGGCAACTAAATTTTTCAATATGAACTCTTTTATGACAATATGTAATATATTTTTGTTATTATACATTTTTTAGATAAAATGAGAAACATTAAGATAAGAAAGAGCATTTCTTCTCTTTAGTGTGCAAACCGAAGCGCTCTAAGCAAAGCAAAGACGTATAGGAAATACCTGATTATGTAGGAAGACTATGAGTATTCATACCCCAAAAATAGAAAAAAAAGTAACTTTAACGACCATTGCAAAGATGAAGGGAGTGGAACCTATTACGATGGTTACAGCCTATGATGCACTGTTTGCACAGATCTTTGATGGTGAAGTAGAGATGATACTTGTCGGTGACAGTCTCAACATGAGTTTTCTGGGGAAAGAAGACACACTCTCTGCAACCATGGATCAGATGATCTACCATACACAAGCCGTATGCAATGGCGCAACATTGCCTGTGATCGTACTGGACATGCCTTTTGGGACGTATATGACACCTGAAATTGCAGTCAAAAATGCAACAAGAGCCTACCAGGAGACCAATGCACAAGCGGTCAAAATAGAAGGCGGTAAAGAGAGGGCACCTATTGTTGAAGCCCTGACACAAAACTCCATTGCCGTACTTGGGCACATAGGGCTCATGCCGCAGTTCATACGCAGTGAGGGTGGCTATAAGATACGGGGAAAGGACCAGGCTGACATCGATAGGCTGATAGAAGATGCCAAAGCGATCGAAGCGGCCGGTGCATTTGCCATCGTGGTTGAAGGGGTGAAACAAGAGGCGGCTAAAGCGATCACCGAAGCGGTCTCTGTACCGACCATTGGTATAGGGGCAGGAAATGTTACAGATGGGCAGGTTCTCGTATGGAGTGATATGTTCGGATTCTTTGAAGCCTTCAAACCGAAGTTCGTCAAACAGTATTTTGATGGAGCAAAACAGGTACGCAAAGGGATTGAAGCCTACCGTAATGAAGTGAAAGCCAGAGAATTCCCTAGTGATGAATATACCTATTGAGACAGTAAAAAAATGACTAAAGGTTTACTTGCTATGGGAATGGTTACAGGATTATGCCTGAATGGCTGCAGTGACAATAGATCGGTATACAGTCCGGTAGCCAGAGCAGGTTCCGCTTCTGATATAGAAGATAAACTGCTAACAGCGCAGGCATTACGTACGATAGATATCAAAGTGTATACGCAAAACGGTAAAAACATTTTATCCGGTGCGGTACATACGCAAAAGCAGAAATTTTTGGCAGGTTCAGTCGCGCGTTCCGTTGAAAGTTCAGGGATAGTAGTCAATCGATTGGTGGTAGAGTAAAAAATGGAACGTATGGTTGAAATAGAACGTTTTGACGAAGAGGTTTCATATGAAGCAACCCTTCGTCCTAGTTCATGGAATGAGTATATCGGTCAAGAGAAGATCAAAAAGAATCTGAAAGTTTTTATAGAAGCAAGTAAAAAAAGAGAAGAGGCCTTAGACCACATTCTTTTTTTCGGACCTCCGGGCCTGGGGAAGACGACCATTGCAAATATCATCTCTACAGAGATGGGGGCCAACATTAAAACAACCGCAGCGCCGATGATCGAAAAAGCAGGAGACCTGGCGGCACTGTTGACCAATATCGAAGAGGGTGACATTCTGTTCATCGATGAGATCCATCGTATGTCCCCGGCCATAGAGGAGATACTCTACCCGGCGATGGAAGATTTCCGTTTGGATATCATTATAGGTTCCGGGCCTGCTGCACAGACGGTAAAGATAGACCTGCCCCGTTTTACACTGATCGGGGCAACGACAAGAGCAGGGATGCTCTCCAACCCTCTTAGAGAGCGTTTTGGCATGCATTTCCGTATGCAGTTCTATACGCCTGATGAGTTAGCCCGGATCGTTGCACAGGCTGCACAGAAATTGGAAAAACCGGCCCAAAAACATGCAGCGACGGAGATAGCACGCAGAAGCAGAGGCACACCACGTATCGCACTGCGTTTACTCAAACGTGTGAGAGATTTCTCTGAAGTGGCAAATGAAGCAGAAGTGACGTTGCAAAGAGCCCGATACGCTTTAGATGAACTGGGTGTCAACAGTTTAGGGTTCGATGAGCAGGATATACAACTTTTGGAATTGCTTGTTTCTGCGAAAAACAAACCTATGGGGCTGAGTACCATAGGTGCAGCACTGAGTGAAGATGAAGGTACGATCGAAGATGTCCTGGAACCTTATCTGATAGCCAACGGGTATATCGAAAGAACCGCACGCGGGCGTATCGCCACACAAAAGAGTTATGAACACTTTAAGCTTGGCGGGTTGAAGGACGGACTTTTTGATAACGAATAAAAGTATCACGATCACTATGCTTTTTGTACTTTCACTGATGGGTGCCTATAGTATCTATAAACCTTTTTTACTTTCGATCGTGGTGGCAATGTTGCTTACTATGGGAACGTATAACCTGACAAAAAAGTTGATCAAGTATTTTAATTCCAGAAAGATGAGTGCGATGCTTACCTCTTCGCTTTTGATCTTGATACTTTTTGCACCTATCATCTATATGGCAACCACAGGGGTAGGGTATATCGCTCAACTCGATATTGAAACCATTAATGAGGTGACCTCGGTTGTTCAAACCTTTACACAAAAAATACCCTATCTCAAAGAGTGGAGTGAGGTAGGTTTGAGTGACGAAAGGATCGCCGGATATATCCGAGAGTCAACCTCGTATATGACCACAGCCGGAAGTGCGGGTCTTGGATTTGTAAAGAATATGATCCTCGTACTTGTTTTTTATTTCCTATTTAACTTCTACGGGGAAGGCTTTTTTGATCTGATACGTGCACTGATGCCTGTGAGCAGAATGAAAAGTGCCAAGATGATACACGAGGTTTCATCTACGATGGAAGTGGTTTTCTATTCGATCGTCGTGACAGCCATTTTTGAAGGCTTTCTCTTTGGGATCATGGTAAGCTACTTCGGGTTTAACGGGCTGCTTTTTGGTGTGATCTATGGTTTTTCCTCCTTGATACCTGTCATCGGAGGAGCCATTGTCTGGATACCTGTGGCTTTATATTCCTGGTCAAATATGGATGCAAACACGGCTATTTTTATTGCGGGGTATTCTATTGTGGTGATTTCTATTATCGCCGATACCTTCATTAAACCCGTCATTATCAAAGTGATCAAAAAAGACCTATTGAAAAGTACGATCGAGATCAATGAGATCGTTATCTTTTTCTCTATTATCGCAGGGATGAGTACCTACGGCTTTTGGGGGATGATATTGGGCCCGGCAATTACTTCATTTTTAATTGCGATTACTAAAGTATATATAGATTATAATCATAAAGAACAAAGTAAACTGATCACTTAAGTTACATAAGGAAGACATCATTATAAAAATACTTATTATAGAAGATGATCCGGAACTAGCACTCATCTTAACAAACTATCTTACGAAATATGATATGGAAGTCATAGGTGCTGAAGACCCTTATATAGGACTGTCACTCTTAACCCAGCATGAATTTGACCTGATCATTTTAGATCTGACCCTGCCGGGTATGGATGGGTTGGAAGTGATCCCTAAAATACGTGAGATCAGCAACATTCCTATTATCATCTCTTCGGCGAGAGATGATATTACCGATAAAGTGATCGGTATGGAACGCGGGGCAGATGACTATATGCCAAAGCCCTATGATCCCAGAGAACTGGTGACACGTATCAAAACGATCTTGAGACGTACACACAGTGTGGATGAGAAAGTGCAGGAAAATGAAGCACTTTTTGTTGCCGATCCCAATGCCAGAGAGATCAGATTCAAAGGTAAGTCCTTGGAACTCACGGCTGCGGAGTATGATATTTTGGGCATGCTCCTGCAGCATAAAAACGGTTCTGTTTCAAGAGAGCAGCTTTTATATGAAAGTGAACATATTGATGATGAAAGTTCCATTAAAAATATTGATGTCATCATTTCAAGGATACGACAGAAGATCGCGAAGATCGATCCCGATAATATCTACATTAAACCTATCCGTGGCGTAGGATACCTTTTAACTGACAGAGTATGAGAAACCTATCTGTAACCACCTTTATACATATTCTTTTCTCTGTAGCCATTTTGATCTTGATCGCTACATTTTTACTATTTCTTTCCTGGGATAAAGACCGACATAAGATCGAAGAGTATAAACGCTATCAACTGATCTCCATTACGTTTCTCTCAAAATTACAGCTCAATCCGGGGAAAGAAGACCTGGATGCTCTCTACAAAGATTTACGTGTGAAACCACTCTCTGAGAAGAAGGCGACAAAGATCAAACAGCAGATAGAGACGGAAGGTGAAACAGTGTTTACCGGAGGTTCTTCCCTTGGGCAGGTGAGGGTATTCAAAATAGAAGATGAACATTATATCTATGTACAGCGTATGCAGCACAATCTTTTGTTGGAAGATGACAGGGCAGAGAATTATTATTTCGAGATCGCTGTGGCGTTGGGTGTGTTTCTTATTGCTGTGCTTCTTATACTCTATTTGGCGGTTTTAAGAAAGCTCTATCCCTTAAAGAAACTACACAAACAGATACAAAGATTTGCGCAGGGTGATATGCAGACACGGGTTACCTATCTCTATGATGATGAGATAGGAAAGATCGCAAAAAGTTTTGATGATGCCATTGTGCATATCAATGCGTTGAGTACCTCTAAAAACCTTTTTATGCGCAACGTGATGCATGAGCTTAAAACGCCTATTACCAAGGGGCGTATCGTGGTTGAGATGATGGAGGATGAAGCCAGTAAAAAGATACTTGTTCGTGCGTTTGAACGGATGAATGAACTGATCTCGGAACTTGCGGAGATAGAGAGGGTGACCACGCAAAGTTTTGAACCTACTTTTGAGTATGTGATGCTTGATGAAGTGATACGAAGAAGTCAAGAGCTTTTGATGATGCCTAAAGATAATGTGACGGTAGATGTAAAAAATATCGCTTTGGCCACGGATGTCAAACTGCTCTCTTTGGCCATAAAAAACCTGCTGGACAATGGGATCAAGTACAGCAAGGATAAGCATGTGACACTCAAAACAGTCGGTAATGGTTTGGAGATCAGTTCCAAAGGCGAGAAACTGCAGCATCCACTCGCTTATTATGTAGAACCTTTTTCCCAAGAGGAAAAAAGAAGTTCAGGTTTTGGTCTGGGACTTTATATTGTACATAATATCTTGGAAAAACTAGGGTGTGGTTTAGAATATAAATATGTAGACGGATATAATATCTTTGTCATTAAGGCAGGAGATGCCTGCCGTTTTGGTTAATCCTTAAGCGCTTCAGCGATAAGTTCTAAAGGATTCTTAAAGATCGTCTCCACATCGGCATTGTTCATCGCTTCGCTGAGCTGTACACGACACGCACTGCACTCTGCACTGACATATTTGGCTTTTGTATCTTTGATCATGGCTGCTTTGGGTTTTCCGGCAGCCTCTGCAAGGTGAAACTTCTCCGTTTGCATGGTGACCCCGCCAAATCCACAACAGCGGTTTGGATCACTCATCTCTTTCATCGGATAGCTCTGCGCAAGCAGATTGCGCGGTTCCTGCCAGATACCTTGTACTTTCCTCGCATGACAAGGGTCATGGTAGGTGACGACGTCATCAAACTTTTTACCTTTTTCTTCCAGTAGTTTGAGCAGATCGGTGTTGTTGTAGAGCCAAGCTGTTGCCATATGGATCTTCTCGGCTACTTTCTGTGCACGCTCTTTCCATTCAGGCATATGATGATTTTCAAAGAAGACCTGCCAATCATGCTTCACCATCGCAGAACAGGTTGCTTCAGGGATCAACATGGCATCACACTCCTCCATAAAACCCTCAAAGTATTCGATATTCTTTTTGGTCATATACTCTACAGAATCCACATCCCCGGTAAAGTAGGCAGGTGCACCACAACAGAGCTGTTTTTTAGGGATGAACACATCAATGTTCAACTGCTTCAGTATCTCCACCAGACTCTCACCGATATCGGTATAGTTATAGTTGGCAAGACATCCAATGAAGATGGCTACACGAGGGTTTTTCTTCTCTTGCTTTGGTGCCGGTATCTCTTCAGGATGGCTGTTTAAAAAGCTTGTTTTAGCCAATGATGGAAGCAATCTTCCTTTTTTTACCATCGGGAGGGCAAATCTTGCTCTAAGACCTCTGCCTTTTTCATCCACAGACAATGCACAGGTTTTGAACATGAAGCCGAGTTTCATCACCAGGTCCATGATCTTACGGTGGCGAAGCAGGTAGAAAAACGCGCGTTTGAACCATGCGATACCAAATTTATCAGCGATATCCGCACGTACCTCTTCAATGATCATATCCGTTGCGAGCGAGTTGGGGCAGACATCGACACAGTTGGTACACAAGAAACAAGATTCGAAGATATCTTTGGCATTTTTATCCAGTTCCAGATCTCCTTTCTGATAGGCACCTAAAAGGTCAATGAAACCACGAGGAGAAGTGGTTTCATCCGGGTTGACCTGATGGATGGTACATACTGGGATACATTTCCCGCATTTGATACAGGCTTCACTGGTGTCGGTAAAGTTAAAAATCTCTTCTAATTTTTTACTCATTGTTTTTACTGTTTCCTCTTTATGCTAGGTTTTCTTCTCTACTTTTTTCTCAAAGAGAGTGATGACTCTGTCACCACTTCACTTCACAAGAGAAAAAGTAGGCAAAAATCGTTGATCCTCTCGAATCGCTTCGCTATCAAGGGCGTTCGGATCAACATTATTACTAAAAAAATTATACCGTTTTTGAAAAGCTTTTCTTGCTTTGGGCATACTTTTTCATATAGGCATCAAACGGCATTGCTATGTTCCGTATCAGCAGGGTTCCGGTGGTGCTTACGGTGATCTTATCCTCAGTGATAGCGACCAGACCAGCTTCTACAAACTCCTGCAAGGTTTCTAAGGCATCCGCAAAGTATGTTTTAAAATCTATGTGATGCTCACTCTCGACTCTTTTGATATCTATGGAAAAGTTTGCCATAAGCTCCATGATCACTGCTTTACGAAGATAGTCGTCATCACTTAGGATCACCCCTCGTTCGAAAGGCAGTTTTCCTGCATCGAGTGCAGCCTCATAGGCTTTCATATCTTTGGTGTTCTGTGCATAATAACGCTCACCTTCACCAATACTCGTCAGACCGATACCCACAAGGTTCGCACCCCCTTTTGTGGTGTATCCCTGGAAGTTTCGGTGAAGCTCACCTTTTTCGATAGCCCCAAACAGTTCATCTTCGGGTTTGGCGAAATGGTCCATACCTACCATCTTATATCCATTACTTTCAAAAAAGTCAATAGTGTACTGGAAGATCTGCAGTTTTACATCCGGTGTGGGCAGTGTCGTTTCATCAAATTTTCGCTGTGTTTTCATCAGCCAAGGCACATGGGCATAGTTAAAGACAGCGACCCTGTCAGGATCGAGTTGTGTAGAGAGTTCAAGGGTCTCTTTGAACGTTTCCAGGGTCTGATAAGGCAATCCATAAATGAAGTCGGTGTTGATAGAGGTTACTCCATACTTTCTAGCCAGATCTACAGACTTTTGGGTGAGCTCTAAAGGTTGTACACGATGGATCTCTTTTTGCACTTTTTCATCAAGATCCTGTACCCCAAAGCTGATACGGTTAAACCCGTGTTTTTTGAAGACTTTCATTTGATCTTCGTTAAAGAAACGCGGGTCTATCTCGCAGCTGATCTCAGCTTCTTTGCTCCAATTGGGAAACTTCGATTTGATGTAAGTGACGATCTCATCAAGTTCAAAGGCTTTATAGTATGTCGGGGTACCCCCGCCAAAGTGAAATTGTATCACTTCACGGGATGTATCGATATGTTCAGCCAAAAGATCAATCTCTTTTTTCAAGTATTCTATGTATTGCGAAAGCTTCTTTTCTTTGGAAGTAAAGACAACATTACATCCACAGAAATAACATGCTGACCTACAGAAGGGTAGATGTACATAGAGTGAGAGTTTCTCTTTTGCGTTTTCCAGGTAGTGTATATAGTCCTCATATTTGAAGTCATCACTGAACTCCAAGGCTGTAGGGTAAGAGGTATATCTTGGCCCCGGTCTGGAGTATTTACTGAACTTTTCGAAATCTATATTGCTCATTTAGTCGATTCCATCATTACGATGTGCATCTAACCACACCATGATACCTTTTTGTGCATGGAGTCTGTTCTCTGCTTCACTAAAGATGACCTCTTCATGTTTCTCAAACGTCTCCTCACTCACTTCGTAGCCTCTGTATGCAGGCAAGCAGTGCAAGAAGATGGCATCAGGTTTAGCCAATGACATCATTGCTTCATCTACCATATAACCATCAAATACACGAATACGTGCTTCTTTTTCATCTTCTTGTCCCATAGAGACCCAAGTATCTGTCGTCACGACATCACACTCTTTGACCGCTTCTTTCGGGTCGTTGCCAAAGGTGATCTTCGCACCGCTCTCTTGGGCTATTTCAAGTGCCTCTTTGACGATCGTTTCATCACACTCATACCCTTTAGGCGTAGCGACTCTCAGTTCAAATCCAAGTTTCGCTGCAAGCATCAGCCAGGAGTGCGTCATATTGTTCCCGTCACCGACATAGGCAACCACAGGATCTTTATCTTTACCGTATTCTATCATCGTGAGGTAATCGGTCATGAGTTGCACAGGATGGTAAGAGTCCGTCAATCCATTGATCACAGGAACCTTGGAGTAATTTGCGAACTCTTCAAGTTTGGACTGTTCAAAGGTACGTATCATGACCATATCGACCATACGGCTGATAACACGGGCCGTATCTTTCATCGGCTCACCACGTCCCAACTGTATGTCATTAGCAGAGAGAAAGAGTCCCACACCACCAAGCTGGTAGATACCTGTCTCAAAACTCACACGCGTACGGGTGGAACTCTTTTCAAATATCATCCCAAGCGTTTGGTGTTCCATATAGGGTACGAACTTGCGTTGCTTTGTCTGTTTCTTGATCTTCTGTGCTAATGTTATCATCTCCAAGATCTCATCTTTTGTAAAATCTTTGAGTGTCAAAAAGTGTCTCATCACTGTATCCTCATATCTTTCAACCTTGTATTTTTATAGATAGGTAAAGGTTGAAAATTTAAAAGAAATCATTTTACCATAAAAGGTTGAAAGTTGAACAAACCTGCACTTTTTTTGGAGGGATGCAGGGAAGAAAGGGGTTATTTTTGAAGCAATATTGCTGCTTCTTTTGCATGATAGGTGATGATGATATCTGCGCCGGCACGTTTAAATGACAGAAGTGTTTCCATCATCACTTTCTCATAGTCTATCACACCCGCTTTGGCTGCCATTTTGAGCATCGAGTATTCACCGGAAACATTGTAAACAGCCAGAGGCAGGGAAGTGTTGTTCTTCACATCTCTTACCACATCAAGGTAGGCAAGTGCAGGTTTGACCATCAGGATATCCGCACCCTCTTTTTCATCTTCTATACTCTCCTGAATGGCTTCATTTCTGTTCGCCGGGTTCATCTGGTAAGATCTTCTGTCTCCAAAACTCGGGCTGGATTCAGCGACATCTCGGAAAGGACCATAATAGGCAGAAGCGAATTTGGTAGAGTAGGACATGACAGGAAGGTTTACAAATCCTGCCTCATCCAGTCCGTTCCGTATGGCGGTGATCATTCCGTCCATCATGCCCGAAGGGGCTATCATATCTACACCTGCTTTGGCGTGAACTACGGCTTGTGCCGCCAGGTTGTCAAGTGTAATGTCATTGTCAACCGTATGGAGTACCGGGTCAAGTACCCCGCAGTGCCCGTGGTCCGTGTATTCGCAGAAACAGAGATCAGTCACCACAAACATATCAGGGTGGGCAGCTTTGACCTCTCGTACGGTCTGTGCGATGATCCCATGTTCACACAGGGCATCAGACCCTACAGAGTCTTTGGTGTCGGGGATACCAAAGAGGATGATAGCGTAGATACCAAGTTTTTTGAGCTCATCACACTCTTTAACGATCTCATCAATGCTCATTTGGAAGACACCGGGCATAGAACCTACCTCTTCTTTAATGCCTGTACCGCTTTTTGCAAAAAGCGGGTAGATGAAATCATTGACGGAAAGATGGGTCTCCTGGAGCAGGTCTCTTAGGACAGGATTGATTCTTTTTCTTCTAAAACGTGCGAACATATTTATTAACCTTACGATATCTTTTGAAGTATTTTACACTAATTATGAATTATTAATTATTAATTGTTCATTCTTAAAGTATAATCTCATCATGATTACTATAGATATATCACAAATCGCTACGTTACCAACCAAATATGGCACGTTTAAGATACAGGCCTTTAAAGAAATAACAAAAAATGGTGAAGGTAAAGAGCATTTGGCCATTTTCACAGATAACTTATCGGACGAACCGATCGTACGAGTGCATTCTGAATGTCTGACCGGTGATGCACTTGGTTCAGTGAAGTGTGATTGTGGAGAACAACTTCAATATGCACTGGAACTCATTGCAAAAGAGGGTGGGATGATCATTTACCATCGTCAAGAAGGACGCAACATAGGGCTGCTCAATAAAGTGAATGCCTATGCACTTCAAGATGCAGGATTTAACACTATAGAGGCAAACCATCAGCTTGGTTTTAGAGCGGATGAACGTACCTATGAAGTGGTTGAGTTTATCTTAAACCATTTTGGCATTAAAAAGCTGAAACTGCTTACCAATAACCCTAAAAAGATAGAGAGCTTGGGTGACATTAAGATCGTAGAACGTCTACCAATCCAGATCACTCCAAACCCATATAATGAAGGCTATCTTCAAGTCAAGAAAGACCAGATGGGGCATCTGCTTTAATCCAGCCTGTTCTTCGATAGGCTCTTCTGGCACAAGATAACAATCAGAAAATTGTTATCATCACCCGAAAAAGGAAAGAGATGGTCTTTGGTCACCGTTTTGATTTTAAGAGTGAGCCTGTGTTACAAAAAGAGTTTCTCTCTTTTCCTTCTGATCCTTCACTGTATCCTGAAAATCCAACGATACAGGTCATAGCATCTTCTAAACCTTCACTATTGGATGACTTCCCCCTTAAGACTGATTGGGTTGATATGTCAGGACAGAAAGCACGATACCATAGTATGCATCCTTTTGGAAAAGCTGATGGAGAGTTCACCTGGGCATTGGAGATCAAAGAGGTAGTGGCGCTTATCTGGGAGGGATCAGACAAAAAGATCATCTACAGAAAAGGTAAGAACTACACACCCGAACGACTTCGTTTTTGGATCTATCACACTTTTTTCCCACTGGTGTTGGAACTTGAAAGAAAGTATCGTATCTTGCATGTCGGGGCTGTTGAGATCAAAGGAAAACCTGTACTTTTTTCGGCTTTCTCTTTTGGAGGAAAGTCTACATTGACAGACTACTTCATACAAAAAGGGCATACGATGCTCTCAGATGACTCCATGGCTATCAATAAACGTGGTGATAGATACTATGCTATCGCTTCTTACCCTTTTCATAGACCTTACAGAGAGTTAGAGGCACTGGGCTACCCGGTAAAAAACTTTGCAACAGAACCGAAACCGCTTCATGCAGTGTATCTGTTGAAAAAATGTGAACCCGATGCAATAGTGGAGATCAATGAACTCAAAGGCATAGAGAAGTTCAAAGCGTTTCACTATAGCACTTTTATCGATTTTTCTTTTATGAAAAAGGAACGCTTTGATTTCTTTACACAGATGTCAAAACATATACCCGTGTATCAGGTCAGCATACCCTGGGACCTCAAGAGGCTGGATGAAGTGTATGAAACAATAGTATCATACAATGAAGTCACAGAAAATAGTTAATCTATAAAAGAGATATAACATAAATTTGACATTTATTTGACAAATTTGCGTATAATTTTGGTGTATTGGTGTGAATGAAATTTAAGTTTATATTTAATTTCTTTTGGTTAGACTACTAATTGATAATGCTACACCTGTCGTGAGGCGGGGTCAGAAAGCCATGGGTCTTTGATGCTATAACTTTATAGCAAATGAGAAGATCGCCAGGTTGCCCAATGAATTTTTACTTATTAAAATATGTATAAATATAAAATATATTAAGAGTGATTTAATATATTTTTTTATTTTTAATTACGCTTAGAAAATGGCTTTAGAAGGCTTGTAAGTGAATAAGATTTACTTACTACAATATAGAATATAGGGAAAAGAGTGAAATTAGAAAAAGCTAACAAAGTTACAGACAAAGAATTAAAAAAAGAGAGACGGACATTTTTAAAAAGGGCGCTCTACAAAGCACCGGCATTGATAGTGTTGGGTTCTTTGGCAAAGCCAACAATTGCAGCTGCTAGTTGTGCTACTGATCCTTTTGACTGCCCTATAAATGAACCACAGAACTTTGGTTAGAGGGTAAAGGTTTGTAAAAAATTAAAATACATTGAAGGGAGAGTATGATGAGAATCAGCAACGTTAGACGAGTTTGATCAGATATAATAAAGTCAGCAACGTTCTAAGAGTTTGATTAGAATTAATAAAATCAGCAACGTTCTTAGAGTTTGATCAGAGGTAGTAAAATAATTATACTGTTGGGTATAATGGGTGTGTTTTCGACATCAGCTTTTGCTGTTAAAGCAACAGAAATATTTCCAAGCGGTATTAATGTAAATATTGACTTGAGTGTCGATAATATTTTGGATAGTGCCAACTGTATAGAAGACGGTGTAGCCACTCCATGTAGTACGATAACAGCACTGACATCTAGAGTTTTGGCGCCATATGCTATGATCGATGCAGATTTTTTGGCAACAGACTTTAAACGTGCTCCAAATATCCGTGTCCAAAAGGATAATGTACAAACTATTGACCCTGGTGTTTATAAACGCATTGTGGTTGATGGAGCGGGAAATGCTTCCGGAAGTAAACCTGGTAAACTGATCATGAATCCCGGTCTTTACAAGATCGATACGTATATAGTGAATGGTCAGGTGGTACCGGCAGATACCAACGGTTCGGTTACGCTTATGGTAAAATCGGAAGTTGACCTCACGAATGGTGAGAACAACTGTGAAGCAGGCATTCCTTATCTAAATCCGGATAAATTTGCTATGTATATAGAAGATATTGATCCGTTTATCAATGGTGCATGTATGAGTGGGTATCTCTATTCTAAGTATGCAGTGAATAATTTAAAAATAGATCTATGGGGTGCTATTTCTGCTGAATCACTTGTTTTAGATATGAGTACGAACATCAATGTTGATTTAGAGTATTTGATCTTTACTGACTTTTCTGGATTCCTTGAAGTGGGTCCTAATATGACAGCTGGTCCTAATATGACAGTAGGTTGGCATATGGTTAAAGCACCAGCAGAAATCAGTGCAACTAACCCAGTTACAGTAGCTGATTTTTTTGGAGATGATTTGAACACTTCTACATATGGTAGAGAGTGGATAGTCTATCAACGTGATTATAATGCGTCAACGCATGAACGTTATTATACCAAACTTAATCCGGGTGTGAAATTAGAGAAAAACCGTGGATACTTACTAGGAACAATAAAAGATACTGAATTAAAGGTGCTTGGATTGAACCCGGTAGTCTGGGATCATAAGATGAAGACAAAGGATGGATGTACTACAACAAAGAAAGGTTGCTATCGCTATGCGCTACAGAGTTGTACTGAAGGTGATACGAATGCATATCTCTATAATCTTGTCGGATCCGTTAGTTCTACCAAGACATACTGGGGGGATTACAGAGTTGAAGTGAAGGATCTGGACACTGGAGTAATAACGGTAATGCATCCGGATGATGCGTTTAAGAACAATATAATGAGCAACCAGATTTGGATATACAATGTTGGTAACAATGGATACGACATAATAGGAACTGACACCAGCTTATTGCCTCATTCAATTGACTATTTTGATGGATTCTGGGTTGAGATGAATTGTACCAATAGTATTGGGAAAGAGATAAATTTGATTGTACCTAACGGCAAAGCAAATTAGGGAGTAGGTGATGATGAATTTTATGAAAAAATATAATATCTTAGCAGTAATGGCAGCAAGCTTACTTCTACTTGGCTGTGGTGGTGGATCAATATCTACGGATGACGGGAATTATAACCCTAGTACGGATACTCCTCCATCTAGCATGGATACTCCTTCCAATACTGATACGTCAGATAGTATGGATACTTCAGAAAGTGGCGATGGTGGGGATACATCCACGCCTGATCAGTTGACAGCACAGTGGTCAGTACAGATCGTTGCTGAAGATCCTGAAAGCAAACTTCTCTTTGACAATGACAGGTTTGGACAATTGGAAGTTGCAAGCAACGAAGTTGATGCCTATGATCTTAAGTCGATGCCTCGACCATTTGTAAAAAATGGTGAAGGAGAGCTTCTCCCTTTTCTCTCTGTGAATTTTTCACAAGAGGGTAAGAACTATGTCACAGATTTTCACAATCCAGAGCTGAAGTATGATGAATGGACTTTTACAGTCAACTCAAATCCTGAGCGTACAGTGACGCTACGTTGGAATGCTTATACAGTCACTTCACATACAGATGCAACGGGAAGAACACGTTTTGATCAGACACCTCAGACAGATGAGGATTTGATGGGAAGAATGCAATTGGTGGATGCTGAAAGCAATGAGGTTTTGGTCTCTGCCTATGCAGAGGGTAAACTCCAAAGCTATACCTTCAACATGAATGGTCAAACGGCACGAACCTTCAGATGGGTTCTGGACACTGAAAAAGTACCGGAAAAGGTACAGGAGAGATCAGCTAAATCGAGTGCGCTTTACAAAGGTGCATCGTTCAAACAGTATGCCTCAGAAATGGACACTCAGGTCGATCTCACAATATTGCCTAGACCTATGGGACAATAGATTTAATTACCATATGCACACCGGATGTTATCGGTGTGCTTCTCCTTTAAATAGTATACATACAATCAAACTAGTTTTACCATTAGCGTATTATTGAATATCATGATATAATTTTGCAACAAAGTCAATGAGGAAAAGAAACAATATGGATCTTGATCAAAAAATCACATTTTCAGATACAGTATTTGCCCAGGAAGTAGATGGTGAGATGGTACTGCTTGATATGGAAAGTGAGAACTACTTTGGACTGGATGAAGTAGGTACAGCTATCTGGCAGGCAATGCAGGAGAAAGAAACATTGAAAGAGGTTTTTAAAACACTGTTGGAACAGTATGATGTGGAAGAAGAAGTGTTAGAGAAAGATCTTTCTGAGTTTGTAGATAAATTACTCAAGAGTGGGTTGGTGAAGGTGGAAAAGTATTGAACCTATCACAATATTTAGATGCAGAGGGGATCATTTTATCAAGTGATATCATCATCAAGTTGGAGCGTTTCGCTTCACTTTTGCATGAATGGAACCAGATCCATAATCTTACGGGAGCCAAAACGATCGATGCGATCTATGTCAATATCGTCGATTCACTGTATCCTTTGACATTTATAAAAAAACCCAAAACACTCTTGGATGTAGGGACAGGAGCAGGTTTTCCCGGGTTGGTACTTGGCATTGCATTACCAGATACTACAGTAGTGTTGGCTGAGCCGCTGAAAAAACGTGTCTCTTTTTTAAAGTATGCAGCCATAGATTTGGGACTTTCCAATGTCACGGTAGAAGCTAAACGCGTTGAAACAGTAGAGCATGAAGCGTTCGATATGATCAGTTCACGTGCCGTCACCAACACAAAACTGCTTTTGGAATTGACCGAAAACATAAGTGATTCCCATACCGAATATCTTTTTTACAAAGGATCTCGGGTATTTGACGAGATAGAAGATGTGCAACATCAGCTAAGATATGATATAGTACAAAAAAATCAACGAAATTACCTCTATATAAAGAATGAAGAATGATCTTAAAATTACTTATTTTTGTTATTGCCGCCGTGCTTATTTATAAGTTTTTTGGCGGAAAGCTTCCGACATTCGGGAAAAGCCCACATGAAAAAAAGTTGGATGATGATACACTTGTGGAATGTGCAACCTGTCATACCTATGTGACTGTGAAAGAGAGTATCATTGTAGGCGGTAAGTATTACTGTTCTACAGAATGTACACCATAAAACTAAAAGGAATAAATATGATCATAATTGGACACCCATGGATAAAAAGTAATCGGTTTTTTAAAGTTTTTTCTCTTGAATGTATTGAGAAAAGTCAGACTGATGATATCATTTTACTTGAACCTTTAGTGGACTCTCATGCCTATGCTGTGCATTGTCAGGAGAACAATATACCTTTTGCCATCGTAGCAAATAATTTGGAGGATGCACTCTTTGCAAATGCCTTAGGAGCAAAATATATCATCTGTGAGGAAGATCATGCATTGATGATCCAGCCTATCGCGAATGAGTATCTTTTTGATTCTCGCATCTTAGTCCTCATCCATAGCGAGAAAGAGATCAGTAAAATAGCCCGGGGTGGTGTGGATGGTGTGATTTTCGCAGATGCGATCTATGAAGGCTGACATCCAACGTTATACACTTACCTATATACTGATAGCATCCAGCAGTGTGGTCTATCTTTTCTCTGCATTGATGAGCCAAAGTCTCAGTGACATGGATATGCAGGTCCTCGTGGATATAGGTGCATTGTTCGGTCCACTGACTGTGCTTAAAGGTGAATGGTGGAGGCTACTGACCGCTATGTTCCTGCATGGCGGTATGACCCATCTTCTGATGAATATGTTCTCTCTTTATATCGTAGGACGTGGGGCAGAGATGTACTTTGAT
The DNA here is from genome assembly GCF_019972135.1 of Sulfurovum sp. TSL1. Classification (NCBI taxonomy): domain Bacteria; kingdom Pseudomonadati; phylum Campylobacterota; class Epsilonproteobacteria; order Campylobacterales; family Sulfurovaceae; genus Sulfurovum; species Sulfurovum sp. TSL1. The sequence continues at coordinate 1,456,795 of NZ_BPFI01000001.1, read as the reverse complement.
ACAAAATCTTACCTAAGCATTTACTTCTTTTCCGGGATTATCGGGGGACTTGTCTCTTTGTATATACATCCTGTCTCTGTGGGGGTAGGGGCATCGGGTGCGATCTTTGGCGTTTTTGGTGCATTGGCAGGATTTTTCCTGGCACATAGAGAAAAGATCGCTTCACATACGAAAGCATTCATGAAAGACTTTAGTATCATCATTGCGATCAACCTTGTCATAGGATTTTCTATCCCCTCCATTGATGTCAGTGCACATATCGGGGGGCTTATAATCGGTTTTATAGGCGGTTTTGTACTTTCGAAAGATCCAAAATGGATATGGGGTTACAGCAGTGCAATGATACTGCTCATTTTAGCCATTATCTCCTACCTTCCTGATCACTATGCTCAGATACTCTCTTAAATTCTTTATACTTTCGTTTCTGCTTGCAGGATGTATGGTGACTGCACCTTCCGTATCGCAAACCAAGGTGAAAGAACTTTCACTGCTTTTCCAGTCGTTGGACAGCACGGTTCCCCAAAGTGAGGCGATGCAGCTTTCCAAAGATATTTTTCATAAAACAAAGCAATTGACAGAAGCGTTTGAAATGACCTACCCTCCTCAGTTTCACAATTTTTTAGTGACCGTGGGTCTGCGGGAAAAAGGACTCTGTTATCATTGGAGTGATGCTCTATATCTCTATTTGTCTAAGAAGCACTATACTTCTTTTGAGTTCCATTTAATAGGTGCAAATGTGGGAGAATACTTTTTTGAACATAATGCCCTGGTCGTGGTCGTTAAAGGTGGAACAATAAAAGAGGGTATTATCATAGATCCGTGGAGAGATTCGGGCGAACTCTATTTCTCCAAAGTAGAGGATGACCCGGACTATGTATGGATACACAGACCCATAAGGGGATGCCGTTAGTTTTATTCAGGTAGAGGCTCGGGTTCCATACCTGCTTCACGCAACTCGGCCTGTTCGGCAGCGATAGCTTCTTTTTGTGCTTCTGAAAGTGCTTCTTTAGGCTCTTGTACTCCGGCTCTTTCTTTTATGTTTTGCTTTTCCTGCATGACTTCTGGCTGGGGACCTTTGGTTTCATTCTCTTCTGCAATGGCACTATGTTGAAGCAGTAAAAAGAAAGAGAAGAGAATGCGTGAAACAATTTTGGACATGATGCACCTCACTTTAATTCTATCAAACAGTGTACAAAATTTTTGAGAAAATTGCAAATAACCGTGAGAATGCTCATCGGAGAAGCATAAAGTAGTTTTTTATTGTAATGGCAAGTAGATCTTGTCTATCAGTTCATTATATTCACTTTGGGCATCAGAATCTATGGTAATGCCTCCACCGCTTTTGTAGAAAAGTGTGTCGTTTTCTTTTTCAATGAAACGTATCATGACACCGGAGCGTAAGGATTCACCGTCAAACACACCAAAGACACCGGTATAAAACCCTCTGTCAACATTCTCTACATCTTTGATGATATTGACTGTACTCTTTTTGGGTGTCCCGGAGATAGAGCCTGCGGGAAGTATCTGGCTGAGAAGTGTACCTAAGTGATCTCTCCAGTCGGAAGGAAGTGTTGCTGTGATCTTGGAACTGACCTGCAGGAGCTCTTTTTCACCCGCTTTGATCTTCTCGACATAACGAAATTTCTCAACGTTGATCTCTGAACCGATGATCCCCAGGTCATTACGCATCAGATCGACGATCATCACATGTTCTGCCATCTCTTTGGTGTCGGCCAAAATAGCCTCTCTAGCATTTGGGAGATGGGCATCGATGGTTCCCTTCATAGGGTAGGTGGCAATGGTATTCTCTTCTATTTCCACAAAACGTTCCGGAGAGAAACAGATAAATTCATCTTTAAAATAGAGTTTAAACTTGGCCCTGGCATAGGTGAAGATCTCTTTAAGGGTGAAGTTACTCTCGATAGGTGTTCTGAATGTCAGGTTAAGCAGATAGGTATTACCGGAACGTATCTCTTCTAGTACTGTAGCAAACGCTTTTTTGTAAGTGACGAAATCAACAGGGGATCTGGAGAAAGTAAACGTTTTTGTACGTTGTTGCACAGGGTAGTTACGCCAATCTTCCAGTTTATAGAAAATATCATCATCCAGCGCATCAAGGGGTTTGGCAAAGATCTTCTCACCATCAAAAGAGATGATAAAAAGAAAAGGGGTACGCTGTTTAGCAAGGGTATTAATGTGTTCAAAACCATTGTCTTTATTAAGCCATATCATTTTATACCCTAACTTCTATCTCTACTTTTTTTAAAAAAAAGTAGGCAAAAAAGCGTCGCCTCGCAAGTGTGCTACATTATTACAGCGTGTGCTTCGCAATATGCACGCTTTCATAATGGCACACTCAGTGCTCAGCGACCAAACAATAGCCATTTTAAGAGTCTAAAAGTAATAATTTTAAAATTGCCATACGCATATAGACACCATTTTTAACCTGTTCAAGCACCTTGCATCGTTCATCTTTGAGCATTGCATCAGAGATATCTATGTTTCTCATGACCGGACCGGGATGTAGTACCAGGATATCTCTGTCCCCTAAACGATCATGGTTGATACAGTAGTGTTTCGCATACTCTTCATAATCATCAAAGATCGGAGAAGCATGACGTTCCAATTGTGCCCTGAGAGACATGATGACATCTACTTTGTCCAGGACATCTTCAAGTTTTTCATATTGCGGCAGATCGCTTTTGGGCATAAAGGGTTTGGGTGCAACTAAAATGATTTTCATTCCCATGCGCGTAAGCAGACGCATACCGGAACTCGCCACACGTGAGCTGACGATATCACCTACAATGGCAATGGTCTTACCCTCAATCTCACCATTAAAATGTTCGATCAATGTAAAGAGATCAAGGAGTGCCTGGGTAGGGTGCGCATAGTTACCCGCACCTGCATTGATCACAGAAGTCATCTGCATATCAGCCAAGATTCCAGGTGCATCATTGTCAGAGTGTCGGATGATGACCCCATCGGGTTCCATGGCACAAAGATTTGCAAAGGTATCTTCAAGGGATTCGCCTTTATTGGTAGAGCTTTTACCCGGATCAAGGTGTACCACAGCAGCACCCAGTCTTTTTGCTGCGACTTCAAACGAACTGCGTGTACGTGTCGATGCCTCGAAGAAAAGGGTAATGAGGAGCTTGTCTCTAAGCAGTTGAGAAGGGCATTGTGCTTTAAACGTTTTGGCATCATGAAGTAGTTGTTGTATTTGTGTGTCAGATAGGGTGGTGGTATCTACCAAATGTTGCATAGTGAGCCTTATGGATGAAATTTTGTAATTATAACTAATAGGTGCTAATAAATCTTTGTATGCCTTCCTCAGCACTCCACCACTCAGGGAAGACTGCATCATAAAAAGGCTGCGTGACTTCAGCAAAATTCCCCTTGTCCTCAAACAGGTTTACACACCAGTCAAATTCAATATCACGTGATTTTAAGGCTTCCATGGAGAGTAGGGTATCATTGATACATCCCAATCTGCTGGGTGTGACCAAAAGTACTTTGGAACCCAGTTTTTTGGCCAGGTCGATCATCATGAAATCTTTGGTTACAGGGACCATCAGACCACCCGCACCCTCTACTAAAAGGATATCACAAAGCTGTGAGAGTTCGTGATATTTTTCTATGATCTTCTCAATCACTATCTCTTGTTTTGTATCTGCACAAAAAGGGGCTGCAGGGAGGGGAAAGGTGTAGGCTGTAATATCTTCCGGAGTGAGATCAAGGAAATTCTTGTTTACCTTTTGGCAAACTTTTAAGAGTAAACTGGCATCATCAGGTAAGGCGCTTACACCGGTTTCGATAGGTTTAAATGCACCCACAGACAAACCTCTGGCAGCAAACGCTTCAATGAGTTGAACGGTGGTATGTGTTTTACCGATATTGGTGCCTGTGGCAGTGATGAAAAGTGATCGCACTTGCTTTTCTCCATTTTTTTTGTATAATAGTATATAGAATAATTTATGAGGATTTTAACATAAGATGCCAAAGTTTGAAGAAGAGTTAGAGCTAGATTTAGAGTTACACGAACCGCAAATGTTTAAAGTGTTACTGCATAATGATGATTATACGAGTATGGATTTTGTTGTGGAAGTACTGATGGGGATCTTTCATAAGACACATACACAGGCAGAACAGATCATGTTGCAGATACATGAAAAAGATAAAGCCATATGTGGTGTATACAGCTTTGAAATAGCACAAACCAAAGCACAGCAGGTCAAGCAAAAGGCCAAAGAAAATGAGTTTCCATTACTCGCAACCATTGAAGAGGATAGTTAAGATGATTAGTATTGCATTAAATGATGTATTTAAGGGAGCTGTGGGATATGCAAAAGAGAACAGACATGAATATTTGACTGTAGAGCATGTATTTTTGTCTATAGTCAAAAGTGCAGCCGGTCAAGAGATACTCTCTATACTTGATGCAGATCTTAAGAGATTGGAGACAGGTATCACCGAGCATATTGCCAAGACCATCCCTATTCTGAAAGAAGCGGTAGAACCCTTTGAGACGGTAGCACTCTCTCGTGCCATCAATGACATGATGACACATATCCACAGTGCAGGTAGAACAGAAGCCAGTATAGGTGATATGATCGCAGCGATCTTTATGCAGGAACACTCCTATGCGGTCTACCTTATGAAAAAAGAGGGTATCGCGCGTGTAGATATACTTGAAGTGATATCACATCGTTATGACAAAGTAAAAGATGGTCCAACAGAGAAAAAAGAGGGAGAGACCCTTTTAGAGCAGTTTACCGTAGAGCTTGTATCTTTGGCCAAAACAGGCAAAATAGACCCGGTAGTAGGCCGTGTGGACGAGATAGAACGTGTGATGCAAACGCTCTGTAGACGGAAAAAGAACAACCCTCTGCTTGTGGGTGAACCCGGCGTAGGTAAAACAGCCATTGCCGAAGGTTTGGCTCTGAAGATCTCTGAAGGGGATGTACCGGAGGTACTCAAAAGCGCAAAAGTGTTTGCTTTGGATATGGGTTCTTTGGTTGCCGGCACCAAATACAGAGGGGATTTTGAAAAACGTCTCAAAGGTATCATCAAGGAACTCACGTTAGAAAAAGATGCCATTTTGTTTATCGATGAGATCCATACGATGGTAGGAGCAGGAGCAACAAGCGGTGGAAGCATGGATGCATCCAACTTACTGAAACCTGCACTTGCACGCGGTGACCTGAAGTGTATCGGTGCAACCACCTATGCAGAGTTCAGAAACTTCTTTGACAAAGACAAGGCGCTCAGCCGAAGGTTTGCAAAAGTGGATGTGGAAGAACCGAGTATTGAAGATACGATGACCATTTTGCAGGGTATCAAACACAAGTATGAGGATTACCATAAGATCACATTTACAGATGAGTCACTGCAGTCGGCTATTGACCTTTCTGTCAAGTATCTGCATGACAGGTTCCTGCCTGATAAAGCGATGGATATCATCGATGAGGTGGGTGCACACTTTATGCTAAGAGGAGAAGAGGGCGTCACGGTAAAATCTAAAGACATTGAAGAGAGCGTTGCGAAGATCATGAAACTTCCTTCAACGGTCATAGGTACGGACGATACGAAGAAACTTCAATCACTGGAGAAAGATCTGGCTTCTCATATCATCGGGCAGGATGAAGCGATCACAGCATTGGCAACTGCGATCAAACGTTCCTATGCGGGGCTTAATGCACCTAACAGACCTATAGGAAGTTTTCTCTTCGTCGGGCCTACGGGTGTAGGTAAGACAGAACTTGCGACACAGCTTGCAAAAACGATGCATGTACATTTCGAAAGGCTGGATATGAGCGAGTACATGGAAGCACATACCATCAGCCGTTTGGTCGGTGCACCTCCAGGGTATGTAGGGTATGAGCAAGGCGGGTTGTTGACCGAAATGATCAAAAAACACCCGCATACGGTGTTGCTCCTTGATGAGATAGAAAAAGCACATCCTGATATCATGAATATTCTACTTCAGGTGATGGATGGTGCAAAGTTGACAGATAACAACGGTGTCGTTTCGGATTTTAAAAATGTGATACTCATTATGACTTCGAACATCGGTACCAAAGAGCCTAATGTTATGGGATTCAATAAAGACACTTCGGTCAAAACGGATAAAGCACTTGCAGCTTTCTTCTCGCCTGAATTTAGAAACCGTCTCAGTGCGACGATAGAGTTCAATGCACTCGGATTGGATGTACTTGTGACCATCGTCGAGAAAGAAATAGATAAACTCAACCTCCTGCTGAAGCCTAAAGATGTCAAAGTGACCTTGGGTAAAAAAGCCAAAGAGTATTTGGCCAAAGAGGGCTACGATGCACGTTACGGTGCTAGACACATCGCACGTGTGATAGATGCCAAGGTCAAAGAAGCATTGACCGATGAGATACTTTTTGGAAAACTCAAAAAAGGCGGTTCGGTCAAAGTAACTTATAAAGATGAAAAACTAGATTTTTCATTTGACAGTAAATAAGTCAAATTTACGTACCACGGATAAAGGATAAATAGTTGGCATCCATGTTTGAGGAAGATGACTATTTTATCCCTCCGTTGCGTAAAGATTCTACCGCATTCCCCGACCCGCGTTTAGCTCCGGATGAAGGTCTTCTTGCCTATGGAGGGGATCTCTCATCTGATCGATTGATCGCCGCTTACAAAAAAGGGATCTTCCCCTGGTACAGTCAAGGGGATCCCATTCTCTGGTGGTCACCGAACCCGCGCCTGCTCTTATATCCTGAAAAATTTAAAATACGTAAATCATTTAGAAGGGTACTGCGTTCAGGAAAATTCACTGTGACGTTTGATCAAAGATTTTCAGATGTCATCAAGCACTGTGCGACAGTCTACCGAGAAGGTCAGGAAAGCACTTGGATCGTCAGTGAGATAAAAGAAGCCTATATACGCCTGTATGAGGAAGGGGTCGCTCATAGTGTAGAAGTTTATAAAGAGGGAAAACTGGTAGGTGGATTGTATGGCATTGCCCTGGGGAAAGCCTTTTTTGGAGAGTCGATGTTCTCTTTGGTCTCTGATGCATCCAAGGTCGCATTTAAAGCACTAAGTGATGTTTTAGGCAGTAGAGGTTATGATTTTATAGATTGTCAGATGAAAACAGATCATATGATAGGTTTGGGCGCTGAAGTGGTCGAGAGGGATATCTTCCTTGATGCTTTGGAAAAGACGCTTGAAAAACCTACTGATTTTGGTTCATGGCAGCATTTTAGCTGGGAGTATAAAGATGGTGAATAGAGATATAGGGTTCTCTTTATGGTTGGATTTTGTAGAAAGAGATTTTCTGAAAAATGATTTTTCTGCATTAATTGAAAAAGGCATCATTAATGGTGCTACGAGTAATCCGTCTATTTTTGCTTCTGCGATTACTACTTCGCCTGCCTATAAAGAGCAGCTGGCTTCTCTTTCAGGTAAAAGCCCGAAAGAGAAGTATGAAGCACTGGCTATAGAAGATATCCGTACTGCCGCACAGGCATTAAGACCTCTGTATGATGAAGGGAATGACGGGTATATCTCCATAGAGGTAGACCCTTTCCTTTCGAACGATACAGAAGGTACGGTCGCCGAAGGGAAACGACTCTTTGAGGCCATCGGTGAGCCTAATGTCATGGTAAAAGTGCCTGCGACGGAAGCAGGATATGATGCCATGACCCAACTGCTCAGTACAGGTATCTCTGTGAATGCCACATTGATCTTCTCCCCGAAACAGACAAAAAAAGCTTTGAAGGCCATGAAAAAAGGCTTGGATTGTTTTGAAAAAGATGGCGGTTTGAGAGCAGAAGCAGTGATCTCTGTTTTTGTCAGCCGTTTTGACAGATTACTGGATGCTGATCTGGAAAAAGAGGGTCTCCCTGTATCTAAAACGGGTATTTATAATGCGGCAAAGATCTATAATCTTATCGAAGCAAACCATACGCCTAGTGTACGTACACTTTTTGCAAGTACCGGTGTAAAAGGGGATGACCTTCCTGCGGATTACTATATGAGAGGACTGCTTGCGCCACACTCTGTCAATACGGCACCGCTTGCAACGATAGAAGCATTCATCGCCAAAAACGCACCGGCACCTAAATTCCCTTTGGAAGAGAGTGAGATCAAGGGGTATTTCACAAAACTGGCTGATAACGGATTTGATATGGATAAAGTGTATAGTCAACTCTTAAAAGAGGGGCTTGCAGCATTTGAAAAAGCATTCCAAGAGATGCTTGACAGTTTAAAATAAATTACAAATTACATATCAAAGGGATCCGTATGGAAGAAAAACTCAAGCTCTATCTTAGAACAATGATCAGCAACAATGGGAGTGACCTTCATCTTAAGTCAGGTTCCCAAGTCAGAGTACGTGTACATGGTGTACTCAAAGTGCTGGGGAAGGATGAACTGAGTGCAGAGATGATGGACAAGCTGGCTCAGGAGATCACGACTGCCGATCAATATGAAAAGCTACAAACAGATAGAAACCTGGATTTTTCCTATGTCATGGGATCCGACAATAGATTTCGTGTGAACTTCTTTTTTCAAATGGATGGTTTGAGCGCGGTTTTCCGTATTATTCCGGTGAAGATATTGACACTGGATGAACTCAATTTACCGCCTGTGATCAAAACATTTGCCCAGATACAAAGAGGTCTTGTACTTGTAACCGGCGTGACAGGATCTGGTAAATCAACGACCCTGGCTGCGATCCTGGACAAGATCAACAGAGAATCAAAAAAACATATCATCACGGTAGAAGACCCGATAGAGTTTGTACACAAAGACAGAGGATGCCTGATCAACCAAAGAGGGATAGGTCCGGATGCACACTCTTTTTCTGATGCACTAAGAGCAGCACTGAGAGAAGACCCCGATATTATCCTTGTCGGGGAGATGAGGGACTTGGAAACGATCGATATTGCGCTTCACGCAGCCAATACCGGGCACCTTGTTTTTTCAACACTGCATACACTGGATGCAAAAGAGACCATAGACAGGATTGTCGGTATGTTCGGTAACGAGGAACAGAACCGTATTCGTATGTCTCTTGCTTCGGTACTTCAAGGGGTTATCTCTCAAAGACTGATTCCTACAAAGCGTGGCGGAAGGGTTGCAGGGATCGAGATCCTTAAAAAAACAGCTAGGATCGAGCAGCTTATAGCGGAGAACAGAGATACTGAGATCCCTGATGCTCTTTTTGAGGGGAAAGAGATCTACGGTACGCAGACCTTTGACCAGGCACTTTTAGATATTTTCCGCAGAGGTGAGATCACAGAAGAGATCGCACTTGAATATGCAACCAACCCGTCAGATATGAAACTTAAAATGCAGGGTGTCGGAAAAGGTGCGATCGTCGATGAACATGCCTATGAAAAAGAGGTGGATGTCTTTGCTTTTAAAGAGGATGAAGCATAGTTTAATACAAAGTGGGTATAATTCGCGTCTATTTTACTCCATGCAGCAATGGATAGGGTAAAAAAATTATACACAAGTAACAAAGGACAAATATGTTAGAAGGTATCGTTAGAGAGAGTATCGGTAAGCGCAATGCAAAGCAGCTTAAAAGAGATGGTTATCTAATCGCAAACATTTATGCAAATGGTGTTGAAAATATCAACGCTGCATTTAAACGTGGTGAATTCGCAAGAACTGTAAGAAATAAACAGGCACTTGCATTCCCAGTGAAAGTTGGCGATAAAGAGATCAATGTATTTATTCAAGAGTATCAACTACACCCGGTGAACGGTGATGTGACTCATGTGGACCTAAGAGTAGCAGTACCAGGTCAAGTAACAAACTTCCTTGTACCGGTTGTCACGCACGGAACACCAGTTGGACTTAAGAACAAAGGTGTACTTGTGATGTCTAAAAGAAGATTAAAAGTAAGAGGGGCTATTGAAGATATGCCGGCGAAATTTGATCTTAATGTAGAACCATTGAACAGAGATGACTCTATTCTTGTTAGAGATGTGGAAGTACCGGCAAACTGTAAAATGATGGACAGACCAGATGTTGCTATCTGTGGTGTGATCAAAGCTAAATAGTTCTAGCATGAAAGCACAGTCGTGATACTTTTCGTGGGTCTAGGTAATCCGGGATCACAATACGAAAATACACGACACAATATCGGTTTTAAAGTCATCGACAAACTTGTCAATGACTTTGACGCCAGAGATATCTCCAAAACTTCTTTTCACGGCAAGCTATATCGCGCAGCCAATTCACTTTTTTTAAAACCTACCACATTTATGAATCTTTCAGGAACCTCTGTACAGCCTGTAAAACATTTTTTCAAAGTGCCACTTGAAGATATCATTGTGATCCATGATGATATCGATCTTCCTTTCGGTGCGGTACGTTTTAAAAGAGGTGGGGGCCATGGCGGTCATAATGGACTCAGATCGCTTGATGCACATATCACAAAAGAGTATCTGCGTGTGAGAGTAGGTGTGGGGAAGCCGGAACACAAGTCACAGGTAGCAGATTATGTTCTGCAAGACTTTTCACCAGAAGAAAATCTAATGTTGGAGCGTTTGATAACACATGTTGCAGAGGCTTGTAAAGTACTATCAAAAGAGGAACTGAATGAGGTGAAGTCAAAGTACAGCCTGAAATCTATAGAAGGCTTGGACCTGTGAGTCTCTTGAACCCCTCATTACACTTTAGATACCTGGTCAAACTTTATAGTAAAAACCTATTGTCGATCTTGTTCGGTCTCTCTTTTGCTTTTGCTGCGATCGATTATTTTCAACATCTACAGAAACTTGATATTGCTTCGAACTATCAAATACTCTATATTTTTTACATGTGGCAGGAAGCACTGGGTTTACTGTACCCTTTGGCGATCGTTTTTGCGCTCATTATGACGAAGCTCGCACTGGTTAAAAACAACACTATGGGAGCGTTTCATGCCTTTGGGTATAGTAAAAAAAGACTTTTTTTGCCATTATTCGCAGTCAGCGCTTTGACCTATATCATTTTTTTAACCTTGCATACCACAGAGTTTTCTTATGCAAAGGACAAAGCGGAATTCCTTCTGGAAAATAAATTGGGTACCTATGATGTGAATGATCTTTTTTTCAAATACAATGATACTTTTGTCTATATCACCAAGCTTGATCCTATAGAAAAAAAGATCAAAGATATCACGATCTTCAAAGTCGAAGGGTATCAGGTACGGTATACGATCAATGCGCCTGTAGCAACATTCGATGGTGAAACATGGACGGCACATGATGCGACGCTGAAGACACATATCTATGAAAACGGGGAATTGAAAAGATATACCGTAGAACATAAAGCACGTATAGAGACATTAGAGGGCTATAAACCTAAGATCATAGAGTCACTGTATGAAGGTAAAGCATTGAATATACGGGATGCCTATATGACATGGGAGCTATTGTATAAACAAAATCTCAGTTCAGATAAGATCAGGGCATCCTTCTATGACAAAGTGGTCGTACCACTTTTTTCACTGGCCCTGTTACTGATTTTATTTTTCAAACTCCCGTTTCATGCCAGAATGATGAATATGGGTGGAGTGATCGCACTCTCTTTGGGTGTAACATTTGGAATTTGGGGTATATTGTTTGGTTTGAGTCAAATGGGAGGCAATGGTGTTTTACTTCCTGAAGTGACAGCGATACTCCCTGTCATGCTTTTGTGGGCCTATGCCATGTATATCTATTTTACAGATGAAAGAAGCCTTCTGTAATCCCCTCCAGCACTTTAAATGTACCTTTTAATCAACTTTTAGATAAAATCACCCTAAAATAGACTCAGGGTATTGAGCATACAGGACAGGATACATGAATATTGATTATAAAGCATTGGCAGAAAAATACGGCACGCCTTTGTATATATATGATTTTGATTATATTGAAAATAGATATAACACACTGAAAGATGCGTTTGCAGGTAAAAAATCACTTATCAATTATGCAGTAAAAGCAAATTCGAACCTTTCTGTGATCGCTCACTTGGCCAAGCTTGGTGCGGGTGCTGACTGTGTGAGTATCGGTGAGGTCAAACGTGCATTGACAGCAGGTGTAGATAAATATAAGATCATTTTCTCCGGTGTAGGAAAACGTGATGATGAGATACGTGAAGCACTGGAACAGGATATTTTACTGCTTAACCTGGAGAGTGAAGCGGAGATGAAACGTGTAGAGATGGTAGCCAAAGAGCTGGGTAAAGAAGCACGTATCTCTATCAGGGTCAATCCTAATATCGACCCGCAAACACACCCGTATATCTCAACTGGATTGCATGAAAACAAATTCGGTGTAGAGATAGATATGGCAAAACGCATGTATATCTATGCCAACAGATCGGAGTTTTTAAATCCTGTGGGGATCCATTTCCACATCGGCTCGCAGCTTACAAAGATCGAGCCTATACGTGAGTCATGTATGATCGTAGCAGACCTGGTTCGTTCACTTAAAGCGATCAAGATCGATATTAAGTTCTTTGATGTAGGCGGGGGTATCGGTGTCGTGTATGATGATGAGGTCACCATACCTGCTGAAGTGTATACCCAGGCCATATTTGAAGCGACCAAAGGACTTGATGTGACGCTGCTTTGTGAACCGGGACGTTACATGGTTGCCAATGCCGGTGCCTTTTTTACCAAGGTGCTTTATGAAAAAGTCAATGACGGGAAGCGTTTTGTCATTGTAGACGGTGCAATGAACGATCTTATTCGTCCAAGCCTCTATAATGCGTATCATAAGATCGAGGCGGTGCTCCAAGAGGGTGAAAAGACACCTGCAGATGTCGTAGGACCGGTATGTGAAAGCGGAGATTTCTTCGGTAAAAACGTGCCTCTTCCGCCGCTGGAACATAATGACCTTATCGTGGTGCATTCTGCAGGTGCCTATGGATTTACGATGGCAAGTAACTACAATACACGTGCAAAAGCTGCAGAAGTGGCACTTCAAGGCGGGAAAGACAGACTGATACGTCAGCGTGAAACGTATGAAGACCAAGTACGTTTAGAGCTTGAGTATCTGGATAAGTAAAGCAAAAAGGCAGGATGAGCATATGACTTTAGAGGAGCTGAGAGTAAAGATAGACAGCATCGATGATGCCTTGTTAGAACTCTATAATCAACGTATGGAGTTGGTACATCAGGTAGGCGAAGTGAAGAATACAACCGGTGCACCTATCTACCGTCCTGAACGTGAACAGGCTATTCTGAACCGCTTAAAAAGTCAAAATAAAGGAAAACTGACCGATCAGGCGATAGACGCACTCTTTTTAGAGATGTTTGCCGTGGCCAGAAATCTTGAGCTTCCTGAAGGTGTAGCCTATTTAGGGCCTGAAGCAAGTTTTACGCATCAGGCAGCCGAGAACAAGTTTGGAGCCATGAGTGCATACTTGCCTATCAGCTCTATCCCGGGTGTGTTTCGTGAAGTCAAAAAAGGCACAGCAAAATTTGGAGTCATCCCTATAGAAAACTCGTCTAACGGCATTGTCAGTGATACGATCAATTGCCTGGACGAGTATGACCTTAAGATCATTGCCGAAGTGTGCCTGGATGTACATATGGCCTTTGCCACAGTCAGTGATGATATCACAAAGATCACAAAGATCTACTCTAAAGATATCGCTTTTGGACAATGCCGTAAGTTTCTACAGGACCTGGGATTAGATGAAGTAGAACATATCCCTGTGGAATCTACCGTGAAAGCGGCAAAACTTGCCCTAAAAGATGACACTGCTGCAGCACTCTGTCCTGCAGTGGCAGCAAAATTAAATAACCTGCCTATACGTTTCAATAATGTAGAAGATGATACGAACAACAGAACACGTTTTTTCATTATCTCTGACTTTGAAAATGCGGCATCAGGGAACGATAAAACCTCTTTACTGGTAAGGCTTTCGAATAAACCGGGTTCTTTAGTGAATTTTCTGAATGATTTTGAAGAGGCACATGTGAACCTGACAAAGATCAAGTCGCATATCGTAGAGGGGGAGTCGATCTTTTTTATAGAATTTCATGGGCACCAAAATGATACACATATCAAACCTATTTTGGAAAAACATAAAGATGAGATCAAAATATTAGGTTCTTATGTGAAAGAGATAGACGATATTTAAAATAAGCAGTAAGCAGGGATGGAGAAGAATCAGTATGAAATTTAACAAAGTATTAGAGAACATTCAAACATATGAAGCAGGTAAACCTATAGAGCTTGTGGTACGTCAATTCGGTATTGCTGCGAAAGACGTGGTAAAACTCGCTTCCAATGAAAACCCGATAGGTACAAACCCGGCTATCGCCAAAGTGATCAGGTCCAATGCTGACATCGCGCACCTGTATCCTGATGACAGTATGTTCGAACTTAAGGCCGCATTGAGCAGAAAGTTTCATGTCCATGATGACAATATCATCATCGGTGCGGGTTCTGACCAGGTGATAGAATTCGTTTCTCGTGCACTCTTGGATGAAAACGCTTCTGTATTGATGTCTGCAGTGACCTTTGCCATGTATGAGATCTATGCAAAGCAGATGGGTGCAAGAATCCTTCGTACGGCAAGCTATACGCATAAGTATGATGAATTTATGGAAGCCTACCGTATGCATAGACCAAAGATCATTTACCTCTGTACACCGAACAACCCTACAGGGGATGCGACAAGTAAAGAAGAGGTCTTAAAGATCATTCATGCAGTAGATAAGGATACACTGGTCGTTGTGGACGGTGCCTATATGGAGTATGCTGCAGCCAAAGATCCACAATATGCGATCACGCCAAATGACCTGTTGGAGTATGAGAATGTCATCTATCTGGGTACATTTTCCAAAGCACATGGTCTGGGCGGTATGCGTGTAGGATATGGTATCGCACAGGCCGAACTGATCAAAGAACTGCATAAAATGAGACCCCCGTTTAATATCTCTACACTCTCTTTGGCCGTGGCCATAGAGGCATGCAAAGATAACAGTTTTGTAGAAGCGTCTATCGCACTGCATCAGGAGCAGATCAAACGCTACGAGGCTTTTGCAGAAGAACAGGGATTTGAATACATAGAGAGTTATACGAATTTCATTACCTATATGTTTGATGAAAGTATGGATGCCACAAAGATAGCGGATGCGCTGCTTAAACGCGGTGTCATCATCCGTAACCTTGCCTCCTATGGAATGAATGCCATGAGGATCACGATAGGCACAGCAAAACAAAATGATGTCTTCTTTAAACATTTTTTAGAAGTGATAGCTTGAAAAAAGTTGAGGTGGTCAAAGCAGATGAAGTAGAGGTGAAGCCTTTTATTTTAGATGATTTTATCCAACACAAGGTCCAGCAGAATACGATGAACAAAGTAACGAAAAAAGAACTGAAAAATTTGGCAGATGATCTAGGTTTGGTGTATGATGATGCCCAGATCGTTTTCACAAAAAAACTGCTGAGTGCCTATTTGCTAGGGAAATAAAAAGATGATAGATATAAAAGCACATTCCATAGACGAACTCAATACTTTAGCCGGAGAGATCAGACAAAAGATATTGGATACGGTAAGTAAAAACGGTGGACACCTGAGTTCTACTATGGGTGCAACAGATCTTATCGTGGCTATGCATAAAGTGTTTGATGTAGAGAAGGACCCTTTTATTTTTGATGTCAGTCATCAGGCATACGCCCATAAACTCTTGACGGACAGATGGGACAGGTTTGATTCTTTACGACAGTTTGGCGGTATCTGCGGATATACCAAACCCAAAGAATCCAAGTATGATTATTATGTGGCAGGGCACAGTTCGACCTCTATTTCACTGGCAGTGGGTGCAGCCAAAGCCATAGCACTGAAAGGTGAAAAAAGGATACCTGTTGCCTTTATCGGTGATGGAAGTATGAGCGCTGGGATGGTGTATGAGGCCCTGAACGAACTGGGAGACAGAAAATACCCTGTAGTGATCATCCTGAACGACAATGAAATGAGTATCGCCAAACCCATCGGTGCCATCAGTAAACTGCTTTCTCAAACGATGGCCGGTTCATTTTATCAGAAATTCAAGGGCAGGGTAGAAAAGGTCCTGGATCATCTGCCTGAAGGTGCGACCTATATGGCAAAACGGTTTGAAGAGTCTTTCAAGCTCATTACGCCGGGTATTATATTTGAAGAGATGGGTATCGAGTATATCGGACCCGTGGACGGACACGATATTGAATCCCTTATCGAGACGATGGAAGTCGCCAAAGCATTAGGCAAACCGGTACTCATACATGCACAGACCACTAAAGGGAAGGGGTACGAGATCGCTGAAGGGACCAAAGAGCATTGGCACGGGGTCAGTGCTTTTGACCTTAAAACAGGTGAAACGCCTAAAAAAACCGGAGTGGCTAAGGCTGCAACCGCTATTTTTTCCGATACCCTGGTAGAACTTGCAGATGAAGATGGCAAAGTG
The DNA here is from genome assembly GCF_019972135.1 of Sulfurovum sp. TSL1. Classification (NCBI taxonomy): domain Bacteria; kingdom Pseudomonadati; phylum Campylobacterota; class Epsilonproteobacteria; order Campylobacterales; family Sulfurovaceae; genus Sulfurovum; species Sulfurovum sp. TSL1. The sequence goes on along the minus strand of NZ_BPFI01000001.1, from coordinate 1,440,381 downwards.
GTCGGTGTGACAGCTGCAATGCCAAGCGGTACGGGTTTAAGTGCTGCCATTAAAAAATACCCTGAGCGTTTTTGGGACGTTGCCATCGCAGAGCAGCATGCTGTGACCTCTATGGGGCCATTGGCAAAAGAAGGATTTAAACCTTTCTGTACGATCTACTCCACATTCTTGCAACGCGGGTATGATCAGGTCATCCATGATATCGCGCTCATGGACCTGGGTGTCGCATTCGCGCTGGACAGAGCAGGTATTGTGGGAGAGGATGGAGAGACACATCAGGGTGCTTTTGATATCTCTTATTTAAGGGGCATTCCTAACATGACGCTGCTGGCACCCTACAATGAAACAACGATGAAGCTCTGTATGCAATTTGCCAAAGAGTATGACCACCCTTGTGCTTTTAGATATCCTAGAGGGGCATTTTTGGCAGAAGACACAGAGAGTCCGGCCTATGAACTGGGGAAGTCCGTTTTGCTCAAAGAGGGTGAAGAGATACTCTTTATCGGGTACGGTAATGGTGTCGGACGTGCCCAAAAAGTGGCCGAACTGGTTGAAGCAGATCCTGCCGTGCTGGACCTGCGTTTTGTTAAGCCATTGGATGAAGAGATGCTTGTGGATTTAAGCACTAAGTATAAAAAATGGTTTGTTTTTTCTGATTCTGCAGCACAGGGGGGCGTGGGTTCAGCGATCCTGGAACTTTTAAGTCAAAAAAAGATTCAGGATGTGGCATTGACAACATTTGAGTATTCTGATGCATTTATCACCCATGGTAATACCAGGTTGGTAGAAGAGTCTTTGGGGATACTGCCGGAGCAATTGGCACAAAAGATCATGTAGAGGAGGCTTCTTCTACATGAAAGCTGTATTTGATACAGTACCTTTTGAGGTATTGTATCAAGTTCAGTGACAGTGAACAAATATTTCAAAATTCTCTGAGCCGAATGGCGAAACTTGACCGAAAATCATTGAGTGATTTATCGGCATCGCTCTTTAGAGCAGAAGTGAGAGGTATCAAAGGGCAGCTTCTCTGGAAAATTGAAGCATTGCTTTGCCATACTTCAATGAGAATTAATTAAAGGAAAAAAATGGCTAACGAATACATTTTTACAAGTGAATCGGTAACCGAGGGTCATCCGGATAAAATGGCTGATCAGATCTCAGATGCTATACTTGACTATATCATCGAAAAAGATCCACAGGCAAGAGTGGCTTGTGAAACGTTACTGAGTAATGGTTTTTGTGTTATTGCAGGAGAACTAAAGACAACAGCGTATGCGCCGATGCAAGAGATTGCAAGAGAGGTGGTAAGAGAGATAGGGTACACGGATGCAAGTTATGGGTTTGACTATAGGTCTGCAGGCGTACTCAACGGCATAGGGGAGCAGAGCCCGGATATCAACCAGGGTGTGGATCAGGCTTCAGGTGAGATCGGCGCGGGTGACCAGGGATTGATGTTCGGATATGCCTGTAATGAGACCAAAGAGCTGATGCCTTTGCCTATCTCATTGGCACACAAGATCACAGCCAAACTGGCGGAAGTCCGTAAAAATGGTACTGTCCCGTTTTTACGCCCGGATGGTAAAGCACAGGTTTCAGTGAAGTATGTAGAGGGAAAACCTGTTGCGATAGATACGATCGTTGTTTCAACGCAGCATCATCCTGAAGTGACGCTTGAACAGGTACAAAAAGCGGTACTTGAAGAAGTGATCAAAGCCGTTATACCGGCAGAGCTGATGTCTGATGATATTACCTATCATATCAATCCTACGGGACGTTTTGTGATCGGCGGTCCTCAAGGAGATGCCGGACTTACAGGTAGAAAGATCATTGTCGATACCTATGGTGGTTCTTGTCCTCATGGCGGGGGAGCTTTCTCTGGAAAAGATCCTACAAAAGTGGACCGATCTGCTGCATATGCGGCAAGATACGTAGCGAAAAACCTTGTGGCTGCAGGTGTATGTGACAGAGCAACACTGCAGATAGCCTATGCGATCGGTGTAGCCAAACCGGTCTCTATCTATGTAGATACACATGGCACCGCAACAGTGGACGAATCTAAGATCACAGCGTGCGTAGAGTCACTTTTTGACCTGACACCTAAAGGTATTATGGATGCATTGGATCTGCTTAAACCTATATACCGCAGAACTGCAGCGTACGGTCACTTCGGAAGAGAAGAAGAAGGTTTTAACTGGGAGAAGACAGACAGGGTAGAAGATATCAAAAGATATTTAAATATTTAGTGTTTAATATAGTGTAATAAATGAATCATTTTTATACACTTTAACAAATTATCTAATGGGTTTAAAGTTTTTTTAAATATCTTTAGCTATAGTTTCCTATCTTATATAAAAAGGAATAAATATGGCAGTAATTATTGGTGATACATGTATAAACTGTGCAGCTTGTATTGACGAATGTCCAGTAGAAGCAATCGTAGATGAGGATGATAATCCAACGGGTGAGGAGTACTACTATGTGTACCCTGACAAATGTGTTGAGTGTGTAGATCACTTTGATTCTCCAGCATGTGCAGAAGCATGTCCAACTGAAGGTTGTATTACTTGGGATATGCCGTTCACTGCTGAGCACAAAGATTACTTCAATGGTGAAAACTACATTGATGGTCTAAACTATGTTATGGAGAACCCAGATGCTGAAATGCCAATGAGAGATGATATTTCTCTTGAAGACAGAGCAGCACATAGAAATGTTGTAGAAGACTAATTTTTAGTACTTTACAGAGACTACCTTCTGGTAGTCTCATTTATACCCCCCCCCTTAACCCTCTCAAAACTTAAACTTATTTTAATACTTTATTCGGTAAAATTCCGCCCGAATACTCTCCACTAAATTTCATATTGGAAGTAAATTAATCGCTTAGGAATATAAGTATGGAACAAACATTATCAATCATCAAACCAGATGCAGTAGCAAAAAATGTTGTAGGACAGATTCTTGCAAGATTTGAAGCAGCAGGCCTTAGAATCGCAGCAACAAAGAAAACAAGACTTTCTCGTGTAGATGCAGAAGCATTTTACGCTATCCACTCAGAAAGACCTTTCTTTAAAGATCTTGTAGATTTCATGATCTCAGGACCTGTTGTTGTAACAGTACTTGAAGGTGAAAATGCAATGGCTAAAAACAGAGAGCTTATGGGTGCTACGAACCCTGCAGAAGCTGAGCCTGGTACGATCAGAGCAGATTTTGCTGACAGCATCGATGCCAATGCAGTACATGGAAGTGATTCTGTTGAAAATGCAATCAATGAAATTAACTTCTTTTTTGCACAGAGAGAAATTCACTAAGTCAAAAACTATGAAAATAGTTTTTGACAAAATAGGTTCCACACCGAAACCCGTTGAAGTGAGTTCAGAGGGTGTGACACTGGTAGGGACTTTAAAGAAGAGTGGTTATCATCAAGTAACTTTAGATGCACACATGAGCGGCAGTATCGAGTTGGACTGTGATAGATGTGGAGACACATACAAGTATGACGTGGACAATAAACTGCAACTTAGACTGAGCGATATCGTATCCGAAGATAAAGATGATTTAGATATAATAGAGTTTTTAGATGGCGAAATAGATATTTCGTACATACTACAGAGCGAAATAAATACATTTAAAAATACTTATAACTATTGCAGCAAATGTGCCGATAGTGATGAAGATTTTGAAGTGGAATATTAAATAAAATTGTAACAAAGGACAAAAAATGGCAGTACCTAAAAGACGTGTGAGTCACACAAGAGCAGCGAAAAGAAGAACACATTACAAATTGACATTACCAATGCCAGTAAAAGATGCAGATGGAACATGGAGAATGCCTCACCACATGAATATGACTACTGGTGAGTACAAAAAAACTAAAGCGTAATCTTAATGATCAAGATCGCGATTGACGCTATGGGCGGGGACTTCGGTCCTGAGCCTATTATAGAAGGTGTGGTTCAAGCACTGGAAACTGAAAAATTCCTCCCTATTCTAGTAGGTAACACAGAAGAGATACGTTCTTTCCTTCCCCCGTATTATGCAGACAAAGTTGAAATTGTTGAAGCTACCGATGTGATATCGATGAGCGATCAGGCCACAGATGCACTCAAGCGTAAAGAATCATCTATCTATAAAGCGGTAGAACTTGTACGTGAGAAAGAAGCATCTGCAGTCGTTTCAGCGGGCCATAGTGGTGCAACCATGACATTGGCTACATTGCGTATAGGGCGTTTACCGCATATCTCCAAGCCTGCACTTGCCACATTGATGCCAAGTGTTGTGACTACTAAGACATTGGTACTGGATGTAGGTGCAGTCACAGACTGTACACCTCAGAACCTATATGAGTTTGGTGCGATGGGAGAAGCCTATGCTCAACAGATCCTAGGTATCGCCTCTCCCAAGGTAGGACTTTTATCTAATGGGTCTGAAGACTCCAAAGGTAATACGTTGACCAAAGCTGCCTTTAAACTGCTCAAAGGTTTAAAAGGCTTTGTGGGTAACGTTGAAGGTAGAGACATCTTTAACGGTAACGTGAATGTTGTTGTCTGTGATGGTTTTACAGGTAACATTCTACTGAAGACAAGTGAAGGTGTGGTATCGACCATCTTTACACTGATGAGACAACATATCCGAAAATCATTGCCGGCAAAGATCGGTGCACTGATGATGAAAAGAAAAGTGTTCGGAAATATGAAAAAGCAAGTCGACTATGCAGAGTATGGCGGTGCACCACTCCTGGGTATCAATGGATGTGCCATTATTTCTCATGGTAGTTCTAATGCAAAAGCCATCAAAAATGCTATATTCCAGGCGATACGCTATACCGAGTCAGATGTCAATAAAACCATAGAAACGCTTCTATCTGATACCAAATAAGTCTAAGGTACCTACGTACTTTAGACCGACCACCCAGCGAAACTACCCCCTAAAACTTATAAATTTATGGTAAAATAACAGACTTTATATTATTCGTTAAGGACAACTATGTCACCAATAAAACCCATATATGCGGCATTCAGATCTATAGGTGCATACGTACCTGAAAAGATTTTATCCAATGCAGATCTTGAAAAGATGGTAGATACCACTGATGAATGGATCGTAAAGCGTACGGGTATCAAAGAACGTCATATAGCTGCAGAAGATGAGTATACAAGTGATATGGCTGCTAAAGCCTGTGAAGTGGCAATAGAGCGTTCAGGTGTAGCAAAAGAAGAGATCGATCTGGTCCTCTGTGCTACTGTAACACCTGATTATTTCAACATGCCTTCCACAGCCTGTCTTATCTCAGAGAAGATAGGTATCAGGGATGTTCAGGCTTTTGATATCTCTGCGGCATGCAGTGGGTTTGTCTATCTTCTGACTATCGCAAAGGCGTTTATTGAGTCAGACATGAAAAAAAATGTGCTGGTGGTGGGGGCAGAAAAATTCTCTTCTGTGGTCGATTATACAGACAGAAGTACATGTATCTTGTTCGGAGACGGTGCAGGTGCTGCGGTGATCTCGGCTACATCCAATAAAGACGAAGCATTTATTGACATCCATGCAAGTGCAGACGGATCCTATGCGGACTTTTTGGTGACACCTGCACCTGGTGCTGTGCATCCTGCAAGCCAGGAAGTGATAGATCAAGGGTTGAACTTTGTACAGATGAAGGGAAATGAAACCTTTAAATTGGCAGTAAAAACGTTGACAAAAGATGTCAAAGAGATATTGGCCAAAAATAAGATCAATGCGGATGATATACCGCACTTTATCCCGCATCAGGCAAATTACCGTATTATCAAAGCAGTGGGTGATGCGCTGAAGATGAGAGAAGATCAGGTGGTGCTTACCGTAGGGAAATATGGAAATACTTCTGCAGCGTCCATACCTATGGCATTGAACGATATCTGGGAATCGGGAAGACTGCAAACAGGTGATCTCATGTTACTCGATACTTTCGGTGGCGGACTGACGTGGGCAAGTGCACTGCTTCCATTTACCGGAAAAGCAAACACTAAGTAGGAGAGAACGTTGAAAATCGGGTTTATCGGTGACATCGTAGGTAAACCTGGACGCTTGATGATCAAACGCCATTTAACACGTCTCAAACAAGAACATTTTGTAGACTTTATGATAGCCAACTATGAAAATGCGAGTCATGGTTTTGGTCTCACTGAAAAAAACTGTATTGAACTACTGGGATACGGCATCGATATGATGACGGGAGGAAATCACAGTTTTGATAAAAAAGAGATCCTTGAGATCTTTGAGAGTTATCCCCTGATACGCCCCATGAACTATCCTAAGGCTACACCGGGCAAAGGTATCTATGAAACAACGCTCCTGGGACATAAAACAGCGATCTTAAATCTTATGGGACATTACACCATGCCTTTGGCCGATAATCCATTTACCATGATCGTTGAAGAGGTAGAGAAGCTCAAAGCACAAGGATTCAAACACATCATCCTTGATATGCATGCGGAAGCAAGTTCAGAGAAACAGGTCATTTTGCATATGCTCAAAGAGGATGTCTCTGCGATACTCGGGACACATACCCATGTCGCTACAGATGACCTGCAGATACACGATGGCTGCTGTTATGTGACAGATGTGGGTCTGACCGGGTGCAGGGACGGAGTTATCGGGATGGATTCAGAAATCCCTCTTAAACGGGTGCTTACAGGTATTGGAGGTCATTTCAACGTACCTGATGAGTGTAAAGCATTGCTTCAAATGGTTGTGTTTGAACTTGATGATAATGGGCGCTGTATAGGGGCTGAGAAGATCAAGATCTATGACGATAAACCTAAGATTGTGACACAGGCATGGATAGATACCTAAAGAGCGCTTTTCTCCCTAGGTATTACGTTTGATCCTTACTTTTTTGGGGTCAAAGAGAGCGATAGCTTCTTTGATCATGGGTTCTTCAAGCAGAGTGGAAGGGTCTTTCTCTTTGGCTGCTTCAGTCTCTCCGGCTTCAGGAGCGATGCATGAACTTTTCATTTCGATATCTTCTATCATGGAGGCAGCATCTGCATCCTGATGTGCAGGGATCTCATTTGGCGGCTCTTCTGTTTCTTCCTTTAGGGTTTCGCTACTTACTTTTTTTTTAGGTATATTGACAATTTTGGTTTCAAAACCAAAAATATCTTTCACGAACATATTGATCAATCCCCAATGGGTAATGAGCATTTTTTTATCTTCGCCTTCTGCCATAGAGGCCCATGTAAGTTTATGATCTTCAAAGTTCTCAAAAGCAATATTACGTTCAAAACAGGCACCCAGATCATAGTCCCTGTCATAGAGTTTTTGTACCAGGGCATCGAATGTTTTTTGATGGGGGTTTATGGTCGGTGTCGAGGGCTGTGTGACTTCTGGCTGGGTCATCGGTTGTATATCGGCAGGAACTGTTTCTTCTTCCATCAGAGGCGTAGGCTCATGGTGCATGACCGGTGTTTCTCTGACCTCAGGTGAAGCTTCAGGTGTTCTCTCCTCTGCGACAGGCTCTGCTTGAGCTGCTGTAGTTTTGGGAAGTGAAGCGTCGATCTCCTCTTCAGTGATGGTGATGATCTCAGAGGGTGCTGCAATGTCCTTTGAAGGAGCGGCCACCATAATTTCAGAGACTTCAATCCCTTTAAGTTCCTGTTCCAACCCACGTATCATGGTATCTATATCTTTGATCTCCAAAGATTCCATCATTTTAAAGAGTGTCAGGGAGAGTACAAATCCATTATCACTTCCCAGAGCGAGTAAACTTTTGGATTCAGCGATCACCCTGAAGAAACGCTCTATGATCATCGGGCTGAATCTGCCTTTGGCATTGAGCAGCAGATCTTTGAGATAGAGTGTCAGTTCATCCAGTATCATTTCTGCTTCATAATCTGCTGCCATTTTGATAAAGGCCAATACTTTTGCCGTATCTTTAACCATAATGTCAGAGAGCAGTGTTTCCAAATGGCTGGGTTCAATGATGCCAAGCATCCCTGTGACCGTATTGACATCGACAAAGTTCTTGGAGTAGACAATGGCCTGATCCATCAGTGTAAGCGAATCTCTCAGACTCCCCGCTCCAGAACGCGCTATGATGTCCAGGGCATCTCTTTCATACTCTATGTTCTCCAGATCCAAGATATGCTCCAAGTGTTTGAGTACAAGGTTTTGAGGAATTTTTTTGAACCTGAAATGCTGCGTACGAGAAAGGATGGTGGCAGGCAGTTTCAGAGGATCTGTCGTTGCCAGTATGAACTTGACAAAATCAGGCGGCTCTTCCAGCGTTTTAAGCAGGGCATTGAACGCCTGATTGGTAAGCATATGGACTTCATCGATGATAAAGATCTTGTAGCGTGCGGAGCTTGGCTTGTATTTGGTATGTTCTATAAGGTCTTTGATGTCATCGATACCACGGTTGGAAGCAGCATCCATCTCGATGATATCCATATGGCTGCTTTCACTCGCCATCATACAATGTGTACAGGTACCGCAAGGGTGGGAAGTCTCACCTTTCTCACAGAGTAAAGCTTTGGCAAAGATACGTGCGGTAGATGTTTTTCCACTCCCCCTAAGTCCCGAAAAAAGATAGGCGTGGGAGAGTCTGTTCCCCTCAAGTGCAAGTGAGAGTGTTTGTGAAACGGATTCTTGTCCGATGAGGTCATCGAAGGTTGCAGGACGGTATTTTCTTGCTAAGGCTAAAGACAAACAAACTCCTTGGTTTTATTGCTATTATTGTAGTTAAATTTTACTTTTGATTGGTATAAAACAGTTAAATATAAAGAGGAAAGTCAGAACAAAAAGTGGCAATAAAATGTTACCTAAGCTTGGATTGCGGATGTGCTGTAGAAAATCCCCCTGATACTCTGAGAGAAGGGTGAGATGCAGGATATCTATCCCTTTCAATTCATTTCTAACCCCATATTGGATATAATCTCCCTAATTAAATAATCACAACAATGAAGCGAGAAAATATGAGTTACAATCCAAGTGAGATTGAAGCCAAATGGCAAAACAGATGGGATGAGGAGAAGGCTTTTGAGCCGGATGATGCCTTAACAAGAAAGAAAAAATATATCTTGAGTATGTTCCCTTTCCCAAGTGGGCGTTTGCACATGGGACATGTACGTAATTATGCGATAGGTGATGCATTCGCACGTTACTATAGAAAACAGGATTTTAATGTACTCCACCCGATCGGTTGGGATGCGTTTGGTATGCCTGCAGAGAATGCTGCGATCAAACACGGCCGTCACCCTAAGGATTGGACCTATTCAAATATTGATTATATGAGAAAAGAGCTCAATGCACTCGGACTTTCATTTTCTAAAACACGTGAATTTGCGACCTGTGATGAACTCTATACGAAGTGGGAACAGGAGTTCATTATCAAGATGTTCGAAGAGAACCTGCTTTATCGTGAATCTACGACGGTGAACTGGTGTGAGGATTGTCATACGGTTCTGGCAAATGAGCAGGTGGAAGAGGGGTGTTGCTGGCGTTGTGACAATGAAGTACAGCTCAAAGAGATGCCTGGGTATTACCTGGACATCATCAAGTATGCAGATGACCTGCTTGAGGATCTAAAAGAGCTTGAAGGGAAGTGGCCTTCACAGGTACTGACGATGCAAAGCAACTGGATAGGTAAATCCCAGGGGCTCGAATTTGAATTTGAACTCAGTGCTGCGAGCAAAGAGAAATTGGGTGGACATTTTGACAAATACACGGTATTTACCACACGTCCAGATACGATCTACGGTGTCACATACTCTGCACTGGCAGCGGAACACCCTATCACGAAGTATCTTGTAGAGCATGATCTGCTTGATGAAGCTACAGCGCAGAAGATCACGCATATCGCCAACATGACAGAACGTGAAAGAGCACAGGCGGACAAAGAGGGATATCCTCTTGGTATCTCTGTGATCCATCCTCTTACCGGAGAGGAGATCCCTGTATGGACAGCGAACTTTGTACTGGCCTCTTACGGCGGCGGAGCGGTTATGGCTGTACCAGCACATGACGAGAGAGACTTCGAGTTCGCAAGCAAATATGATCTTCCGATCAAAAGAGTGATCAGCGGAGGGGAAGAACTGCCCTATACGCTTGAAGGAGAGCTTGTTGATTCTGCAGCTTTTACAGGGTTGGGCAATTACGAGGCTAAAGCGAAGATCATTGCGATGTTCGAAGAGGCAGGATTCGGAAAAGGCACGACAAACTTCAAACTGAGAAACTGGGGTGTCAGCCGCCAGCGCTACTGGGGTGCGCCTATACCTTTTGTACATTGTAAGAGCTGCGGACTCGTACCTGAAAAGATAGAGAATCTTCCTATCGCTCTGCCTGAAGATGTAGAGATCACAGGTGAGGGGAATCCTCTGGATAATCATCCGACATGGAAGCACTGTGCCTGTCCCAAGTGTGGTGAAGAGGCTGTACGTGAAACAGATACACTCGATACCTTTGTACAGTCAAGCTGGTACCAGTTCCGTTATGCGACCAACCCTAAGAAGTGGAATGAAGTCGGTATTGACAAAGAGGAAGCGAATTACTGGTTGGGAGTAGATCAGTATATCGGCGGGATCGAACATGCCATCTTGCACCTGTTGTATGCACGTTTCTTTACAAAAGTACTGCGTGATCTTGGTTACCATGATATCAATGAACCGTTTGAGAGGCTTTTGACCCAGGGAATGGTGCTGATGGACGGTGCGAAGATGAGTAAATCCAAAGGAAATACGGTAGACCCGGATGCACTGGTAGAGAAGTATGGTGCAGATACGGCCAGACTCTTTACCCTTTTTGCCGCACCGCCGGCCAAAGAGCTTGAGTGGAACGATTCCGCAGTAGAGGGTGCATTTAGGTTCATCAAAAAACTCTATGACAGAAAAGAGAAAGTGACACAGAACAGCTTGCCTCAGATCGATCAAGGGTCTTTGAGCAAAGAGGCAAAACTTGCCCGTGTCAAAGTGTATGAAGCCCTGCAAAAATCATCCGATGTCTATGAGAAGACATTTGCCTTCAATACACTCATTGCAGCCTGTATGGAAGCTCTGAATGCATTGGATAAACAAGATGATGGAGCTGTTTGGACCGAAGGGTTGTATATTATGCTCAACCTTCTTGAACCTATCATTCCTCATGTGACAACAGAACTGAGTGAAGTATTGTTCGGGCGTAAAAACCTGCAGTCGGTCCTTGAAGTGAAAGAAGAGGTCTTTGTGCAGGAGAGTGTTCTGTATGTCGTCATGATAGGCGGTAAAAAACGTACGGAGATAGAGGTGAACCCTTCTGCCACGCAAGATGAGATCCTGTCTGCAGCAAAAGAAGCCGGAGCAAAATGGCTTGAAGGCATGAGTATCGTCAAAGAGATCGTGGTACCGAATAAATTAGTGAATTTAGCGGTAAAACCAAGCTAAAAAAATATAAAAAGAGAGGGACGTATGCGTATGATTTTAAAATTCTGGATGACCGTCAGTATACTCTTACTTGTCAGTGCATGCGGATATAAACCCTCTTCTCATATGATCCAGCATGTTTTTTCCGATACAGTGTATGTGGAGGTCAGTGTTGACAGGGCTGAACCTGAAAATGCACCTTATGTAAAAGATGAGATGAACCGTTTGGTCTACACACGATTTAAGGGACGTATCGTTTCTAAAGAAGAGGCACAAAGTAAAATCAGGCTCTCTTATGCAGGAAGCACTTTTATACCGCTTTCCTATGAAAATGGTTATGTCACTCGGTACCGCGCAGTCATCAGGGTCAAGTTTTATATGGTCACTAAAGAGGGTAGAGAAAGGAAAACAATCAGCAGTATTGTTGAATCAGATATTCAGGAAAGTTCATTGACCTCTTCTGCACTGAGAATAGAGGCTCTACGTTTAGGATTGGGAAAAGCACTGGATGAATTCCTGGCATATGTCAGTGCTAAAGGGATGTTAAAAGAAACGAAATGATGGACGCTTTTGATACATTTCTTCAACATAAACCTCTTTACTATAAAGAAATAGACCATCAGCGTGTACATCATGCCTATGGTCTGTTGAAACCACATATCAGACAGCCTAGAACGGTGCATATCGTGGGAACCAACGGAAAGGGTTCAACGGGTCGTATGATCGCATATTTGGCTTATAAAAGCGGTCTGAAGGTCGGACACTTCTCTTCTCCTCATATTTTAAAGTTCAATGAACGTATCTGGCTCAACGGCAGTGACAGTCCGGATGACGTACTTGAAGCAGCACATCAAAGTCTTTTTGTCATCCTGGGTAAGGAGTTGAGTGAAAGTCTGAGTTACTTTGAGTATACGACACTTCTAGCCTTTGTGGTCTTTGAAAATTGTGATCTGATGGTTTTGGAAGCAGGGTTAGGCGGAGAATTCGATGCGACCAATGTCTGTGATAAGGCACTTTCTGTCATCACGCCGATAGGCATAGACCATCAGGCTTTCTTGGGTGAAAGCATCGAAGCCATAGCCGGTACGAAAATACGCAGTATACAAAAGCAAGTATTGCTGGCGCCGCAAGTCTATGATGAGGTACTGGATGTTGCCCAAAAGATCGTGGAGGAGAAGGGTGCCATACTGTATCTCCATCTACCTTCATCCCAGAGTGTGTCGAAGTTGAAAGTTATCGCAAAAGAGAAGTTATGGGGAGAGTATTTGATCGAGAATGCTTCAGTGGCACTGCAGGCTTTGGATATTTTGGATATCTCTTACAATATCAATGATCTTCGCACCTTGGAACTCTTCGGACGTTTTTATCCCTTGACACAAAACATCCGTATCGATGTGGGACATAACCCTTTAGCGGCAAAGGCAATAGAAAAAGCATTGGATAATAAGGTGATCCTTATCTATAACAGTCTTGATGACAAAGATTATGAAGCTGTGCTACAAACACTGAAACCTAAGGTCAAACATGTAGAGATCATCCCCATTGATTCACAAAGAGCGACCACTTTGAGTGAGATAGAAAAAGCCATTCAAAAAGTAGGTATGAACTATAGCTACTTTGAGGGAAAGATAGACAAAAATGAACAGTATCTGGTTTTTGGTTCATTTTATGTCGTAGAAGAATTTTTAAATAAAATGCAAAAGAAGAGTGATGTACCAAAGTAATATTTACGAATACCTAGAAGCGTTACAAGAAGAAAAACTGCTGATCTGTAAAGATGACAAGGAAGCAGTTCAGATACGAGATATAGCCATGTTACTTGGATTTGACACCTTTGTGTTGCCAGACCTTCGAGTGAGCGTAGGGGAAGATCTGCGCGCCTATGATGAAGAGATACATCAGTTGTTCATACAGTTGGCTTCTTTCTATAAAAGTACAAAGAAAAAGATACTGGTCTCACCGCTGCGTACACTGCTTATCCCTTTCCCAAAAGCGGAACTGTTTGATAGCAGGTCCATAGAATTCGGCGATACTTTAAATATGCAGGAACTCAAGGATACACTGTATCAGTGGGGATACCATTTTACGGACATTGCTGCCAGCCATGGAGAAGTCTCTTTTCGTGGCGACATTATAGATATCTATCCTATAGATGCACAGAGGCCGTACCGTATCTCTTTGTTTGATGAAGAGGTGGAGACCATCCAGTACTATGATGAAGGGACACAGAAACGTTCCAACGATGAGCTGGAATCTTTGACCTTCACGCCGGCATTTTTGGCACTGAACAAAACCCAGTATGAGGCACTCAGGAACAGAACCGAACGAAGCAGTTATGATACTTTTGTCAAAGATATTGATTCGCTTGGACTATGGCATCTGGATGATCTGGGGGAGAGCGCTTTAACACTGTTTGACGGCGTTTTTGCCTCTGCCTTGGAGGATGAACTGAAAGAAGTGTACGAGTTGGATCAACCGCTTGTCCCACGAAATGCATTTGTACTGCCTGCCATCCCGGAAGGGCATAAATACCGTGACCTTGAAGCAGTGGACCCCAATAAACTACTCAAATCCCACAAAGACAAAGAGATCACGATCATTGCTAAAAATGAGAGTATCGTACGCGGTTCCCAGTTGGACTCTTTTGAAAATATAGCGTTTGTCTATCAGGAGGGTATCGTCAATCTTTTGGGTGCAGACAAACTCATTCTTTCACTCAACAAGCCTCTTAAACGCAAAAAGGTAAAAAAAGCGACGATCATTCTGGATGAACTGAAGCCCGGTGACTATGTGGTGCATGAGAATTACGGGGTAGGTATCTTTAAAGGGATAGAAAAACGTGATGTACTGGGGGCGACCAGTGAATTTGTAGTGATGCATTATCAAAATCAAGATGCATTGCTCATTCCCGTCTCCAATCTTGAAGTGATAGACCGTTATGTGGCTGAAGGCGGTGCATTGCCGATACTTGATAAGCTGGGGAAAGCCAGTTTCAAGAAGCTTAAGGAAAAAGTCAGAGAAAAGCTTTTTGCCATCGCTTCACAGATCATCAACCTCTCGGCACAGCGTCATTTGAAAAAAGGTATCAAGTTCAAAAGAAACATGGAAGAACATGCTATCTTTATGTCGCAGGCCGGTTTTGTGCATACAGAAGACCAAGAGCGTGCTATCAATGATATGCTCGATGATATGAGCTCAGGCAGGATGATGGACAGGCTGCTCTCGGCTGATGTAGGGTTCGGTAAAACAGAAGTGGCAATGAACGGGATGTT